>NZ_JBJZOH010000007.1:0-225821 GCF_047200595.1 Streptomyces sp. MS19 | reverse complement strand
ACATCACCGCCGCCTGAAGGCGGCCATGCGTCCGCCCGTGCGGGCGGCGCGACGCCCCGGCCCGTCCGACGCACCCCGACCGTGCCACCTCCCGGTGCCGCCCCGTTCCACCGCCGCGCCGGAGCCGGGACGGCGGCTCCGCGAGCGGGTCGGACCGGCCGCCGGAACTCCGGGCGGTAACCGGGCCGCCACCGCCATCCGGCAGGCCGTGGCCTTCCCCGCCTGGCACCGCCCGTCCCCTGCCACGCCCGACGAACGCCGCCACCAGGCCGTGTCGTTCAGATCTCTCCTGGCGCGCGCCGCCGGTCACCGCACCTCGCCGCATCACCGCATCGCCCGGGTACGCCCGGTACGCGTGGCGATCCGGTGCCTTGCGACGCACGGCGTCCGACAACGCGGGCCGATCCGCCACGATCCGAACGACACGACCCAGGTGACGCCGGAGCACCGGCGGACGCGCGGCGGCGGACGGGCTTGCGAGATCCCGGGCCGGCACGGCCGCGGGCACTCCCGCGGCGCCGCCGGCCGTCGCCAGGACGCCGTCGGAGAGCGTGCGGCGTGGTGATCCGCGTACCACCACCCCGGCCCGGCGCACCCGCCGGTGAAGTCCTGTCCACGCCGGTCCTCGTGACGCCCGCATGCCGCCTCCCCCCTTGTCGGTCACCGTGGCGGGAGAGTCACGCCCGCCACCCACTCCGTGACTCTAAGTGACCGAATGGCGACAGGGAAGGGCACAGAGCGTTATCCACCCGTTCGAGTGATGAGGGCCGCTCAGGACTGGCGGGTGCCCCGCGCCGCGTCCAGCGCGTACACACAGTGGTCCTTGCTGCACGCGAAGACCATGCCGTCCGCCGCCGCGGGTGTCCCGGTGATCTCGCCGCCGGTCTCCAGCTTCCAGCTGAGCCGGCCGCTCACCGCGTCCAGCGTGTAGAGGCAGTGATCGGCCGACCCGAAGTGCAGCCGCCCGTCCCTGACCACCGGCGAGCCGACGATCGCCTCCCCCGCCGCGAACCGCCAGCGCGGCGTGCCGCTGACCGCGTCCAGCGTGTACATCGCCGCGCCACTGCCCAGGTGCACCAGGCCGTCCGCCACCACGACCGGCTCGGCCGTCTGCCGCGTCTCCGTGGCGATGCGCCACCGGTCGTCGCCCGTCGCGACATCGAGCGCGTAGACCGTCCCCAGGTAGTCCGCGAAGTAGACACCCGCCGCCCGGCTGCGCGCGGACTCGTACGTCGGCGGGCTGAGGATGGCCGCCGGCGCGTCGAAGCGCCACCGCTCCGCGCCCGTCGCCGCGTCGAGCCCGAGGACCCGCGACCCGGCGCTCACGTACACCGCGCCGTCGTCCGCCGGCGCGATCCGCACCGGCACACCGCCGGTCGCCGACACGTCCCCGACCGGATGGCGCCACAGCTCGGCACCCGTGCGCGCCTCCAGCGCGTACAGCAGGCCCTCGCCCCACACGTAGACCGTCCCGCCGTGCACGACCGGCGCCGTGTCCGGCGACTCGAAGTCGGTCTGCACGCCGGACAGCTCCCACAGCCGCTCGCCGTTCGCCGACTCCCACGCCTGCACACCGCCGCCGCGCGTGGCCGTGACGAGCGTCCCCCGGTCGGCGCGCAGCCCGTAGATCCAGCCCTCCGCCGGGATGCGCCAGCGGTCCGAGCCGTCCGTGGCGTCCAGCGCGTACAGCGCCGCGCCGTCCGAGGCGAGGACCCGGCCGCCCGTCACCGCCAGCGCCCAGGCGGGCTCCCGCGTCTTGAACTGCCTGCGCCCGCTGGCCACGTCCAGGGCGTGCACCTCGTGCGACGTGACGTACAGCAGGCCGCCGCGCACGGTCGGGGAACCCCACAGCTCGTGGTTCATGCGGAAACGCCACGGCCGCCAGCGCGACGGGGCGACCTGCCGGCCCGGCGCGGCCTGCCCGGAGCGCGCGCCACCGGAATGCGGCACGGCCGCCACCGGCGCGCCGGCCGGCGGTCTCGCCCAGTCCGGCGAGTGCGGCACCAGGTGGTCGCCCGGCCCGGACGGCTCGCCCCGCTGCGGCCCGGGGCCGATCGGCACGCGCGCGCCGGGCAGCCGCACCGGGTCGCCGGTGGGCGGCGGGAGCACGTCGGCGGCGGGCTGCGCCACCCGGCCCGGCGTCGCCCGGCCCGCGGCACCCCCCGTGTACGGCGGCGACGAGGGCGGCGGCAGCGGCCGGGCGTCCGGGGCCGGGGCGGGCACGGCGGGCGGGGGAGGCGGGGACGACGCCACGGGCGCGGGCGCGGGCGGCCCCTGCTTCGCCTTGCGCGCCTCGGGCCGCTCCCGCGTCCGCCCCGACTGCTCGGGCAGGAGGCGCGGGACACCGCCACGGCGCCGCTCGATCATCTCCACCGCGCCGCTCGGCAGCCACGCCGACGCCGTGCCGCTGTCGTCGCTCGCGGCGAAGAGGTGCGGGGCAAGCTCGGCCTGCAACTCCGCAGGGGTCGGCCGGTCCTCCGCCTTGTGCTCCATCAGCGACTCGATGAGGGGCCGCAGCTCGTCCGGCAGCCCGGTCAGGTCGGGCCGTTCCCGCAGCAGCATGAAGACGGTCTCCACCGGGTTCGCGCCCCGGTAGGGCGGGTGGCCCGTGGCGGCGAAGACCATGGTGGACGCGAGGGAGAAGACGTCGCTGGCGCCGCTGACGCTGCGGGAGTCGCGCGCCTGCTCGGGCGACATGTACGCGGGGGTGCCGACCGCGACGTTCGTCATGGTCAGCCGGGTGTTGGAGACGCCGGACGCGATACCGAAGTCGATGACGCGCGGCCCGTCCTCGACGACCAGCACGTTCGACGGCTTCAGGTCGCGGTGGACGAGCCCGGCGCCGTGGATCGACTGGAGCGCCTCGGCGATCCCGGCGGCCAGCCAGCGCACGGCCTGCGCGGGCAGCGGCCCGCACTCGGCGACGATCTCCTCAAGCGACGGCGCGGGAACGTACGCGGTGGCGAGCCACGGCACGGCCGCGCCCGGGTCGGCGTCCACGACGGCGGCCGTGTAGAAGCCGCTGACCGCGCGCGCGGCCTCCACCTCACGCGTGAAGCGCACCCGGAACAGCTGGTCCTCGGCCAGCTCGCTGCGCACCGTCTTGATCGCGACCCGGCGCCCCGAAGCGGACCTGGCCAGAAAGACGAGCCCCATCCCCCCGGCGCCCAGCCGGCCGAGCACCTCGAACGGCCCGATCCGTCGCGGATCGTGCTGCGTCAGCTGCTCCACTGCTCCTGCACCTCCCCGTTAGGGCGCTGCTTCCCCGCCCTGTGCAGCATCTCATCCGCCACCGGAAAGCTGCGGGCTCCGGGACGATTCTTCCTGCCGGGACCGACCGTGGCGAACCCGGGGTCCGGCTTGGGCGGAGTGTTGGCAGATGTCCGGCCCGGTCGGTAAGGATTCCCCATTCGGATGCGATCAAATCGCGCCGAGATCACGCGTAGATAAGCTGACTGGCATGACAGGACAGGTAACGACCGTTGACGGCCGGGTCGCCGGCCGCCGGGGTCAGGCCACACGGCAGAAACTGCTCGACTGCCTCGGCAGGATGCTGGGCGCCTCGCCCTACCGCGACGTGAAAGTCATCGACGTAGCACGCAAAGCGGGCACGTCACCGGCCACTTTCTACCAGTATTTCCCGGATGTGGAGGCCGCCGTCCTGGAGCTGGCCGAGACGACCGCGCGGGAGAGCGCGGCGCTCTCCGAGCTGGTCACCGGACGCTCCTGGGCCGGTCGCGCGGGCCGCCAGACGGCCGAGGAGCTGGTCGACGGCTTCCTCGCCTTCTGGCGCAAACACGACGCCATCCTCCGGGTGATCGACCTCGGCGCGGCCGAGGGCGACCGGCGCTTCGTCCGCATCAGGACGCGCGTGCAGGGCGCCATCGTGAAGCCGCTCGCCGACACCATCGACGAGCTGCGCAGCCGCAGCCGCGGCGGTGAGGCGGACACCTCCCCCGCCGCACTCGCGGGCTCCCTCGTGACGATGCTCGCCGCCGTCTCGGCACAGCCCAAGAGTCTCCAGGCGCTCGGCGCCAAGCAGGCCGACCTGAAACCGGCGCTGACGTCGCTCGTCCATCTCGGGGTCACCGGCCGCAGGCCCGCCGCCAAGTAGCGCGCCGGGCACCGCCGCCCGGTCCCTGTCCCCGGGACGGCGCCCCGCCGTCGCCGCGCAACCCCAACCGCCGCTCCGCGCCCGCCACTTCCCCGGCGGGCACGGGGCGGCGCTCACCACGCCCTGCGTATGCTCGGCACATGCCGACGCCGACCGCACCTGTCCATGTCATCGGAGCGGGGCCGGGCGGTCTCGCCACCGCCGCCGCCCTGGCCGGACGGGGCATCCGCACCGTCCTGGTGGAGAAGTCCGGCGACGTCGGCGCCTCCTGGCGCGGGCACTACGACCGCCTGCGCCTGCACACCACGCGCCGCGGCTCCGCGCTGCCCGGCCTGCCCATCCCGCGCTCCGCCGGACGCTGGGTGCGGCGCGACGACTTCGTGCGCTACCTGGAGGTCTACGCGCGCCACCACCGCCTCGACCTGGCCACGGGCGTCGAGGTCTTCCGCGTCGTCAGGGAGCCGGAACGGGAGCCGGACGGCGGCTGGCTGCTGGAGGCGACGGCCGGGCGCAGGCTGCGGGCGAGCGCCGTCGTCGTCGCCACCGGCCACAACCACACGCCCTGGCTGCCGGACTGGCCCGGTCGCGACGCGTTCACCGGCGAACTGCTGCACGCCTCCCGCTACCGCGAGCCGAGCCCGTACGCCGGGCGGGACGTGCTCGTCGTCGGCGTCGGCAACACCGGCGCCGAGATAGCCGCCGACCTCGCAGAAGGCGGCGCGGGACGCGTACGCCTCGCGGTGCGCACCCCGCCGCACATCCTGCGGCGCTCCACCCTCGGCTGGCCCGCGCAGGCGAGCGGCATCCTGTGCCGCCGCCTGCCCGTCCGGCTCGTGGACCGGCTGGCGCGGCCCGTCGAGCGCAGCCTCCCCGACCTGACGCGCTACGGGCTGCCGCGCCCCGCGACCGGCCTCTACTCGCGGGTGCGCGAGGGCGCCATCCCGGTGCAGGACGCGGGGCTCGTCCGCGCGGTGAAGCGCGGGAAGGTCGAACCGGTGGGCGCGGTCGAGTCGTTCGACGGCCCCGAGGTACGGCTCGCGGACGGGACGGCCATCACCCCCGAGGTGGTCGTCGCCGCCACCGGCTACCGGCGCGGGCTCGAACCGCTGGTCGGCCACCTGGGGCTGCTCGACGGGCGGGGACGCCCGCTGGTGCACGGCCGCCAGACCCATCCGACCGCGCCGGGGCTCTACTTCACCGGCTACACGAATCCCCTCAGCGGCATGCTGCGCGAACTGGCGAGGGACGCTCCGAAGATCGCCGCGGCGGTCGCCGCGGCCGCGAAGGCGCGCGGCTGACGGGCGGCTGACGGGCGGCCGACAGGCGGTCGAGGGAGAACGGGCCCCTCCCGTCGAGTGGAAGGGACCCGCGGGGGCGATCCGCACTCGCCGAGGCGCCCCCCGGTCGCCCGGCGGTCCTCGGCGTCCCCTCGCGACGCATCACCCCGCTCCGCCCGATCCGGCCTCCACGGACCTGGGCGGAACACTTCTCAGAGTCATCAAGCCACCACGACTCGTCAATACCTGGCCGGATTCCGCCGCGTGCGGGCAGTCGAGTTCGCACCACACGCGTTTGCCGCCGCCCTCGGGCTGCCAGCCCCAGCGGTCCGCCAGGACCTCGACCAGTTCGAGGCCCCGCCCGCCGGTGTCCTCGCCCCGCGCCCGGCGCGGACGGGGCGCGCGTGCGCCCTCGTCCACCACTTCGAGCCGTACGGACTCCGGTTCGCGCACCGCGAGCCGCAGCACCGCCGGACGCCCGGTGTGGACCACCGCGTTGGTCACCAGCTCGGACACCAGCAGCACCAGGGTGTCCGTCCGCGCGTCGTCCGGGCAGGCCGGGCAGGGCTGCCCGCGGCCCAGCTGCGCGCGCACCCACCGGCGGGCGCGGCCCACCTCCGAGGGCTCGGGGGCGACCTCCAACTGCTCTTCCAGCTCCTGCACCGTTCACACCATCCGAACCGGCGGACATCTCGCCACTCACCGAGGCGCAACCTCGGCTCCGCCCAGCATGATTGACGGCGGACTCGGACAACAAGCGCTTCCGGCATATTCCGGCGCAAAGGAGTAAGGAGCCGCGCCTGTGTGCGAACGGCGCGGCGGGGCGGGCGGATCAGGCCGTCAGGCGCTGTCCGGCCGCCGCCGAGGCGAGGTCGGGATAGCAGTCGAAGAGGCGGCGCACGCCGAGGGCGGCCAGCACGCGGTTCACATGGCTGCCGTCCTCCGCGCCCCTGGCGGGCAGGATCAGCCGCAGCTCGCCGCCGCACGAACGCATCAGCCGCCGGGCCGCGACCAGCACGCCGACGCCGCTCGAATCGCAGAACAGCACGTCGGACAGGTCGAGTACCAGCAGTCTGCGGCCCTCCGCCACCGCCTCGTGCACGTGCTGGCGCACGAGCGGCGAGGTCGCGAGGTCCAGTTCGCCCGCGACGCGCAGCACGGTCCACTCCCCCCGCTGCTCCCCCTGCACGGTCAACGTCACGAGAGTCGGGCCCTTCTGTGTTATGCCACGGTCACGGACCGGGGGCCCGTGCCGGGCCCACTCTATGTGCGGCCTGCCCACTTCTCGTGCGGCCACGCGTACGCCGCCGTACCGTCCGCGCAACGATCCGGCCATCCGGCCACCACGTCCGGGCACGGGATGACGGAAAGCGCCACGTTCCGCTCGTCTTCTCCCCGTTCTCCCCCGTCCCGCCCCCCTCACCGGGTCCCGCCGTCCGGATCCTCACGTGGGGGCGCGCGCGACGGGGCAGCCGCACTACATTTGACGCACGCACGGGGCCGAGCACGGCCCGCCGGGCGGACGGAAGTGGAGAGCCGGATGGCGCACCTGACGCCACCACAGTGGGACCGCGACATACGCCGCCGCCTCGGGGACGGCGACGCCGCCGCCCTGTCCGAGCTGTACGACCGCTTCGCCACCCTCGCGTACGGCATCGCGCAGCGCATCCTCGGCGGCGACGAGGAGGCGGCGGGCGAGGTGACGCGCGAGGTGTTCGCCCGCCTCTGGGAGCGCCCCGACCGCTTCGACCCGGCGCACGGGCCGCTGCGCACGTGGATCGCCGACGCCACGCACCGGCTCGCCGTCGCCCGGCTGCGCGACCGGCCCGGCCCCGGCACCCCCGAAGAGGTGGCCGACCGCATCCGCAACGCCTCCACGGCCGCCCGCGCCGACTACATCGTCGCCTCCATGCCCGCGCCGCTGCACGAGGCCCTGCGCCTCACCCGCTTCCGCCGCCACGACTGCCGCGAGACCGCGCGGCGCCTCGGCATCACCGAGGCGGAGACACGGCGCCGGCTGCGCCTCGGCCTCCAGCTGCTGTCCTCGGCGTCCCGGTACGACCCCGACGCGGCGGGCGGGGCCGTACGGTGACCGCGCGCCCCGGCGGCCCCGGCGGACCGCGTGGCGGGACCGGGCACCCGCCCCTCACCACACCCCGGCAGCGGAAGGCGAGCGAGCCGATGTCCCCACTCCCCCGCGGCGCCGCCCGCCCGGACGAGGAGCCGGACAGCCACCAGGAGGTGGCGGCCCTGCTCGGCGCCTGGGCCCTCGGCGCCTGCGCGCCGGGGGAGTCGGCACGCGTCGAGGCGCACCTGGGGACGTGCCGGTCCTGCGCGGCGGAGGCCCTGCGGTTCTCCGACGCCGTGACGCTGCTGGAGCCGCCGCGCGGCCTGGACATGGACCCGGGGCTGCGCGGCCGGGTGCTGGCGGGCTGCCTGGCGCGGCGGCCCGCCGCGCTGCCGCTGCCCGGCTGGGCGGCGCCGCTGGACGCCGAGGCCGCCAGGCTCGACGCGCTGCTCGACGACATGGACGAGCACGAGTGGGACACCCCGGTCGAACTGCGCTGGTACGAGGGCGGGCGGCGGCACGGCACGGTGACGACGGCCGCCGGTGTGCTCGACCACCTGTTCGCCGTGGACGGGCTGCTGGCGCGGCTGGCGGGCCTGCCCGACCCGCTGCCCTGGCCGGGCGGCGAGCCGCCGCTCGACCCGGCGGAGCGCACCGCCGCCCGGTGGGCCGCGCCGGGGCCGGACGCGCGCGGGCCCTGGCGGGAGCAGATACGGGCGCTGGTGCGCGCGGCAGCCGGGCGGGAGGACGGCGGGGACGGTGACCGCGCGCTGCCGGACGCGTACGTGAGCCGCGCGTTCGCCTGCTGGACGCACGCGCGGGACATAGCTGAGGCGGTGGACTACCCGTACGGCGCGCCGGACGGCCCACACCTGCGGCGGTTCGTCGACCTGGCGGCGCGGCGGCTGCCGGGCCGCATCGCGCGCCGCCGCAGGGCGGGCGACGCCGCCTCGCCCGCGCGGCTCGCCCCGGCCGGTACGCCGGGGCGCGCGCTGCACCTGGAGGTGGAAGGCGCGGGCGGCGGGGACTGGTTCGTCCCCGTGGACATGCCGGACGCCGCGGTGGCCGCGACGTGGGACGACAAGCCGGTAGCCCGCGTGGCGCTGGACGACGTGGTGTTCTGCCAGCTCGCGGCGGGACGTGTCGCGCCGGACGAGGTGGCGGCGGGCGGGTACGGCGACGCGGACGTCATACGGGACGTGCTGTGCGCCGCCGCCGAACTGTCGCGGCTGTGAGCGCCCGGCCGGCCTCCCGCGTCAGGCGAAGACGACGGTCCGCGTCCCGTTGAGCAGCACGCGCCGCTCGCTGTGCCACTTCACCGCGCGGGCGAGCGCCTGGCACTCCACGTCGCGCCCGGCCGCGACGAGCTGCTGGGGCGTGAGGCCGTGCCCGACCCGTTGCACCTCCTGCTCGATGATCGGGCCCTCGTCCAGCTCCGCCGTGACGTAGTGCGCGGTCGCGCCGATCAGCTTCACGCCCCGGGCGTGCGCCTGGTGGTACGGCCTGGCGCCCTTGAAGCTGGGGAGGAAGGAGTGGTGGATGTTGATGATCCGGCCGGGCAGGCGCTTGCACAGGTCGTCCGAGATGACCTGCATGTAGCGCGCGAGGACGACCAGTTCGACCCGTTCGTCGTCCACGATCTCCAGCAGCCGCGCCTCCGCCTCCGCCTTCGTGTCGGGCGTGACGGGGAGGTGGTGGAAGGGGATGCCGTAGGACGCGGACAGCTCGGCGAAGTCCGTGTGGTTCGAGACGACGCCGACGACCTCGACCGGCAGCGCGCCGAGCCGGGAGCGGAACAGCAGGTCGTTCAGGCAGTGCCCGAAGCGGCTCACCATGATCAGAACGCGCATCCGCTCGGCCGCCGCGTGCAGCTGCCAGTCCATGCGGAACGTGTCGCCGACCGCCGCGAAGCTCGCGCGCAGCTTCTCCAGCGTGACCGGCTCGGTGGCGGAGAAGAGGACGCGCATAAAAAAGAGTCCGGTGTCCCGGTCGCCGAACTGCTGGCTGTCCTCGATGTTGCAGCCGGTCATGAACAGGAAGCTGGAGACGCCGTGCACGATGCCCGGTTTGTCGGGGCACGACAGCGTCAGGACGTACTGGCCGGAACGCTCGGCCGGCTCGGCGGTCGCGGGACTCATGCCCCCTACCCTGGCACAGTCGGGCGGCGCGCCGCACCCGTGCTCACGCGGAGCGCAGGGCGGCGGCCAGGTCGTCCAGGGAGCGCGGCGGCACGTCCGGGTCGTCACCGTCGGCGGCGGCCAGCCGTACGTGCGCCTCCCGCGCGGCGCGTACGGCCTCGGGCCAGCCGTGGTGCCGCAGGTAGGCGGTCGCGGGGGCGTCGGCGCCGACCTGGTGCATGATCCGCAGCACCCGCAGCACGGCGACGTCCACCAGCGCGGCCTCCTGGGTGTCCCGGAAGACCGTGCCGATGTACTTCTCGGCCGACCAGTTGTCCAGCCACGTGTCCTCGACCAGCCGGTATACGGCGTCGGTCACGTCACCGTACCCGGGGGTGGCGGGGACCCAGTGCTCCTGGTGGAAGGCGGGGTCGGAGAGCATATGCAGCGCCGAGCGCACGTTGGCCCGCCAGCGCCACCACGGCATGTCGTTGAGCGGCATGCCTGCCATGGTGGGGGAACGGCGGGCGTGGCGGGAAGACTTCTCCTGACTTTGCGTGTGCACGGGTCCCGATCGTACGGGGCTCTCGGTCACAGTGCGCTCGGCTCCCGCTCGGGGAGGCCGTAGCCGGAGGCCAGCGGGTTCCACAGGCCGGCGGCGCGCTGCTTGGCCTCGGTGGCGCGGCCGCTGGCGGCGTCGCCCTGGTTGGCGCGGTCGGTGTGCTGGGCGGTGCCGCCCTGGCAGACCTGCGGGTTCGTCCGCGCCTCCTCGGCCCAGACCGCGTAGTGCTCGTCGGCCTCGGCGGACGCCTGCCAGGCCTCGGTGAGGGCCTGGGACAGCTCGGCGCCGTTCTCCAGCGCGCCGATGTCGAGGGCCTGGAGCTGGGTGACGAGGTTGTTGCGCTGGTCGCGGGCGGCGCGCAGGTCGGTGGTGGCGGCCCCCAGTTGGCGGCAGCCGCGGATGTTCTCGACGGACCTAATGACGGCGTCGCGGCTGCTGTTGCTCTGCGCCAGCAGGTCGGACAGCGCGGTGGCCTGGGCGCGGGCCTCGGCGTCGTCCGCCTCCTCGGTGGGCTCCTCGTCGCCGCCCTCCGCGTCGTCGCCGCCCTCCTCGCCCTCGGCGGGGGCGTCGCCCGACGGCTCGGCGGACGGGTCGGCGGACTCGCTGCCGCTGGGGGCGGCCTGGTTGCCGCCGCCGTCGTCACCGCCGCCGAGCAACGCGCCCGCGGCGAGGCCGACGACGGCCAGCGCCACGATCACGGCGACCGCGACGAGGACCTTGGGGGAACGGCGCGGCTCGTCGTCATCGTCGTACGGGTACGGGGGGCCGCCGGGTCCTGGCGGGCCGGGGGGCTCGGAGGCGGAGCGGAAGAGGTTGTCGAAGGCGCCGGGCGGGCCCTGGGGTGCGGGCTGCTGCGGGGACCAGGCACCGTTCTGCGCCTGGGGGTTCTGCGGGTACTGGGGCTCGTGGGGGCGCGGCGGTTCCTGGGGGTGGCCCGCGGCGGGGGGTGTGTGGCCGGGGCGGACGGCGCGCAGCTGGGTCGTCGCCTCGGGGTCGCCTGCGGCGATGGGCGGGATCATCTGCGTGGGCGCGGCGTCGTCCCGTACGGGCGGGATCATCTGCGTGGCGCCCTCGTCGTCCTGCGCGCCCTGGTTGTGCTGGTTGTGCTGGCCTGGCCGGGGGGTGTGCCGGCCGGACGCGGCGCGGTGCGGGACGGCGCGGATCTGCGTCGTCGTCTCGGTGTCGCGCTCACCGGGAACGGGGGGCGCGGCGTCGTCGCGGATCGGGGGGATCATCTGCGTGGGCGCCGCGTCGGCGGAGTCCGGGGGCACGGAGGGCCGCGGCGGTGTCGCCTGCGGGGGCAGGGCGGCGGGCGCCGGGCTCGTGGAGTCCGGGAGCGCGGGACGGTCGTCACCCTGGGCGTGCTGCGCCTCCGGCCCCCAGGGCCGGCCCCACGGGGTACCGGACGACGGCGGCGCGGCGGGGCCCTGCCCACCACCCTGCGGAGGCCAGGCGTCACCACCCCCGGACGGCAGTATTACTCCCTCGCGGGGCTCGTCATCCGCTCCGTTGTGGGTAGTCACCCGGGCTCCTCGATCGCTGCTGGCCGTGCACCGGAACGTCACGGTACCGGCTCGGCGGCGACGGCGGCGCGCCGCCCGCCCGCCGCCAAGTCCCGCCGCCCTTCAGGCCGTCTGCCACCGCGCGGCGAACTCGCGGACCCTCGGCTGGCTCCGGTGCGGCTCCAGACGTGCCCTGAAGTCCGCGAAGTACGCGGCGCCGCGCCGCGACCGCAGACCGTCGAGCAGCGTCCCCGCCTCGTCGGCGGTGTGGCAGGCGTGTTCCAGATCACCCTCCTGCAACTGCCCCGTGGCCATGATGAGCAGTCCTATGGCCCGGCGGCGCGCGCGGCCGTGCGGATGCGCGGCGAGCGCCTCGGCGGCGCGCTGCTGCGCGGCGCGGCCCTGGCCGAGGTCGCGGTGGCAGTGGGCCAGTTCGTCCGCCAGGTAGGCGGAGTCGAAGTGCCGCACCCACGCCGGGTCGTCGCCCGACCCGTCCGACCCGCCTTCCGCCCCTTCCGCGCCTGCCCGTTCCAGCGCGGTGACGGCGGCGCCCGCCGTGCGGCGGCTGCCCTCCTCGTCGCCGAGCTGGGCGTAGCCGCGCGCCTCGGCGGCGAGGAACAGCGCCTCGGCCCTGGGCGTGACCCGGCCGCGCGCGCCCTCCTGGGCGGCGCGTGCGAGCTGGATCACCTCGCGGGGATTGCCCAGTTCGGCCGCCAGGTGGCTCATCCCGGCCGCCAGCACGTAGCCGCCGAAGCCGCGGTCGCCCGCCGCCTGGGCGAGCCGCAGCGCCTGGATGTAGTAGCGCTGCGCCAGCCCCGGCAGGCCGGTGTCGATCGCCATGTACCCGGCCAGCTCGGTGAGCCGGGCGGCGGCGCCGAAGAGCTCGCGGCCCACCGCGTCACGGTACGAGCCGCCGAGCAGCCCGGCGACGACCGTGTCCAGGTAGTGGACCACCAGGGGCCGCACGTGGCCCGAGCCCCAGCGGCGGTCGAGGTCCACCAGCGCGGTGGTGGTCGCCGTCACCGCCGCGACGTCCGCGCTGCCGACGCGCGGCCCTGACGCGCGCGCCACCTCCGCGTCCGCCGGGGTGATCAGCCAGTCGCGGCTCGGCTCGACCAGCGCGGCGGGCGCCACCTGGGCGCCACCGGGGCCGTACGGGCTCGGCGCGCCGGACGTCTCGCCCGCCTCGCGCCGCGCCACGTCCGAGCGCCACAGCTCGGCGGCCTGCTCGACGCCCTCGGCGAGCCCGGCCGCGAAGTGCAGCCCGACCGCGGCGGTGAGCTGGCGTGACGCGCCCATGCCGATGTCGTCGGCGGTCACCGCGCGGCCCAGCTTGCGGCCCAGCGCCTCGGCGATGACCTCGGGCGCCCGGCCGCGCGGCTGCTGCCCGCGGATCCAGCGCGCGACGGAGGTCTTGTCGTACCGGAAGTCGAGCCCGCGCTCGGCCGCGCACATGTTGACACGGCGGGCGAGCCCCGCGTTCGAACAGGCGGCCTCCCGGATGAGGGACAGCAGCCGTTCGTTCGGCTGGCGGGCGATCAGTGGTCTCGCGGTCATGTCGGCTGCTCCTCGCTGATGTGCCCGGGGACGATCCCCCGTCATCACTGCCCGTCAGCCTCCGGCTCCATCCGGTATGCACCCTGGGTGCACCGGTGCGCCCCGCGTGCGTGACCCCGGCGCGCACACCGGTGCGCGCCGGGCCGTAACCCATGCGGAGCAGTCGAGTTGAGTCCGGCGTGGAGAAGAGCACCGGAGTTGCCCCGGCCCCCGTCACCGTCTCGCCCGTCGCCAAGATCCCTCCCCAGCGCGCCGCTTCACTCGTGGAGCACGCGATGCGCTACACCGGGGAGCGGCACTGGGACGTCTTCCCCGGCACCTGGCTTGAGGACGGCGGGGGCGTGCTGCGCTGCTCGTGCGCCGTCCCCGGGTGCGGGGCGCCTGGCGCGCACCCCACCCGCCCGGACTGGACCGTGCAGGCCACGGGCAGCGCGTCCACGGCGCGGCGGCTGTGGACGGAGGAGCCGCGCGCGGCGCTGCTGCTGCCCACGGGGCGGACGCTCGACGTGGTCGAGCTGCCGGAGGCGGCGGGCTGTCTGGCGCTGGCGCGGATGGAGCGTACGGGGGCGTCCCTGGGGCCGGTGGCGGTGACGCCGTTCGGCCGGATGCAGTTCTTCGTCAGGCCCGGCGGGGCGGCGCGGCTGCCGGGTCTGCTGCGGCAGACGGGCTGGGCACCCGTGGCGGGGGCGATGACGGCGCGGGGTGAGGGCGACTACGTGGCCGCGGCGCCGACGCGGGTGGGCACGCGCGGGGGGTCCGTGCAGTGGGCGCGGCACCCCACGCCGGCCAACCGCTGGCTGCCCGAGGTGGAGGAGCTGGTGCCCGCGCTGGCCTACGCGTGCGGGCAGGACGAGCGCTGACGTGCGGGCCGCGGCGCGGCGGGGCGTTCGGCTTACAGTGGCGGCGTGGACAGCGCTGCGGACAGGGTGGACGGCATACAGGACGAGCGGTACGCGGTGCGTGTACGCGGCCTGTGGAAGCGCTTCGGGCAGCGGGTCGCGGTCGCCGGGATCGACCTGGACCTGCCCGCGGGGCGGTTCGTCGGCCTGGTGGGGCCCAACGGAGCGGGCAAGACGACGACGCTGTCGATGGTCACCGGGCTGCTCCGCCCGGACGAGGGCGCTGTGGAGATCGCCGGTGTCGACGTGTGGCGCGACCCGGCCGCCGCCAAGGCGCGGATCGGGGTGCTGCCCGAGGGGCTGCGGCTCTACGAGCGGCTGACGGGCCGGGAGACGCTGACGTACCTGGGGCGGCTGCGGGGGCTGCCCGCCGCCGAGGCCGGGCGGCGGGGCGACGAGCTGCTCGACGTCCTCGCGCTGTCCCCCGCGCAGAACCGGCTGATCAGCGAGTACTCCACCGGCATGCGCAAGAAGATCGGGCTCGCGGCGGCGCTGCTGCACAACCCGCGGGTGCTGGTGCTGGACGAGCCGTTCGAGGGCGTGGACCCGGTGTCGGCGCAGACGATCCGGGGGGTGCTGGAGCGGTACACCGCCTCGGGGGCGACGGTGGTGTTCTCCAGCCATGTGATGGAGCTGGTGGAGTCGCTGTGCGACTGGGTGGCGGTGCTCGTGGCGGGCACGGTGCGCGCCGCGGGGCCGCTCGCGGAGGTGCGCGGGGACGCGGCGTCGTTGCAGGACGCGTTCCTCGGCCTGGTCGGCGCCCCGGGGGGCGCGGGCGGGGCCTCCCTGGACTGGCTCGGCACACGCTGACGTCCGGCCCTGGGGACGGCGGGGTCAGGTCTGGGTGAGCAGCAGCACGCCCGGGTCGCCCACCGGGCGCAGGACGATGTGCGGCCGTATCTCGAACGGTTGGTCGCCGGGGGCGTGGAGGTCGTGCACGCGCTCCAGCAGGTCCCCATCGGCGCCGGGTTCACCGTACGGCACCGGGACGGGGCTTCCCCCTGCTCCCGCGCTGCCTCCGGGCCGCCGCTCCCATAGACAGCTCGTAGAGATGACAAGCAGATTATTCACGCTCTGAGGTGCGGGTATGGCGGAAAGAAGCCCCGTTCGGGTGACGGCCACTCAGGGTTGACCCCCGCTGCACCGGGGAGACATCCCACAGGGCAGAGGCCACCCCGGAGAGCTCGGGGCCCCGGGGCGGCCTCGCCCGCAGTATCTCGCCCGCGGGCAGTGACGGGACAGGGCGCCGGACCTGCCCGGCGGCCGGTTCAGCCCTTGGCGACGAAGACGTGCATCGCGACGGACGGCTCCAGCTCGGCCGCCTCCCCGCCGCTGCCGACCTGCACCGAGCCGCCAAGACCGGCGGACACGCTGACCGACGCCCCCGGCTGCACTCCCGCCCGCCGCAGCGTCTGCATCACCTGCGCGTCCGTCTGGATCGGCTCCCCGATCCGCCGGACGACCACCGTCTTCCCGTCCGCCGCGTCGAGGTCGGACAGCGCGACCATGCCCTCCACGAGGAACGGGTCGGCGGCGTTCTTCTCGCCCAGCTCGGCGAGGCCCGGGATGGGGTTGCCGTACGGGGACTCGGTCGGGTGGTTCAGCAGTTCGAGGACGCGCCGTTCGACGGCCTCGCTCATCACGTGCTCCCAGCGGCACGCCTCGGCGTGGACGTGCTCCCATTCGAGCCCGATGACGTCGACGAGCAGACACTCGGCGAGCCGGTGCTTGCGCATGACGCGCTGCGCCAGCCGCCGCCCCTCCCCCGTCAGCTCCAGGTGGCGGTCCCCCGCGATGGTCAGCAGACCGTCACGCTCCATGCGGGCCACCGTCTGGCTCACCGTCGGGCCGCTCTGTTCGAGCCGCTCGGCGATGCGGGCCCGCATCGGTACCACCCCCTCCTCCTCCAGCTCCAGAATGGTGCGGAGGTACATCTCGGTGGTGTCGATGAGTCCGGACATAAAGCGCCCCTCGATATCTCGTGCGGTGGCCCTGGTCCAATTCTGACGCACACCACCGACAACCGTTCCCGTTCCGGAACGCCCTCGTACGGACGCCCGCGGACACGGGGATCTTGTTTCCCGCTGGTCCAGACCTTTACGGTGAGGCCCGGCCGGACCGCCCCGAGCGGACCGGCGCCACCTGCGGATGGGCGGAAGGGGACCCACCACTCATGAGCGACAGCGCCGGCACGCTCGCCGACCAGTTCTTCGACGCCGCCATCGGTCTGCTGAACCGCGTCCGCGAGCAGGAGAAGGACCGTATCTCCCAAGCCGCCGACCGGATCGCCGCCACGGTGGCGGCGGGCGGCCGGATCTTCGTCCACGGCGCGGGGCACTCGGCCCTGCCCGCCCAGGACCTCGTCTACCGCGCCGGCGGCCTCGCCGTCGTCAACCTCCTCGGCGTCCCCGGCGCCACAGGGGTCGACGCCAGCCCCGCCACCCTGGGCAGCGCACTCGAACACGTCCCGGGGCTCGCCACGGCCGTCCTGGACACCAGTCCCGCCGGACAGGGCGACCTCCTCGTCGTCATCTCGCTGTCCGGACGGAACGTCCTTCCCGTCGAGATGGCCCAGCACGCCAGGGAGCGGGGTCTCACCGTCATCGGCGTGACCTCGGTCGGCTACGCCGAGCGTACGGCCTCGCGCCACCCGTCCGGAACCTTCCTCAAGGACCACTGCGACGTCGTCCTCGACAGCGGCATCCCGCTGGGCGACACGACGCTGACCCACGACGGCATCGGCGCCCCGTTCGCGCCCGCCTCCACGGTCGTCACGAGCGCGCTGCTCCAGGCCGTCGTCGCGGAGGCCGCCGGCCTGCTCGCGGCGGCCGGTACCGAACCGCCGCTGCTGCGGTCCGCCAACGTCGACGGCGGCAAGGAGTGGAACGAGAAGGTCTACACCGACCACGCCGACCAGATTCTCTGGCGGCGCTGACTCTGGCGGCGCCGACCCTGGCGGCGCCGAGCACCCCGCAAGGCGGTACGCGCCGTCCGCACGGCCCCGGCCCCGGGCCCCCGTACGGGCGGCGCGCCTCACGCACCCCCGCCGCGCAACGACAGGTCCACGGCGGCCGCCACCCGCAGCGCCACGTCCTCACCGAACGCCACGTCGTCCCGCCCGAAGGGCCGCCGCCCACCCGCCCGCAGGAACGTCACCACACCCAGGCTCCGGCCCCCGCTGCGCAGCACCACGCACAGCGCGTGCTCCGCGTCCTTCGGCCAGCGGTGGTCCACCGCCCAGCCGGAACGGCCCAGACCGCCCGTCGCCCGCACCGGCACGCCGCCGTCCAACGCCTGCGGCGCCGGATGCCCCGGCCTGTACCGCACGGGCACGCCCCGTGTCGCGGACGCGGGCGCCCCGAACGCGCCCGGCACCTCCGCCGTCCGCACCAGCGCGCCCGTCGCGGGCGCCCGTACGTCGAGCAGCGCGTGCTCGGCGAAGCCGGTGAGGGCGAAGTGCAGGTGCAGCACGGCCGCCTCCAGCGGGTCGGCGCACTCGGCCGCCGCCCGTGCCGCACGGGCCAGCTGGCTGTCGCGGAACCGCCTGCGGGCCGCCTCCTGGGAGCCCTGCCGTGACCGTGTGACGTCCTCGAAGAGCCACGCGACGCCGAGCGGCGCGGACCCCTCGCCGCGCCCACCGGTCGCGGCCAGTCGCAGGAAGCCGCTCTGCAAGCAGCGGCGCGGGGGCTCACCGAGTCCGCCCGCGGCGTGCACGGGGTCCGCGAACGCGTCCTCGTCCGCGTCCCTGGGGGTCAGCCAGAGGTCCACCGGGCCGTCCGGGGCCTGCCCGGCGAGGGCGTGCTCCAGCGCGCTGCCCAGCTCCTCGACGCCGCCGCGGAAGGACTCGGCGACGGGTTCGCCCAGGAGGTCGGCGGCGGGGAGGCCGAGGGCGGCGCAGGCGCGCGCGTTCACGGAGACCGTGCGCAGGTCCGGATCGACGACGAGGACGGCCCAGGGGGAGTCGCCGAGCAGCGCGGCGGCGAGGGCCGCGTCGCGCTCCGCGCCCTGCCGGGCGCGCGCCTCGCCGAAGGCGCACCAGACACCGGCCGGGCGGCCGTCGGCGTCGGTGTAGGCGACGGCGCTGCCCCGTACGAGCAGCCGGACGCCGTCCTGCCGCAGCAGCGGGAACTCCTGCGGTACGCGTACGCCCGGCTGCTGCCGCGCGGCGGAGGCGAGGCGGTTGTGGACGTCGGTCGTGTCGCAGTCGCGCACGGCCCAGCCGCCGAGCCCCGGGCGGCCGACCGCGTCGTCGCGTGGCCAGCCGAGGAGCCGTTCGGCCTGGCGGTTCCAGTGGGTGACGCGGCCCGTGGTGTCCAGGGCGAAGAGGGCGCTGTCCAGCCCGTCGAGCAGCGCGGGCAGGAGGGGCGCGGCGCCCTGGGCAGGGGAGAGGCCGGATGGAGTGGTCACCTGTATACCCCCATGCACAGGAGAGTGGGCGCCCGGCAGGGGCGCGCGGGCCCATTCAACTCCATCGTGCCGCTGGTCACCCAGGGTTCGGCGGTATCGGTCCGGGTGCGGCCGGGCGGCCCGGCGTGCGCCGGGTAGCGGAGGTGCGGCTCCCCTGCTCGGGAGGAGAGGCGCCGTACGCGCGGGCGACGCGGTCGCGCGGAGCGCGCTGACACCGTGGAGCGGCAGGTCCGTCCCGCCCGGTCGATGAGCCCACGATGCCTGATCCGTCCCGCTCGTCAGATGCTCCTCGCCGGACGGTCCGCACGGCAGGGGCGACGGTGCTCTGCACGGTGCCCTCGTGCGCGTGGCGGCTCGCTCTCGGCGCCGGGCTGGACATCGGCTTCACCGGCCGGCTCGGCTCCCTGTACACAGGGACCCCGGTCATGGTCCTCGTCCTCGTCCTCTCGGTACTCTCCCCGGCGGTGGCCTGTCTGACCTCCGCCCTGGTGAGCCCGTGGGGCGAACGGGTCCCGGGCTGGGTCCCGCGCCTGGGCGGACGCCGCGTCCCGACGCTCGCGGTGGCGGGGCTGTGCGCGGTGCCGACCCTGGCGCCCGGCGGACCGCTGGACAACCCGGACGTCGCGCAGGGCACCGCCGGCCTGGTCATGGGCGCCTGCTACGTGCCCCTGCCGGCCCGGGGGCCGCTGGTCGCCGCGCTCACCTTCGCCTGCGTCCGGCGGCATCCGCCGCGTGAGCAGGGCCGGGACGGGCGTCGTCTAAATCGCTTGTCGATGCCCGGGGGATGGTTTTACGGTGTGGGTACACGAGAAGGGAGGTGGTTCGGCAGATGTATGACAACCGGACGCGTGAGGTGACTGCGGCCTGACGGCCGACGCACCACGACACGTGGCGCCGGCTCAGCCGGCCAATTCCCAGCAGTCACCCGATCCGCGGGCCGCCGGTAAGTCCGGCCGGCTCCCTGGCGGCGCCCAGCGCCCCCGGGGACCAAAGGCCCGCGGATCGTCTGCGTTTGCAGACAGGCTCCCCGCCTTCGGCGGACGGGACGCGGCGGACAGCACTCAAGAATCACCCCTGAAACCCCTTGCGGAACACCCGGACACGGTTACACACTGTGACGAAGGGGTGGACCGGCGGTATCGCCGGTCGGGAGCGACAGGGGGTTTCCATGATGACTGCCACACAGACCACAGGCGTCCGGCAGGACCATGACCAGGACACGCCGCACTCGGGGACAGGTCCGTGCGGAACCGGCTCGACAGTTCCCGGGCCGACCGCCGCGCCGGTCACCCGCACGCGGTTCAAGGCCCTGATGCGGGTGACCGTTCCGATCGCGACCGGCATCCGCCCCCACAGCCGCCGGCCGGCACCGGGTCCCGGTCCAGCAGTCACCGCTCCCCGTACAGGGCGCGGGCCGCGCCTGCCGCCGTGTGTCCCGCGGTCACGGGCTCAGGCGCTCCACCGACCAGCCCCCACCGCCGGGCCGCCGTACGTACCGCAGCCGGTCGTGCAGCCGGTTGTCCCGGCCCTGCCAGAACTCCACCGCGTCCGCCACCACCCGGAAACCGCCCCAGCGCGGCGGCGCCGGGACGTCCTCGCCCTCCGGATAACGGCGCGCCAGCTCCGCGTACAGCCGGTCGAGATCCGCGCGCGAGCCGACGCGGGCCGACTGCTCGCTCGCCCACGCACCGAGCTGCGAACCGTGCGGCCGCGTCCTGAAGTACGCGACCGTCTCGTCCCTGCCCGTGCGCTCCGCGCGCCCCGCGACGATGACCTGCCGCGCGACCGGGTGCCACGGGAACAGCAGGGACACCGCCGCGTTCGCCTCGATCTCCCGGCCCTTCCGCGAGTCGTAGTGCGTGAAGAACACGAAGCCCCGCGCGTCGAAGTGCTTCAGCAGGACGGTGCGGGAGCTGGGGCGGCCCGCCGCGTCCGCGGTCGAGACGACCATCGCGTTCGGCTCGGCGAGGCCGCTGCCCGTGGCCTGCGCGAACCACCGGCCGAACTGCTCGTAGGGATCGTCCGAGAGATCCGGCTCCAGCAGACCGGCCGCCCGGTACCGCGCCCGCATGGCGGACGGGTCGGGCACCGGCCGTTCCGGGGAGTCGTCGGGAGCCGACCGGTCGGGTACGGGAACGCTGGCGTCATGGGACACGCGCCCATCTTGCAACAGCGCGCGGCCCCGCAGGACCGCCGGGCCGCGCCACCGCGCGCCACCCTCCCTGGCCCCGCGACCGCCGGACACCCGGAGTTAAGGTGACCGCCTGACTTTCCCGCACCAAGGGCGCGTTCCGCACGTGTCCCGTCACGAGGAGCAAGCCTCATGCCGGACTTCGTTCCCGGACTCGAAGGAGTCGTCGCCTTCGAGACGGAGATCGCCGAGCCCGACCGCGAGGGCGGCGCGCTGCGCTACCGGGGCGTGGACATCGAGGACCTGGCAGGCCGCGTCCCCTTCGGCAGGGTGTGGGGGCTGCTGGTGGACGGCGCGTTCTCACCGGGACTGCCGCCCGCGGAACCGTTCCCCATCCCCGTCCGCTCGGGCGACGTACGGGTGGACGTGCAGGCCGCGCTGGCGATGCTGTCACCGGTGTGGGGACTGCGCCCGCTGCTGGACATCGACGCCGCGCAGGCACGCGACGACCTGGCGCGCGCCGCCGTGATGGCACTGAGCTTCGTCGCCCAGTCCGCGCGCGGCGCCGACCTGCCGATCGTGCCCGAACGGGAGATCGACGCGGCCGACGGCATCACCGAACGGTTCCTGCGCCGCTGGCGCGGCGAGCCCGACCCCCGGCACGTGGCCGCGCTCGACGCCTACTGGACCTCCGCCGCCGAGCACGGCATGAACGCCTCGACGTTCGCCGCCCGCGTGATCGCCTCGACCGGGGCCGACGTCGCCGCGGCCCTGTCCGGGGCCGTGGGCGCCATGTCGGGACCGCTGCACGGCGGGGCGCCCGCGCGCGTCCTCGGGATGATCGAGGAGGTCGAACGCACCGGTGACGCGGCGGCGTACGTCCGGCGGGCCCTGGACGGCGGTGAACGCCTGATGGGCTTCGGCCACCGCGTCTACCGCGCCGAGGACCCGCGGGCGCGCGTCCTGCGGCGCACGGCGCGCGAGCTGGACGCGCCGCGCTACGAGGTGGCGGAGGCGCTGGAGCGCGCGGCGCTCGACGAGCTGGCCGCCCGCAGGCCCGACCGGGTGCTCGCGACGAACGTGGAGTTCTGGGCGGCGATCGTGCTGGACTTCGCGGAGGTACCGGCCAGCATGTTCACGGCGATGTTCACCTGCGCCAGGACGGCGGGCTGGTCGGCGCACATCCTGGAACAGAAACGTACCGGCAGGCTGATCAGGCCCTCGGCCCGCTATGTGGGGCCGGGGCCGCGCCGGGCAGAGGAGGTCATGGACTGATGCGGGAGTACGGATTCGTACTGGCCGACGTGTTCACGGAGCGGGTGTTCGGCGGCAATCAGCTGGCGGTCCTCCCGGACGCGCGGGGGCTGACGGACGAGGAGATGCAGGCGCTGGCGCGGGAGTTCAACTTCTCCGAGAGCGCGTTCGTCCTGCCGCCCGACGACGCGGCGCACACCAGGCGCCTGCGGATCTTCACGCCGGACGAGGAGCTGCCGTTCGCCGGGCACCCGACGGTCGGGACGGCCGCCGTGCTTGCGGCACGCGGCGCGGTGCGCGACCGGCTGCTCCTGGAGGAGGGCGTGGGTCTCGTCTCGGTCGAGGTGGACGGCACGTTCAGCCGGCTGACGCTGACGTCGCCGTACGAGACGCCGGACCACTACCCGTCCGTGACGGCCGTCGCGAAGGCGCTGTCCGTGTCGCCCGAGGACATCGTGGAGACCTGGTACGGCGGCGTGGGGCTGCGCTTCTGCTTCGTGCGGCTCGCGGACCGGGCGGCGGTGGACCGTACCGTCCTCGACCGGGCGGCGTGGCTCGCGGAACCGACGAGCGGCGAATGGTCCAGGAACCTCTACGTCTTCGCCGGGCACTTCAAGGACGGCGGCCGGCTGTACTCCCGGTCCTACGCCGACCTGCTGAACGGCGCCGAGGACCCGGCGACCGGCTCGGCGGCCGTCGGCCTCGTCGCCGCCATGGCGCAGCGGCACGGCTGCCGGGCGGAGGAGTACACGCTGCGGATCGACCAGGGCGTGGCCATGGGACGGCCCAGCGACATCCACGCCTCGGCCCGCGCGCGGGACGGCGCGCTGACGTCGGTCTCGGTCGGCGGGCACACGGTGATCGTGGGCGAGGGCACGCTGCGCCTGCCGGACTGACGCCCCCTCACCGCGTCACCGTGCGCGGCGGATCACCCGGCGCGGGCGGCGCGCCGCTCGGCCAGCACCTCCGCCACGTCGAACGGCGGCCGCCGCAGCGGCGGCCCCTCCGGCGGGCGCCGGGCCGCCGCGCGCAACTTCTCGTTGATGGCGTCGAGGACACGGCGGGCGGCCGCCTCGGTGGGCGCGGCGAGCGCCGCCGCGTGCGCGTCCTCCGCCTCCTTGCGCAGCGCGAGACTGGGCGGCAGGTGGGAAAGGCCCTCGGCGGCGGCCTTCCGGCGGACCCACCACAGCTCGTCGTACGGCTCCCGCGCGTCCGGCAGCGGCTTGCCCCGGCCGGGGAGGTCCGCGAAGTCACCGCGCTGCTCGGCCTCGCGGATCTGCTTGTCGATCCATGACTCGAAGGGGACACCGGGCGGCTTGCGTTCGGTCATACCCCCGACGGTACAGCCGCCGGCCGAACGGACACTTCGCCCTCCCCTCCCTCCCCCACCCACCCCACCCATCCCGTCGCCCGTGCCGGCGCCCCTGCGCGCGGGCGCTAGCGTAGTCAGGTCCGCGCTCCGCGCCTGCCCTTGCCGTGTGCGCCTGTCGCCGAAGGCCGTCCCCGCACCGGTCTCGGTCCCGATCGGCCGCTCGGGCCCTCCCGCCCGGCCGGTACGGCGGGGCCCCGCCGTACCGGCCGTATCCGCCCCGGGTCACGGCCCACGCCGATCACCGTCCGCGCCGCCCCCCGCGCCGGGGCGGCAGACCCGCCCGGGGCGGGGGTGGCCGCCCTTCCCGCGGTCGCAGGGGTCCCCGCGACCGCTTCCCTGTCATCCCACCGACCGGCCGCCCCCGGGGAGCGGTCAGGCATCGGTGGTCTCCAGGTAGTCCTCCGGCATCGGGACGGCCTTCTCGGCGGCGCGGGACACCTCCTCCCACGCCTCCCAGGCCTCCGCCCGGCGGCGGGTCGAGTCGAGCGCGTAGTCGAACACCGCGCTGCCGAGCAGCAGGCGCAGCGGCGGGTCGTCGCTGTCCACGAGCTTCAGGACCGCTTCGGCCGCCAGGTGCG
Organism: Streptomyces sp. MS19; assembly: GCF_047200595.1. NCBI lineage: Bacteria > Bacillati > Actinomycetota > Actinomycetes > Kitasatosporales > Streptomycetaceae > Streptomyces > Streptomyces sp. MS19. The sequence goes on along the minus strand of NZ_JBJZOH010000007.1, from coordinate 201,983 downwards.
GGAGGCTGTCGTTGCTCTCCCCCGCGTGTTCGGCGAGCTGGGCGCGCAAGGCGTCGTAGGCGGGGAGTTGCTCGGCCATGGTCATGCTCTTGTAGATGTTCGTCCAGTAGCCGCCGGGCTCGACGATGGTCAGGCGTATGCCGAACGCGGCGGCTTCCTGGGCCAGTGCCTCGCTCATGCCTTCGAGGGCGAACTTGCTCGCGCTGTACAGGCCGGTACTCGGGTGGCCGCCGAGGGCGCCGATGCTCGATATCTGGAGGATGTGGCCCGAGCCCTGTGCCCGCAGCACCGGCAGGACGGCCTGCGAGACCCAGAGGGCGCCGAAGAAGTTGACGTCGAACTGGGCGCGGGCCGCGGCCTCGTCGAACTCCTCGATCATGCCGAGGGCCATGGTGCCCGCGTTGTTGACGACGATGTCGAGGCGTCCGAAGTGCTGGGCCGCGCGCTGGACGGTGGCGGTGACGGCCTCGCGGTCCGTCACGTCGAGGGGGAGGACGAGGAGCCGGTCGCCGTGCTCGGCGGCCAGGTCGTCCAGGGTCCCGGTGGTGCGGACGGCGGCGGCGACGCGGTCGCCCCGGTCGAGGGCGGCCGTGGTGAAGGCGCGGCCGAGGCCACGGCCGGCGCCGGTGACGAACCAGACGCGGGGGGCGGAGGAAGAGGAGCTGGTGGCGGTCGCGGGGGTGGTGGTCACGGTGTGGCCTTCCGTTCGGGTGAGACGAGACGGATCGTCTTGCTCGATGTGCGGAAGCTTTGCATGGCGCGGGGAGTCTGTCAAGACGGTTCGTCTCGTCTCGTGGGGGGTACGCTTCACGCATGACACAGGACAGCCGTGACACCCGTGCAGAGGGGGCCGGGCCGCGCTCCCGGGCGGCCGGGCCCAACGCCGCGCGCCGCAGCGAGGCGTCGCGCCGCGCGATTCTGGCCGCCGCCTTCGAGCTGGTCGGCGAGGTCGGCTACGAGAAGCTCAGCATCGAGGGCATCGCCGCGCGCGCCGGCGTGGGCAAGCAGACGATCTACCGGTGGTGGCCGTCGAAGGGCGCGGTGCTGTTCGACGCGTTCCTGATGCTGTCGGAGGACGCCGAGACGGGGGCGGCCGAGCTGCCGGACACCGGCGACCTGGAGGCGGACCTCAAGCGGGTGCTGCGCGCGACCGTCACCGAGCTGAACGACCCGGCGTACGACGAGCCGATGCGGGCGCTCACCACCGTGATGGTGAACGACCCGGAGCTGTCCGCGACGTTCACCGAGCGCCTCGGCGAGCCGCAGAAGGAGATCAAGAAGCGGCGGCTGCGCAGCGCCCAGCAGGCCGGGCAGCTGTCCGGGGACGCGGACCTCGACCTGGTCGTGGACATCATCTGGGGTCCGCTCACCAACCGCTGGCTCCAGCGCGGCGGGCCGCTCACCGTCGAGTACGCCGACGCCATAGTGGAGACCGCGCTCGCCGGGCTGCGCCCGCGCGGCTGAGCAGCCGCGCGGGGGCCGCCGAAAACCGGTGGGCGCGGTCGTCCCCTCCCCGTACGGTCACCCGCATGGCCGAAGAACTGTTCAACGATCCCCGGCTCGCCCCGCTCTACGACCCCCTTGAGGACGAGCGCCCCGATCTGGACGCGTACCTGGGCATCGCCGGTGAACTCGGCGCGCGCAGCGTGCTGGACATCGGCTGCGGCACCGGCGCGTTCGCGCTGCTGCTGGCGGGGCGGGGCATGGCGGTCGTCGGCGTCGATCCCGCCGGGGCATCGCTGGACGTGGCGCGCGCGAAGCCCGGTGCGGAGCGCGTGACCTGGCTGCACGGCGACGCGACGGGCCTGCCGCCGCTGGCCTGCGACCTGGCCACCATGACGGGCAACGTCGCGCAGGCGATCACCGACCACGCCGTCTGGCGTGCCACGCTGGCGGGCGCGTACGGGGCGCTGCGCCCCGGCGGCCATCTGGTGTTCGAGACGCGGGACCCGGCGCGCCGCGCCTGGGAGGGGTGGAACAGGGCGGACACCCACCGGGTCGTCGAGCTGCCGGGCGTCGGCAGGCTGGAGACGTGGTGCGAGCTGACGGAGGCGGCGGGGCCGGTGGTGAGCTTCCGCGGCCACTACGTCTTCGCCGACGGGCGGGCCCTGATCTCCGACTCGACGCTGCGCTTCCGCGGGCGGGACGAGGTGGCGGACGACCTGGCCGCCCACGGCTTCACGGTGCGGGAGGTGCGGGGCGCGCCGGACCGGCCGGGCAAGGAGTTCGTGTTCGTGGCGCGGCGCCCCGGGGACTGACCGGGCGTGCCTCCGTCCGGTGGGCGCGCGCGGGCCCACCGGACGGAGGGGCGGTTCAGTTCGCCGGTACGCCGCCGGGCGCCTTGCCCTGCGGCGGGACGGCCGCCGCGCCGTGCGCGTCCTCGACCGGGTCGGTGCTCAGGGAGTCGATCAGCGCGTCACGCTCGGGGGTGCGCTCCGGCCGGAGCAGCCCGACGCCGATGTACAGCGCCAGCGACGTGAGCAGCGGCAGGCCGACGATCGCGGCCTGCGTGGAGTCCTCCGCGACATAGCGCACCACGTACCAGACCAGCAGCCCGCCCGCCCACGACGTGATGGCCGCCGTCGGCCCCACCCGCCGGAACCAGGGCAGCAGCCCCAGCATCAGCGGGATGGAGATCGGCCCCATCGTGGCCGCGACGAGTTCGACGACCGTCTTGAGGACGAAGCCCTCGCCGCCCGTCGCGATGGCCAGGGTCATGCTGACCGTCACGAACAGCACGGTCGTGATCCGCGCGAAGAGCAGCTGCGCCGCGTCCGTCATCCGGCGGACCCGGGGCACCAGCACGGGCGCGATGTCCCGCGTGATGACGGCGGTGATCACGTTCGAGTCCGACGCGACCATGGCCATGGTGTGCGAGAAGAAGCCTGCGAGCATCAGTCCGATCAGCCCGGCCGGGAGCAGTTCCTTGGAGAGCGCGATGTACGACTCCTCGCCGTTGCCGAGGCCGGGCACGATCAGCGGCGCCGCGATCATCGGCAGGAAGAGGATCAGCGGCCACACGAGCCACAGCACGCTGGACAGCGCCGCCGCGCGCCTGGCCTCCGAGCCGGACGGCGCGGACATGTAGCGCTGCGCGAGGTTCCACATGCCGCCGTTGTACTCGAACGTCTTGACCAGCAGGAACGCGAGGATCAGCCAGGTCGTCACCGATCCGCTGACCGGATCGCCGTGTCCGTCAGGCAGGTCGCCCCACATGGTGAACGGGAAGCCGACGCCCAGCTCGGTCATCACCGCGACGAGCATGGCGACGCCCGCGACCGCCTGGATGACGAACTGCCCCATGTCGGTGAGGACGTCGGCCCACAGCCCGCCGACCGTCATGTACGCCATGGTGGCGATGCCGGTGAAGATGATGCCGGTCTCCAGCGGGATGTCCGCGAAGCCCTGGAGCAGCACCGAGATGGCGACCCATTTGGCGGCGATGTCCACGACCTTGAGGGCCGCGCCGCTGTAGGCGAGGACCTGCTGCGTCGGCAGGTTGTAGCGGCGCGTCAGGTATTCGAGGGGGGACGCGACGCCGTGCTTGGCGCGCAGCCGGTTCCAGCGGGCGGCGAAGAGGAACGCGCCGACGCCGACGCCGAGCCCGATCGTCAGCGGCCACCAGAAGTAGACGGTGACGCCGTCGTTGTAGGCGACGGCGGCGAACGCCACGAACATCACCGCGCTGTACCCGGACATGTGGTGCGAGATGCCGGACAGCCACCAGGGGATCTGCCCGCGTGCCGTGAAGAAGTCGGCGACGCTGTGGATGCGGTTCTTCGACCACCAGCCGATGGCCACCACCACGAGGAAGTAGCCAGCGACCACGATCCAGTCCAACGCGGACATCCGCGGCTCCTTGAGAGTCGAAGGGACTTACCAGTGGGCGCGCTTGGGAACGAAGTCGGAGGTGAAGGTCCGCATGTACGCGGTGTCGTCGCGGCGCCTGATGCCGCAGTCGAGGTACTGCTGGTGCATGCGTGCGAGGGCGTCGCGGTCGAGTTCGACGCCGAGCCCGGGTCCTTCGGGTACGGGCACCGCGCCGCCGGTGAAGCGCAGCGCGCCGGGGACGACCACGTCCTGTCCGTCCTGCCAGGGGGTGTGCGTGTCGCAGGCGTGGGTCAGGTCGGGTGTGGCGGCGGCGAGGTGGGTCATGGCGGCGAGGCTGATGCCGAGGTGCGAGTTGGAGTGCATGGACAGCTCGATGCCGAACGTGCCGCACAGCGACGCGACATGGGAGGAGCGCAGCAGGCCGCCCCAGTAGTGGTGGTCGGTCAGCAGCACGCCGATGGCGCCGGCGGCGACGGCGGGCGGCAGGTGGTCGTGGGTGACGACGCACATGTTGGTGGCCAGCGGCATGGGGACCTGGCGGGCGACCTCGGCCATGCCGTCGATGCCGGGCGTCGGGTCCTCCAGGTATTCGAGGACTCCGGCGAGGGCCTTGCCGACGCGCACGGAGGTCTCCGGCGTCCAGGCGGCGTTCGGGTCGAGGCGCAGGGGCAGGCCGGGGAACGCGTCGCGCAGCGCGAGGACCGCCTCGATCTCCCGGTCCGGGGGCAGGACGCCGCCCTTCAGCTTGATCGAGCCGAAGCCGTGCTCCTCGATGAACAGGCGGGCCTGGGCGACGATGCCGTCCGGGTCGAGCGCCTCGCCGAAGCGGTCGGGCGCGGCGCCGGGGTGGGCGGCCCACTTGTAGAAGAGGTACGCGCTGTACGGGACGGCGTCGATCACCGGGCCGCCGAGGAGGTCGGCGACGCGCAGCCCGGCCGCCTTGCCGCGGATATCAAGGCAGGCGACCTCGAAGGGGGAGAAGACGGCGTCCACCGTCTTCTGCTGGGACCCGGCGCCGGTGAGGCCGTGCTGGTCGGTGACGACGTTGCCGCCGACGCTGGTGGCGACGGCGGCGTACAGGGCGTGGTGCGCGTGGACCTCGATGCCGATGAGCAACTGGGCGGCGGAGTGCAGGCGTTCGAGGTGGGCGAGGTCGCCGTACGTCTCGCCGAGGCCGGTGACGCCCTCGTCCGTGACCACCTCGACGACCGACCGCAGGGCCCACGGCTCGTGCACGCCCGAGGCGTTCAGCAGGGGTGGATCGCGGAAGGCGACGGGGGTGACGGTGATCTCACGTATGCGCATGGGCGGGACATCCACCTCGCCTAAATGTTCATGGATCTGAACGAGGGACATTATCTTGAACGGACGGAACGCAACTGTAGGAGTGCGCCCCAGGAGCGTCAAGGGTCCCGACACGCAGACGCGGGGATCGTGGCACGACCCCCGCGCCGACGCCCGTTCAGGCACGTGAACGCTGTGCGGCTCCGAAGCCGGGCGTCTCAGCGAACGCGCCCCGCTTCCGCCAGCCCTTCGGCGAGCACCTCCGCCAGGTGCCGCGCCCGCCCGCCGCCCAGCTGCCCGATCTGCGTCCGGCACGAGTAGCCGTCCGCCAGCAGCACCGCCCCCGGCGCCGCCGACCGCACCGCCGGCAGCAGCACCTCCTCCGCGCACGCGACCGACACCTCGTAGTGCCCGCGCTCGAAGCCGAAGTTCCCCGCCAGGCCGCAGCACCCCGCCGCCAGGTCCCCGGTGAGGCCCGCGCGCTCCCGCAGCCGCCTGTCCGCCGCGTCGCCGAGCACCGCGTGCTGGTGGCAGTGGGTCTGCCCCGCGACCGGCCGGTCCACGCGCGGCGGCTCCCAGCCCGGCGCGTACTCCTCCAGCGTCTCCGCGAACGTCCGCACCCCGTCCGCCAGCCGCCCGGCGCGCGGATCGTCCGGCAGCAGCTCCGGCAGGTCCGTGCGCAGCGCCGCCGCGCACGGCGGCTCCAGCACCGTGACGGGCAGCCCCGCGTCCACGGCGGGCGCGAGGCGGTCCAGCGTGCGGCGCATCACCGCGCGGGCCCGGCCGAGCTGCCCCGTCGTGACATAGGTGAGGCCGCAGCACACCGCGCGCGGCGGGACGACGGGCCGCAGCCCCGCGTCCGCCAGCACCACCGCCGCCGCCTCGCCCGCCTCCGGCGACAGGTAGTTGGTGAACGTGTCGGGGAAGAGCACGACCGGCCGCCCGCCCGCCGCACGCCCCGGCGCGCCGCGCCACCCGCGGGTGAACGGCCGCGCCGCCAGCGGCGGGACCGGCCGCTCCGGCGCCACCCCCGCCAGCCGCTTCGCCAGCGCCGCGAACGGGCCGACGCGCGCCCCCGCGTTCAGCACCGGCGCCGCCCGCAGCGCCGCTGCGGCCCGCAGCCACTCCGGCAGCCTGCCCAGCGCGTAGTGCGCGGCGGGCCGCAGCCGCCCCGCGTAGTGCTGGTGCAGGAACTCCGCCTTGTACGTCGCCATGTCCACCCCCACCGGGCAGTCACTGCGGCAGCCTTTGCACGACAGGCACAGGTCCAGCGCGTCCCGCACCTCCGCCGAACGCCACCCGTCCGTCACGACCTCCCCCACCAGCATCTCGTGCAGCAGCCGCGCCCTCCCGCGCGTCGAGTGCGTCTCCTCCCCCGTGGCCCGGTACGAGGGACACATGACCTCAGCCCCGGCCGCCGTCTCCCGGCACTTCGCGACGCCCACGCACCGCCGCACCGCCGCCGAGAAGTCCCCGCCGTCCCGCGGATAGGCGAACGCGACGGGCACCGCCCCCTTCTCCGGCATCCCCGCGAACCGCAACTGCTCGTCCAGGCGCGCGGGCCGCACCAGCACCCCCGGGTTCAGCCCCCCGTCCGGATCCCACAGGTCCTTGAACTCCCCGAACGCACCCACCAGCTCGGACCCGTACATCCGCGGCAGCAGCTCCGCACGCGCCAAACCGTCCCCGTGCTCCCCCGACAGCGATCCCCCGTGCGCCACCACCAGGTCCGCCAGCTCCCCGCTGAACTCCCTGAACCGCGCCACCCCCGCCCGCGTCAGCAGATCGAAATCGATGCGGATGTGAATACAGCCGTCCCCGAAGTGCCCGTACGGCGCCCCCCGCAGACCGTGGTCCCGCAGCAGCCCGCGGAACTCCCGCAGATACCCGCCCAGCCGCTCAGGCGGCACCGCGCAGTCCTCCCACCCCGGCCACGCCTCCCCACCATCCGGCATCCGCGTCGCCGTCCCCGACGCGTCCTCCCGCACCCGCCACAGCACCCGCTGCTCCCGCGCGTCCGTCACGACACGCGCCCCCGTCGACGCATCACCCGCCGCCCGCACCAGCGCACGCGCCGCCGCCTCCGCCTCCCCCGCGTCCGCGCCGCCCGCCTCCACGAACAGCCAGGCCCCACCCGGCGGCAGCGCCGCCCGCGCCACGGCGGACGGCACCAGATCCGCCGCCATCCCCTCCACCGTCAGCGGCCCGTGCCCCAGCAGCCCCGGCGCGGCCTCCGCCGCCGCCGACTCGTCCGCGTACCCCAGCACGGCGAGGGCCCGAGACCCGGGCGCCTCCACCAGCCGCACCGTCGCCGCCGTCAGCACGCCCAGCGTCCCCTCGCTGCCCGTGAACGCCCGCGCCCAGTCACGGCCCTTCTCCGGCAGCAGCTCGTCCAGCGCGTAACCCGAGATCCGGCGCGGCAGTTCGGGATAGCCCGTACGCAGCAGCGCGAGCCGCCCCGACACCAGCGCGTCCACGCCCCGGCGCAATCCCTCCGGCACCCTCGCGCCACCCCGCTCCAGACGCGCCGACTCGCCGCGGTACGTGAGGACCTCCAGAGCCCGCACGTTGTCCGCCGTCGTCCCCCACGCCACCGAGTGCGAGCCGCACGCGTTATTCCCGATCATGCCGCCTACCGTGCAGCGGCTGTGCGTCGACGGGTCGGGGCCGAACGTCAGCCCGTACGGCGCCGCCGCCGCCCGCAACGCGTCGCACACCACCCCCGGCTGCACCACCGCCGTCCGCGCCTCGGGATCGACCCGCAGCACACCGTTCATGTACCGCGTGAAGTCCAGGACCACCCCGGTGCCCGTCGCCTGCCCCGCGATGCTCGTCCCGCCGCCCCGCGCCACGACCGGCGCGCCGTGCTCCGCGCACACCGCCAGCGCCGCCGCGACATCCTCCGCGTCACGCGGCGCCACCACCCCCACCGGCACCCGCCGGTAGTTCGAGGCGTCCATCGTCGTCAGGGCACGCGCCGCCGTACCGAAATCGACCGTGCCGCGCACGGCGGTACGCAGCGCCGCCGCCAGATCCGTGGTGTCGTTGCTCGGCTCCATGACACCAGCGTGCACCCTGCGCCCGCCCGCCCCCGTGCCCTCTCGCCGCTGTATCCGATCGCGAACGACCCCCGCCGGAAAGAAACGCTCAGTCCGCGAAAGATCCGCGAAAGAAGAGTTGCCCTGTTGTGACCCCAAGCCGCCTATAGTGTGGGCCAATTGCACCAGCACCACCCGTCTCCCGGCCCCAGGGATTCGTTCATGACAGCGCACATCCCCCCGGCGCGCCGCTGGACGGCGCGTCCCCCGCTACGGCCCGTACTCCTCGCCTCCGCGCTCACCACCGCTGTCGTCACGGCCGCCTGGCTGGCCGCCGTGCTCACCGCGCCCGCCTCCCACGTACGGCCCCTCGCCGCCGGAGCGGGCGTCGCCGGGGCCGCGCTCATCACCGCCGTCACGGTCGCCGTCCGCGCGACCGGCGCCCACCGCGCCCTGCGCCGCGCCGTCACCGAGACCGACAGGGACGTGGCGACGTTCGTCGGCGAGACGGTCCCCGACATGGTCGCCAGACTGCGCGGCGGCGCCTCGCCCGAGACCGTCCTCGCCGCCTGCCGCGAACCCGCCGACGAGGGGTCCCGGCAGGTCATGCGCGTCCTCGCCACCGAGATCGGCCGCAGCGAGGCGAGCCGCGCCGCCGCCATGGCCGCCTGCGCCAACGCCGCCGGACGCATGCAGGCCCTCGCCACCAGCACCCTCGCCAGCCTCCGCGAGATGGAGCACCGCCACACCGACGACGCCGTCCTGGAGGACCTGCTCCTCCTCGACCACCGCACCGCCCAGGCCGGACGGCTCGCCGACAGCATCGCCGTCCTCACCGGCGCACGCTCCGGCCGCCGCTGGCCCAGGCCGATCGGCATGGAGAGCGTCCTGCGCGGCGCCATGGGCCGCATCGGCAGCTACCAGCGCGTCCGCCTCCACTCCGCGCTCGACGTCGCCGTCGCCGGGCACGCCGCCGAGTCCGTCATGCACGCCCTCGCCGAACTGCTCGACAACGCCGCCAACTTCTCCCCGCCCACCGCCGAGGTCCACGTCTACACCGAACAGGTCCAGGCCGGGGTCGTCATCACCGTCGAGGACAGCGGCCTCGTGATGAGCGAGACCGCCCTGCGCCGCGCCGAACGCGCCGTCACCAGCGACGCCATCGACCTCACCACCCTCTCCGGAACGCGCCTCGGCCTCGCCGTCGTCGGCGCGCTGGCGCGCAAGCACGGCCTGTCCGTGTCGTTCCGCCCCTCCGCGCGCGGCGGCACCGGCGCGCTGCTCCTCGTCCCCCAGGAACTGATCAGCGCCCACCGGGCCGACGAACCGCAGGGCGCCGCCGCGCTGGAGACCGGCCGCACGGTACGCACCCGCCGCCTCGCCGCCGCCCCCAAACCCGCCGAACTCCCCCCGGCCCCCGCCGCGCCCCGGCCCGCGCCCGTCGTCATCGAACCGACCGCCCCGGCACCCACCGGACCCACCGGACCCGCGGGACCCACCGGCCTGCCGCAGCGCCGCCGCGGCCAGACCCTCACCGGCGACCGCGCCCCCGGCGCCACCCCCGCCGCGAACCGCGCCACGCCCGCCCGGCAGCACTCCCCCGCCGAATCGGCCGCCCGCTTCGGCGCGTTCCGCCGCGCCGTCCGCAGCGGCACCCAGGACACCAGCACACACGACACCGGCACAGCGAGCCCCGACACCGACAAGCCCATCGCGCACCCGGAGGACGACACCCCATGACAGCCCCCTACCCGGGTGCCCCCCAGCCGCGGACAGGCGGCGCCACCGGCACCGCCGACGACCGCCTCGCCTGGCTGCTGACCAACCTGGTCGGCCGCACCCCCGGCGCCCGCCACGCCCTGGTCCTCTCCCGCGACGGCCTCAAGCTCAGCCGCACCCCCGACCTGTCCGAGGACTCCGCCGACCAGCTCGCCGCCATCGCCGCCGGCATCCAGTCGCTGGCGCACGGCGCGTCCATCGAGTTCGGCGACGGCACCGGCGGCGTACGGCAGTCGATGACCGAGTTCTACGGCGGCCTGCTGTTCATCGTCGAGGCCGGCTCGGGGGCGCACCTCGCGCTCATCGCAGACGACGACGCCGACGCCGGGCTGATCGGCCACAACATGACCGAACTGGTCGAACAGCTCGGCGAGTACCTCAGCGCGGCGCCCCGGCGCGGCACGGCAGCGGGCGGCGACGGAGCATGACCCCGGCGGGGCGGGACGACGACGACCCCGCGCGGCTCTACACCCTGATCGGCGCGCGCGGCCGGGCCGCCCGCACCGCCGCCGCGTCGTTCGACCTCGTCACGCTCGTCGTGAGCGAGACCGAGCCGGCGCCCGGCATGCAGTCCGAGCACGTCCGCATCCTGCGCCGCTGCCGCCGCCCGGCCGCCGTCGTCGAGATCGCCGCCGAGCTCGGCCTGCCCGTCACCCTCGTCCGGATGATGCTCGGCGAACTGCTCGTCTCGGGCGGCATCTCCGTACGCCGTCCCCGCGCCGCCGCCGCACGGCCCGACGCCCAGACCCTCGAACAGGTGCTCGTTGGACTCCGCAACCTCTGACTCCCCCGCCCCGCTCCCCGGCCCCCCGCCCCTGGGCCCCGCGGTGGACACCGGTCTGAAGATCCTCATAGCCGGGGGCCTCGGCGCGGGCAAGACCACGCTCGTCCGCTCCGTCAGCGACATCAGGCCGCTGGACACGGAGGAGATCATGACCCGCGCCGGGCAGGACCTGGACGACCTGACGGGCGTGGCCGCCAAGGCGGGGACCACCGTCGCGTTCGACTTCGGCCGCATCGCGCTGGACGAGCGGACCGTCCTCTACCTCTTCGGCGCGCCGGGGCAGGAACGTTTCCGGTTCCTGTGGGACCGGCTCTTCACCGGCGCGCTCGGCGCGGTCGTCCTCGTGGACACGCGCCGGCTCGCCGAGTCCTGGTACGCCATCGACCGCCTCGAACAGCAGGGCACGCCCTTCGTCGTCGCGCACAACGACTTCGGCGGGCCCCGGCACAGCCACGCGTCGATCCGCGAGGCGCTCGACCTGCGCGCCGGCGTCCCCCTCGTGGACTGCGACGCGCGCGACCGCGCCTCGTGCAAAAACGTCCTCATCACCCTCGTGCACCACCTGGCAGGCCGGGAGGCCGCCGTATGACGACCCACCCCGGCGCCGTCCCCCTCGACGGCACGCGCCAGACGGGCGACCCCGCCGCGTACCACCGCGACCTGCGGCGCCGCCACGGCGCGGTCGTCCCCGTGACGCTGCACGGCGGCGCGCCCGCCTGGCTGGTCATCGGCTACCGCGAGGTCCACCACGTCACCAGCCACCCCGAGGTGTTCGCGCACGCCATCCCGGCCGCGCCGGAGGGCGACGCCCACGAACGGCGCGCGGGCGCGCTGGCCGCCGCGCTGGAAGCCGTCGGGCCGCTGTGGCTGCGGCGCACGGCCGAACGGATCGCGGACGGCCTGGTGGACCGTTTCTGCGCCAGCGGGGAGGCCGAGCTGACGGAGCAGTACGCCGCCCCCCTCACCGCCCGCGTCCTCACCGTGGTCTGCGGCTTCCCCGACGCCGAGGCCGCCGTCCCCACCGCCGCGCTCGCCGGGGACGGCACCGGCCTCGCCGCAGCCGTCGCCGACCTCGTCGCCCGCCGCCGCACCACCGCCCCGCCCCCGGGTACGGGCAACGGCGCCGGGGCCGACGTCGTGTCCCGCCTCCTCGCCGACCCACGCGCCCTCACCGACGAGGAGGTGACGCGCGACGTGACCACCCTGTGCACCATGGGCCACCGCCCCACCACCGACTGGATCGGCAACACCCTGCGCCTGATGCTGACCGACGACCGCTTCACCGCCCCGTTCTCCGGCGGCCGGCACCACGTCGGCGACGCCCTCCAGGAAGTCCTGTGGGACGACACCCCTGTCCCCAATGTCCTGGGCCGCCGCGCCACCCGCGCCACCCACCTCGGCGGACGCGACATCGCCGCCGGTGACCTGCTGATCCTGGGCCTCCAGGGCGCCAACAGCGACCCCGGCATCCGCCAGCCCACCGGCCCCGACGCCGAGGCCGCCTTCTGGGTCACGGGACTCACCGGCATCAGCACCGCAGGGAACCGCGCCTACCTCTCCTTCGGACACGGCGCGCACCGCTGCCCGTTCCCCGCCCAGGAGATCGCCGAGACGACCGCCCGCACCGCCGTCGACATCCTCCTCGACCGGCTGCCCGACATCGCCCCCACCGTCCGCGAAACCGCCCTCACCCGCCGCCCCACCCCCTGGCAGCGCGGCCTCACGGCACTGCCCGTGCGCTTCCGCCCCACCGCCCCGCGGGCGGACGGCGCCCGCTGAACGGGCGCGCCGGAGCGCGCCCCTGTTCACCCCCTGGTCGCGATGTGCGGGAGGGGCGCCGGAGGGACTACGCTCCGGCTCGTGGCCGATATCGAGATCCCCGCTGACATCAAGCCCGCCGACGGCCGGTTCGGCGCTGGCCCCTCCAAGGTGCGCACCGAGGCGCTCGCCGCCCTGGCCGCCACCGGCAGTTCCCTGCTCGGCACCTCCCACCGGCAGGCTCCCGTGAAGAACCTCGTCGGCCGGGTGCGGGAGGGCGTGCGCGCCCTGTTCTCGCTGCCCGAGGACTACGAGGTGGTGCTCGGCAACGGCGGCACCACCGCGTTCTGGGACGTGGCGACGCACGGTCTGGTCGAGGCCAAGTCGCAGCACCTGTCGTTCGGCGAGTTCTCGTCGAAGTTCGCCAAGGCCGCCGCCAAGGCGCCCTGGCTGGACGACCCGACGATCATCACCGCCGACCCCGGCACCCACCCGCAGCCGCGCGCCGAGCGCGGCGCCGACACGTACGCCTTCACGCACAACGAGACGTCCACCGGTGTCGCCGCGCCCCTCGCGCGCGTGCCCGGAGCCGACGACGGCTCGCTGGTGCTGGTGGACGCCACCTCGGGCGCGGGCGGCCTGCCGGTGGACATCACCGAGACGGACGTCTACTACTTCGCGCCGCAGAAGGTCTTCGCGGCCGACGGCGGCCTGTGGATCGGCGTGTTCTCCCCGGCGGCGCTGGCCCGCGCGGAGCGGATCGCCGCGTCCGGGCGGCACATCCCCGAGTTCTTCTCGCTGCCGACCGCGATCGACAACTCGAAGAAGAACCAGACGTACAACACCCCGGCCGTCTCCACCCTGTTCCTCATGGCCGACCAGCTGGACTGGATCAACGGGCAGGGCGGCCTGGACTGGGCGGTCGAGCGCACCGCCGACTCGTCCGGGCGGCTGTACACGTGGGCCGACAAGTCGGAGTACGCGACGCCGTTCGTGACGGACCCGGCGCAGCGTTCGCAGGTCATCGGGACGATCGACTTCGCGGACGGCGTGGACGCGGCGGCCGTCGCCAAGGTGCTGCGGGCCAACGGCATCGTGGACACCGAGCCGTACCGCAAGCTGGGCCGCAACCAGCTGCGGGTCGCGATGTTCCCGGCGATCTCCCCGGACGACGTCGAGGCCCTGACGCGCTGCGTGGACTACGTGATCGAACGCCTCTGACCCACACGGTACGTGCCCACCGGTGCCCGGCGTCCCCCGTGGGGGACGCCGGGCACCGGCACATGCGGCCCCCAGCCCCACGCCCAGCCACCGACAGCGAAACACCGGCACTGATGACAACAACCATCCAAGGCAAAGAAACAGCAAAGCCCCTCTAACGCCCCAGCTCACAAAGCCTCTTCCCCGCGCGAGCGGGGGTGTTCCGTCGTCGCGTACGGGCGGGGGGACCTTGAAGCGCTCTTCCCCGCGCGAGCGGGGGTGTTCCGGCTGAGGACATGCAGGAGGCCCTGTGGAGCCTCTCTTCCCCGCGCGAGCGGGGGTGTTCCGTCCCGGTCGGCCAGGCCGGAGTCGATGACGTCCTCTTCCCCGCGCGAGCGGGGGTGTTCCGATCATCGAGCACGAGAACTGGCGGACGCACAACTCTTCCCCGCGCGAGCGGGGGTGTTCCGAGTCGGGATTGGGATGGTCTGTGCTGAGCGTCCTCTTCCCCGCGCGAGCGGGGGTGTTCCGGTGATGGTGTGCTCCAGAGCAGTGCGGCGGTTCTCTTCCCCGCGCGAGCGGGGGTGTTCCGTCGGCGCGGCACGGCGGTTCGCGCCAGCCGGGCTCTTCCCCGCGCGAGCGGGGGTGTTCCGGGGAGACGGCAGGGCCCGGCGCACGCTTGACGCTCTTCCCCGCGCGAGCGGGGGTGTTCCGCGAGGAGATGGCGGCCTGGCTGCCCAGCCGCGACGAGGCGCGCGAGGCCGTCACCGCCCTGATCCACCACCTCTCCGGCGGCGACCAGCGCGAACTGGTCCTCACCCACGAGCTGTACACCCTGGCGGCCCGTCAGCCCGCCTACCGCGAGCTGACGCACGCCTGGATGAGCCGCAGCCGCCGCATCCTGGAGCGGCACTTCGACCCGGCGACGGCCCGTCAGCTGGACGCGCTGATCGAGGGCATGTCGATCCACCGCGCCCTGGACACCGAGCCGCACGACCGTGCGCTGACCGCCGACGCCGTCGCCCGCATCGTGGCCGGCGCCCCCGGTCGCGAGCCCACGGTGTCGGCCGTCGCCGCGCGGAGCCGCTGACCCGCGGCGGGACGTCCGGCGCGACGCAGATCACACCGCAGATCACGAATCGGTTTCGGTCATATCGCACACCGGCCTTCACAAGACCGGTCCCGGGTGACTAGCGTGCAGCGCCAGTAGGCCCGCCGGAACGCTGAGGAGGCCACGGCCTTGGGTAACCACCGCAAGCCGCGCACCGGAGTGCTGGACACCCCCGCGGCCCGCCGTGGCGCGATCGGCGTGGGCGCCGCCGCGCTGGCCTCCGCGTCGCTGCTCGCCCAGCCCGCGTCGGCCGACGACGCCGATCCCCCGTCGGTCGAGGAGCAGCGCGAACGGGCCGACGACGCGCGCGCCCGCGCCCGCGACGTCCGGGCGGAGGTGGACGCCCTCTACCGCGAGGCCGGGACGGCGACGCAGCGGTACAACGAGGCGCAGGAGGCCGTGGACGAGCAGGAGGAGTCCGTCGAGCGGCTTCTCGGCGACGCGGCGGAGGCCGAGGACCGCGTGAACGAGGCGCGCCGCACCCTCGGCGCGTACGCCGCCGCCCAGTACCGGCACGGCACCGGCCTGTCCGACACGGCGCACCTGCTGCTGTCCGACGATCCGCGGAGCTTCTTCGCGGGCCGCCACACCCTCAACCGGCTGGGCGACGTGCAGCAGCAGGCGCTGGAGGACTTCACCGCCGAGCGGCGCGACGCCGAGACGCGCCGCCTGGACGCGGCGGACGCGCTGGCCGGTCTGGAGGACTCCCGCGCGGAGGCGCAGACGCGCAAGGAGGAGGTGCAGGGCCGGCTCGCGGAGGCGCAGCGGCTGCTCAACGAGCTGTCGGCGGAGGAGGAGGCCGAGCTCGCCGAGCTGGAGCGCCTGGAGCGCGAGGAGGCCGAACGCGCCGCCGCCGAGGCGGCCGAGGCCGCCGAGCGCGAGCGGGCGGCGCGCGAGGAGGCGGCCAGGGCGGCCGCCGCCGAGGAGGAGGCGCAGGGCGGGACGCCCGCCGACACCCCGCCGCCCGCCAGCGGCGACACGGGCACGTCGAGCCGTGCCGAGCAGGCCATCGCGTTCGCCGAGACGCAGCTCGGCAAGCCGTATGTGATGGGCGGCACGGGCCCGAACAGCTGGGACTGCTCGGGGCTGACGCAGGCCGCCTGGCGCGCGGCGGGCGTCGAACTGCCGCGCGTCACCTGGGACCAGGTCAACGCGGGCACCTCCGTCCCCCGCGACCAACTGCGGCCGGGCGACCTGGTGTTCTTCTACGCGGACATCAGCCACGTCGGCCTGTACATCGGCGACGGCATGATGATCCATGCCCCGAAGCCCGGCGCGTACGTGCGCTACGAGTCGATCGACTACATGCCCTTCCACAGCGCCCGCCGCCCCGCCTGACCCGTGGGGCAGGAGCTGGTGCTGGCCGGCGTGTCCGGTCTTGTCGCGCTCGCCGGTGTGCTGCTGAGCGCGCGGACGGCGCGGCGGCAGTCGGTGCTGACGGCGCGCATGGAGGACGAACGGGCGCGGCGCGCGCGGAGCGAGGAGCGCTCCGACCTGATGGCGCTGCACCGCGACCCGCTGCTGTGGGCGGCGTTCGAACTTCAATCGCGCCTCTACAACATGGTGGTGCAGGAGTTCGGCCCGTACACGGACAGGACGCGGGAGTACGCGCTGCGCAGCACGCTGTTCGTGTTCGCGCAGTACTTCTGCTGCGTGGAGATGCTGCGGCGGCGCATTCAATTCCTCGATCTGGGCGACAGGGCGGACAACCGGCGGATCATGCGGCTGATCTCCCGCATCGACGGGCTGGTGGGGGCGTACGACGTGGAGGACGCGCGGCAGCTCGTCGTGTTCCGGCACGAGCAGCGGGGGATCGGCGAGGTGATGGTCGTCGCCGACGGGGGCGACGGCGCCGGTCAACGGTGCATGGGGTACGCGGAGTTCTCGTCGCGGCTCGGCGATCCGGAGTTCGCGCGGTGGATGCGTCCGCTGGCCGACTACTGGGCGCTCTGGGCCGACGGGACCGCCGCGCGGGACAAACTCGTCGCACTCCAGCATTACTTGATGGACCTGATCGACTTCCTCGACCCCGGCATCGACCGCTTCCCCGACGCGCGGCGCTCTCGCGTCCCGTCCCCGGAGGGGTGAACGCACCGGTGTCCGGCGCCCGCGCGGCGGCGCGGGTGCCGGGCACCGGCGGTCCTGGACATCAGGCCGTGGCGGGGACCTTCGCGTCCGGGGTCTCCTCCGGCGCCGCGCCGGCCGTCGCGCCGCGTACGGGCGGGATCAGCGCCGCGACGGCCGCCGCGACGAGCGCGACGCCGCAGCCGATCAGCATCCCGGCGCGGAAGCCGTCCTCGGACGGCAGGGTGAAGCCGCCCAGGGAGACGGTCATCTGCGACAGCACGACGCCCACCACGGCGGCCGACACCGACGTGCCGAGCGAGCGCATCAGGGTGTTGAAACTGTTCGCTGAAGCCGTCTCCGACAGGGGCACGGCGCTCATGATGAGCGCGGGCATCGCGCCGTACGCGAGGCCGACGCCGCTGTTGCAGATCAGGGTGACGGCCAGCACGCCCCACGTGGAGCCGAGCAGCAGCAGCGAGCTGCCGTAGCCGGCCGCGATCACCAGCGCGCCCGTGACCAGCGTGAACTTCGGTCCGCGCGCCGCCGACAGCATGCCGCCGAGCGGCGAGACGACCATCATCATCAGCCCGGCGGGGGCCATCCACAGGCCCATGGCCAGCATCGACTGCCCGAGCCCGTAGCCGGTCTCGTCCGGCAGCTGGAGCAGCTGCGGGACGATCAGCGCCTGCGCGTACATGCCGAAGCCGACGAGGACGGACGCGGCGTTCGTCAGCAGGACGCGCCGCCGCGCGGTCACGCGCAGGTCCACGAGGGGGTCGCGGGTGCGCAGTTCCCAGGCGCCCCAGGCGAGCAGCAGGACGGCGGCGGCGGCGAAGAGGCCGAGCGTCAGCCCGTCGCCCCAGCCCCAGTCGGCGCCCTTGGAGACGGGCAGCAGCAGGCAGACCAGGCCGGCGCCGAGGCCGAACGCGCCGACGTAGTCGAAGCGGCCCCGGTCGCGGACCGGTGAGGCGGGGACGAACGACCAGACCATCGCCGCGATGGCGACCGTCAGCGCCGCCGAGCCCCAGAACAGGGCGCGCCAGTCCGCGTACTCGGCGACCGCCGCCGCGATCGGCAGGCCGAGCCCGCCGCCGATGCCCATGGACGCGCTGACCAGCGCGATGGACGACCCGAGCTTCTCCTGCGGCAGCACGTCCCGCAGCAGGCTGATGCCGAGCGGCACGATGCCCATCCCCATGCCCTGGAGGCCGCGCCCGGCGATCATCGGCACGACGGACGTGGCGACCGCGCAGACCAGCGACCCCGCCAGCAGCGGCACGCAGCAGGCGAGCAGCACGCGGCGTTTGCCGAGCAGGTCGCCGAGACGTCCGCTGATGGGGACGAAGACGGCGCCGGACAGCAGGGTCGCGGTGATCACCCAGGAGGAGTTGGAGGGCGAGGTGTCGAGGATGCGCGGGAGGTCGCCGATCAGCGGGGTGACGAGCGTCTGCATGATCGCCGCGACGGTGCCCGCGAGGGCGAGCGTGGCGACGATGCCACCCGTACGGGTGGCGGTCTTGGGGCCGTCCATGGGCAGGGAACTCCTCGGTCGGTGGTACGTGCGTACGAGCGCGACGGTGCACTCTACACGCTCAATGCATCATGCACGTTGCATGCACGATGCACGCCACTGGCATACTGAGGAGACGTGAGACGTGCGCGCGGGCGCACACCCCGCCGGAGAGGACGACGGACATGCCGGGCCCCACGCACAGAGTCGAGTTCGAGCAGATGGTGCTCGGACGGCACACCTTCCTGCGGCCCGGCGGCACGCGCCCCAAGGGCACCGACCTCGACCGCAGCGCGTACATCCTGCTCAGCCGCCTCGACATGCAGGGGGCGATGTCGATCGGCGAGCTGAGCGACGCGTTCGGCCTCAACCACTCGACGCTCAACCGGCAGACCGCCGCCGTGGTGCGGGACGGCCTGGTCGAGCGCATCCCCGACCCGGCGGGCGGCATGGCGCGCAAGTTCCGCATCACCGCGCGGGGGCGCCGGGAGCTGGAGACCGCGCGCCAGGCGCACGTGGCGGCGCTCGACCGCGTGATGGCGGACTGGAGCGACGACGACGTGGCGGCGTTCGCCACCTACCTCCAGCGCTTCAACACGGACATTGAACGCCTCGACGGCCGCCCCTGGCCACGCCCCTGACACGACCCCACGGCCGCCCCCGCCTCAGCTCCTGCGCAGCATCATGACGACGGCGACGATGATGACGATCAGCAGGATGGTTCCCAGGCTGACGTACATGGGCGTGCCCCTTTCTCCGGTCCGACGGACACCCTCGGTGCCACGCAACCCCTGGTGCCCCGGCTCGCCGATTCCACCAGCCCGGCCCGTATCCTTTGCCCGCCCATGACCCGCCCGGGGGCTACGCGGCGAGGGCCTGGAGGAGGCTGTTCGCGAAGGCTGTCGGAATTTCGACGGCGCCCAGGTGGCCGCCCGGGAATTCGGACAGGTCGCGGCCCGTCAGTTCGGCCAGGCGTGCGGCGGGGCCGTAGAGCGGGGTGATGCCGCGCGACGCGTGGCCCGCCGCCGGGACGAGGCGGTCGGCCGCCGCCGCCAGCGCGTCCACGTCGGGCGTGCTGCCGGTGAAGGGGCAGAGCACGTGTTCCAGGAAGTAGGGCGTGTTCGCGTGCATGCGCGGCGCCATCTCCGCGATCCACGGCGGCAGTTCCGTCACCTCGGCCGCCGTGCGCCCCCCGCCGCCGAGACCGGCCGCCATCCGTTCCATCGCCGCCCCGGCGCCCTCCGCGCGGAACGTGTCCCGGACGCCGGTGAACAGCGCGCGGTGCGGCGCCGGTTCCGCCAGCAGTTCCACGAGCGGCGGCTCGTGCGCCACGACCCGCCGCAGTCGTTCCGGGTGCCGGGCGAGCAGGCCGAGCGCGGCGATCGCGCCCGAGCTGCTGCCGAAGACGGACGCCTCGGCGCCCGGCGCCACGTGGTCCAGCAGCCGGTGCGCGTCGTCCGCCCAGACGGACACGCGCTGGTCGCCCGGCGGCCCTTCGAGGGGGCTGCGCGACATGCCGCGCGGGTCGTAGGTGACGACGGTGTACGAGGCGGCGAGCAGCGGCGCCATGCCCGCGTACATCCCGGCGTCCCCGGCCCCGCCGGGTATCAGCAGCAGGACGGGCCCTTCGCCGCGCACCTCGTGGTGCAGGGCCGCGCCGGGCACGGCGAGGGTGTGGGGGGCGTTCATGGGCGTGCGCTCCGTTCCTGGGCGGTGGACGGCCAGTTCTCCAGCAGGACGTGCAGCGCCTCCAGGGACCGGGCCCATGAGTCGTCGAGCCGCCGGGTGTGCTGGAAGCCGCCGCCGAGTTCGAGGTGGATGAAGCCGTGGAACGCGCTGCGCAGCAGCCGTCCCGCGTCGGTCAGGTCGGGCTCGGTGAGGCCGTAGGCGCGGAGCATGCCGTACGTGAGGTCGATGCTGCGCAGCAGCTCGGCGGTGTCGGTGATCTCCTCGGGCGTGATGCGCAGCTGGGTGGCGGCGTAGCGGCCGGGGTGGGCGAGGGCGTAGTCGCGGTACGCGTCGGCGAAGGCGGTCAGGGCGTCCTTGCCCGCGCGGCCCGCGACGGCGGCGGCGATGCGGTCGTTCAGCTCGGCCGAGGCGGCCATGGCGACGCGGACGTGCAGGTCGCGGACGTTCCTGACGTGCGCGTACAGGCTCGCGTCCTTCACGCCGAAGCGGCGGGCGAGCGCGGACAGGGTGACCTTGTCGATGCCCTGCTCGTCGGCCAGCTCGGCGGCGGCCGCCGTGAGCCGGGCGGGTGTCAGTCCGGCGCGGACCACGGGCGCCACCTCCTCGAACCTGGGGCTTGCAGGCAGAAACCTAACATGCCTAGGTTTGTGAGGGCGCGCCGAAGCGGGGGGGGTGTGGGGAGGGGGGTCAGCCGATGGCCGCCGCGACCACGACGACGGCGAGCAGTGCCACCAGCGCTGCGGTGACGATGCGGGTCCTGGTCCTGGCGTTCACCCGTCCAACGGTACGCCCAGCCGCCACTCCGCCTCCGTCGTGTACGGGAGTCCGTCCGTGCCGCCCATCAGCAGCAGCCGCTCCACGCGCCACTCCCCCGTCCGCAGCCCGGCCAGCGCCGCCGTGTACGGGGCGAGGACGCCGCCGCGCCCGCCGCGCGCGAGGGTGAGGTGCGGCCGGTACGCGGGGTGCCGTTCGTCTTCCTGGCGCGGCACGGCGCCCGCGAGCCGTACGAGCGCGCCCGTGTCGCCCGTCACCCCGGCCCACAGCACGCGCTCCCCGAACGCCCCGGCGCCCGCGAGCCCCAGCGTGAACGGGCCGGTGAGCGCCGCCGTCCGCGCGAGCCCGGCGAGCAGCCGGGACCGTTCCTCCGGGGTGCGCTCCCCGTAGAAGGCGAGGGTGACGTGCCAGTCGGCCGGGTCGTTCCAGCGGAGCGTGTCCGCGCCCGGCAGGCCGCGCAGCCCGGCGACCCGCGCCCGCAGTTCCCGGACGACCTCCTCGGACGGCACCACCGCCGCGAACAGCCTCATGCCCCGGATCATCCCCGCCCGCCGCCCGTATGATCAACCGCCATGCAGATCAGACGAGGTGGGCCGGACGACGTACCCGCGATGCTGGGGATGCTGGACAGCGCGGTGGAGTGGCTCGTCGCACGCGGCCGGACGGGGCAGTGGGGCACCGAGCCGTGGTCCACGCGCGAGGGGCTGCCGGAGCGCGTCGCCGGGTACGTGCGGGACGGCGAGACGTGGATCGCGGAGCTGGACGGGGTGCCCGCCGGGGCGATGGTGCTGCTGCCCGCGCCGCGCGCCCACGTGCGCCCGGCGGACGAGCCGGAGGTCTACGTGCAGCTGCTCGTCGCGCACCGGCGCTTCGAGGGCCGGGGCGTCGGGGCGGCGCTGCTGCGGCACGCGGTCGGGGAGGCGCGGCGCAAGGGCGTGGACCTGCTGCGGGTGGACTGCTACGCGGGGGGTGACGGCGCGCTGGTGGCGTACTACACGGGCCAGGGCTTCGCGCCCGTCGAGACGTTCGCGGTCGGCGAGTGGCAGGGCCAGGTGCTGGGGCGGCGCGTCCTCACGGGCGGCCAGGTCTGACGGAACGGCCCGGCGCACCCGCGGGGGTGTGCCGGGCCGTCGCGCGCCGTCAGGCGGTGGCGGTCAGCTTGCCGCGGTCGCGCGGGACGAACGCGACCCGCCGCCGCCCGGCGCGCAGCGAGATCTCCAGGCGCAGCCCGCCGATCCTGGCGAGGACGAGCGCCACGCCCATCGCGGACAGCAGGCAGATGACGCCGCCCGACGCCATGCCGAGGCGGGCGCCGAACTGGTCGGTGATCCAGCCCGTCAGCGGTCCGCCGATCGGGGTGCCGCCGACGAACACCATCATGAACAGGCTGATGACCCGGCCGCGCATGGCGGGGTCACTGGCCAGCTGGATGCTGGAGTTCGCCGTGACCTGGAACGTGAGCGACGCGATGCCGACCAGCGGCATCACCAGGGCGAAGACCCAGAACGAGGGCGCGAGCGACGCCGCCGTCAGCGCGACGCCGAACAGCGCGCCGGCCGCCACCGTGAACCGCATCCGCCGGCTGCCGCGCCGCGCGGCGAACAGGGCGCCGACCACGGACCCGGCGGCCATCAGCGAGTTCAGCAGGCCGTACGTCCCGGCCTCGGAGTGGAACACCGTGTCGGTGAACGCGACCAGCCAGATCGCCGCGTTGAACCCGAAGGTGCCGATGAAGCCGACCAGGACGATCAGCCACAGCAGGTCCGGGCGGCTGCCGACGTAGCGCAGGCCCTCGCGCAGCTGGCCCTTGCCGCGCGGGGTGCGCTCGGCGGGGTTCAGCTCGGCGGTGCGCATCATCAGCAGGCCGATGACGGGCGCGGCGAACGACAGGCCGTTGAGGAGGAACGCCCAGCCGGAGCCGACCGCGGAGATCATCACACCGGCGACGGCGGGGCCGACGAGGCGGGCGGACTGGAAGTTCGCCGAGTTGAGCGAGACCGCGTTGCGCAGCAGGCGCGGCCCGACCATGTCGGAGACGAACGTCTGCCGCGCCGGGTTGTCCACCACCGTGACCATGCCGACGACGAACGCGACGGCGTAGACGTGCCAGACGTTGACGACGCCGGTGAACGTGAGGACGGCCAGCGTCAGTCCCGTGACGCCGAGCGCGACCTGGGTGCCGAGCAGCAGGCGCCGCTTGTCGAGGCGGTCGGCGAGGACGCCCCCGTAGAGGCCGAACAGCAGCATCGGGAGGAACTGGAGCGCCATCGTGATGCCCACGGCGGCGGCGGAGCCGGTCAGTTCGTGGACCAGCCAGTCCTGGGCGATGCGCTGCATCCACGTCCCGATGTTGGAGACGGAGGAGCCCAGGAAGTGGATCCGGTAGTTGCGGACCCGGAAGGAGCTGAAGGTGGATATCTTGTCGGTCGTCAGGGGTGCGGGTGCGGAGTCTGCTCCGGGTCCCGGACTCAAAAGTCAACACTCCTTCGTGCGAAACAGTCGTGCGGTGTTTCGGCGGTGCGGTGGTTCTGCGGTGCGGTCGTCCTGCGGTCCTTCTTCGGTGCGGCTCAGAGGTGCGCGAGCTTGTGGAGCACGGGCGCCGCGTCGCGGAGCGCGGCCCACTCCTCCTCGTCCAGCTCGGCGGCGAGGCCGGCCAGCCAGGCGTTGCGCCGGCTGCGGCTCGCCTCCAGCACCTCCTCGGCCTGGTCGGTGACGGCGACGAGCTTCTGCCGCCGGTCGTCCGGGTGGGGTGTCAGCTCGATCAGTCCGCGCTCCTGGAGGAGCGTGATGATGCGGGTCATGGACGGCGGCTGGACGTGCTCCTTGCGGGCCAGTTCGCCGGGGGCGAGCGGTCCGCAGCGGGCGAGGGTGCCCAGCGCGGACAGTTCGGCCAGCCCCAGCGTGCGGTCCCCGCTGAGGTGCCGCATCCGCCGGGAGAGCCGCAGGACGCCCATCCGCAGCGCGTTGACCGCCTCGGCGTCCTCGGGATCGTCCAGCTTCAGCTCGGGCATGCACCACCGCCATCACTCATTAGCTTGTCTAACGAAAGATATTACGCCCATATGACTGCGTACATTCCTGTTCGGCCGTCGGAGTGACGCATCGCACGAGACCTCCACGCCGCGCACACCCCCGGCGGCCCCGGGGACCCCGCGCATCCCCCGAGTACGCTTGCGCCATGCGCTGGGCGAATCTGACCGACGGCAAACGCGAGGCCCCCGAGCCCCTGGAGGGCCCGGTGGTCGGCACCATCGTCACCGGCACCGCCGTCTGGGCCGTCCTCTTCGTCGCCCAGCTCCCCTTCTACGGCTGGTTCGACGACCACGGGCACACGTGGTGGCTGTGGTGCTGTCTGGCGGGCGCGGGCCTCGGCACGTTCGGCATCTGGTTCGTCCGCCGCCGCGACGCCGCGATCCGCGCGGCCCGGGAGCGTCAGGCCGACTGAGCGCGACCGCCCGGCTACCTTCGTCGCATGACGGAGAACGGGGCGGCGCCCGGACTGTCCGCGGCCGAGGTCGCCGAACGCGTCCGGGACGGCCGGGTGAACGACATCCCCACCCGTTCCTCCCGCTCCGTCGGCGAGATCGTCCGCGCCAACGTCTTCACCTTCTTCAACGGCCTGATGGGCACACTGTTCCTCGTCGTCCTGGTCGTCGGCCCGCTCCAGGACGCGCTGTTCGGCTTCATCGTCATCGCCAACGCCGCCATCGGCATCGTGCAGGAGCTGCGCGCCAAGCACACCCTCGACAGCCTCGCCGTCGTCGGCGAGTCACGCCCCGCCGTACGCCGCGACGGCCGCACCGCGCGCGTCGCGCAGCACGAGATCGTGCTCGGCGACCTGATCGAGCTGGGCCCCGGCGACAAGGCGCCGGTGGACGGCACCGTGACCGAGGCCGACAGCCTGGAGATGGACGAGTCCCTGCTGACCGGCGAGGCCGACCCGGTCGTCAGACGGCCGGGCGACGCGATCCTGTCCGGCAGCTTCGTCACCTCGGGCGGCGGCGCGTTCACCGCGACCCGCGTCGGGCGCGAGGCGTACGCCGCCCGGCTCGCGGACGAGGCGTCGCGCTTCACGCTGGTCCACTCCGAGCTGCGCACCGGCATCGGCCGCATCCTGCGCTACTGCGTCGGCATCATGATCCCGGCCGCGCTCGGCCTGATCCTGAGCCAGCTGCTGGTGGAGCGCGCCGACGTGCGCGAGGCGATCCGCCGGATGGTCGCCGGGATCGTCGTCATGGTGCCGGAGGGCCTTGTCCTCATCACGTCGGTCGCCTTCGCGGTGGGCGTGGTGCGGCTCGGGCGCCGCCAGTGCCTCGTGCAGGAACTGCCCGCGATCGAGGGCCTGGCGCGCGTGGACACGGTCTGCCTCGACAAGACCGGCACGCTCACCGAGGGCGGCATGGACCTGGCGGAGCTGCACGCGCTCGGCGGCACGTCCGAGGAGTGCGCGCGCCGCGTCCTCGGCGCGCTGGGCGCCGCCGACCGGCGTCCGAACGCGAGCCTGCGCGCCATCGCCGACGCCTGCCCGCCGCCGGACGGCCTGCGGGCGGCGGACACCCTCCCGTTCTCCTCGGCCCGCAAGTACAGCGGCGCGGTCCTCACCGGCGGCGACGGCGCCGGCACCTGGCTGCTCGGCGCGCCCGACGTGCTGCTGCCGGAAGGCCATCCACAGCTTGTGGAAACCGAACGGCTGAACGCGCGGGGCCTGCGCGTCCTCCTCCTCGCCGCCAGTGACCGCGCCCTGGACGCCCCGGCGGACGCCCGGCGGCACCCGCCGGAACCGGCCGCGCTCGTCGTGCTCGAACAGCGCGTACGCCCCGAGGCCGCCGCGACACTGCGGTACTTCGCGGACCAGGACGTCGCCGCCAAGATCGTCTCGGGCGACAACGCCGTGTCGGTCGGCGCGGTGGCCGCCCGCCTCGGCGTGCCGGGCGCGGACCACCCGGTGGACGCGCGGACGCTGCCGGAGGACGACGGCGGGGACGGCGAGGCGGCCGTCGAACGGGCCACCGTCCTCGGCCGCGTCACCCCCGAGCAGAAGCGCGCCCTCGTCCACGCCCTCCGCGCACGCGGCCACACCGTCGCCATGACAGGCGACGGCGTGAACGACGCGCTGGCCCTCAAGGACGCGGACATCGGCGTCGCCATGGGCTCGGGGTCGGAGGCCACCCGCGCGGTGGCGCAGATCGTGCTGATGGACGACGACTTCACCACCCTCCCCTCCGTCGTCGCCGAGGGCCGCCGCGTCATCGGGAACATCGAGCGGGTCGCCGGCCTCTTCCTCACCAAGACGGTCTACTCGGTGGTGATGGCCGTCGCCGTCATCTGCACGGCCGTGCCCTACCCGTTCCTCCCCCGCCACCTGACGCTGCTGTCCGCGCTGACCATCGGCATCCCCGCCTTCTTCCTGGCGCTCGCGCCCACCACGGAACGGGCGCGGCCCCGGTTCGTGCGGCGCGTGCTGCGGATCGCCGTGCCGTTCGGCCTGATCGCGGGCGTCGCGACGTTCACCGTCTACCTGCTCGCGCGCGGGCACTACGCGGGGCGGACGGACGGCGCGCTGCGGGCCGAGACGAGCGCGGCGACGCTGACGCTGTTCCTGATCACGCTGTGGGTGGTCGTGATCATCGCGAGGCCGCTGACGTGGTGGCGCGTGCTGCTGGTCGCGGCGATGGGCGCGGCGTTCCTGCTGGTGATGGCCGTGCCGTGGCTCCAGCGGTTCTTCGAACTGCGGCTCGCGGGCTGGTTCCTGCCGTGGACGGCCGTGGGGGTGGCGGTGGCGGCGTGCGTGCTGCTCGAAGTGGTCGTTCGGGTGCGCCGCGCCCGCGCGGACCGGAATCCGGAGTAGTCTCCCCGCCATGACGCAATTCGTACTGGTGTCCGGTGCATGGCTGGACGAACGGGCGTGGTCGGACGTCGTCCCGCACCTGCGGGCGGCCGGGCACGGCGCCCATCCGCTGACGCTCTCGGGGCTCGGCGCGCGGCAGGGCGTCCCGGCGGGGCAGCGGACGCACGTCGAGGACATCACCGGCGCGATCGAGGCGCGGGACCTGCGCGAGGTCGTCCTCGTCGGCCACAGCTACTCGGGCATCCCGGTCGGGCAGGCCGCGGCGCGGATCGGCGACCGGCTCGCCCGCGTCGTGTACGTGGACGCGAACATCCCGATCGACGGCAGCGCCTTCGCCAACCCGTCGGGCAGGGGGGCGGAGATCTTCGCCGCGATCGAGGCGCACGACGGCGTCTGGCCGCCGCCCGCGCCGGCCGAGTTCGGAGGCCAGGGCCTCACCGAGGCGCAGCTCGCCCGCCTCCTGGCCGAGGCCGCGCCACACCCGGGCGCCCCGCTGACCGAACCCGCCGTCCTGGACCGTTCACTGTCCGAACTGCCCACGACCTACGTGAAATGCCTGCTGGACTGGCCCGAACCGTTCCCCGAGGTCGTGGAGTTGCTGACCGGCCCCCGGTGGGAGCTGGTCGAGATGGACACCGGCCACTGGCCGATGTACTCGCGGCCACGCGAACTCGCCGACGTCCTGCTCGCGGCGGCCGCGAGGAAGCGCCCCTGACCGTCGCGCCGCCGGGCTCAGGCCGGGCAGGGGTCGCGCCAGGCGTCCAGGTCGAGGCGCTTCACCATCGAGCTGAAGCCGAGCGCCGTCGTCTCCGCGCAGAACTCGTCGGCCGCCAGGTCGTATTCGACGTGGAACACGGCTTTGTCCTGCTCGATGAACGGCAGCAGCAGCGCGCACTCGCCGAACGCCGCGCACTCCTCGCTCACCGCGAAGTCGAAGTCGTCCACCAGCTCGGCGGCCTGCGCGCCGTCGTTCTTCAGGCCGACCGACAGGCCGCGCTCGTGGGCGAGTTCCGCGACCATGCGGTTGAACGCGAGCTGGTCGTCCGCCGTCAGCGGGAAGCCGGTGTCATTCGTCCAGCCCTCCAGCAGGTCGGGCTCCACCGCGTCGAAGCCCTTGTCGCGGCACATGTCGAAGCGTGCGGCCAGCAGCGGGCGCAGCGTGTCGAGTGCGCGGATGTCGAACCAGCGCTCGCCCGGCCAGCCGTTGCCCTCGCCGAGCAGTTCCTCCGGGAACGCGTCGGCGTCGGGGCGGAAGTCCTCCCAGGCGCCCGCGTTGACGTAGCAGATGACGCGGGTGCCGCGCTCGTGCAGCTCGGCGACCTGCGCGGCGCTCGTCTCGAAGCCGTCCACGTCGTACACCGGCACGTCCACGGTCGTGTCGAGCGTGCCGGACAGCTGCCACTGCCAGGGCGTGCCGGGCGCGGGCCGCCAGAACTCCGCGACGGCGGACTCCGGTTCGGGCTCGCGCTCGGGCTCCGGGTCACTGTCTCCGCCGCAGGCCGCCAGGGCGAACGCCGGCAGCGCGGCGACCAGGGCGGCCCGCGCGCCGGTCAGTCGAACCACCGGGCCGTCTCCAGTTCCGCCGCCCGCGCCGGGTCCTCCAGCAGCGCCGCCAGCTCGAAGCGGCGCGGCCAGCGGCCCGTCGCCCAGGCGAGCCCGGCCGCGAGGCCCTCGAACGTCGCCGCGTGCAGCACGCCGTCCGCCGTCAGCCGCCACTCGATCTCCGTGCCGTCCACGACGAGTTCGTCGTGCTCGACATAGGTGGCCGGGGTGTCGGTGCCCAGCAGCTCGCGGGCCGCCTCCGGCACCTCCCGTTCCGTGCCGTCCTCGGGCGGCGGCGCGGGCAGCGCGGCGCTGAGCGGCCGCACGTCCAGGACCGCCGCCAGGTCGGC
This sequence comes from Streptomyces sp. MS19, assembly GCF_047200595.1. Classification (NCBI taxonomy): domain Bacteria; kingdom Bacillati; phylum Actinomycetota; class Actinomycetes; order Kitasatosporales; family Streptomycetaceae; genus Streptomyces; species Streptomyces sp. MS19. The sequence goes on along the minus strand of NZ_JBJZOH010000007.1, from coordinate 173,418 downwards.
GGCCAGCTCCGGCGGTACGGGCAGCAGCGCCCGGCCCGTCGCCAGCGGCAGCAGGTCGGGGGCGTCGGCGACCAGCGCCGACGCCGCGGGGACGACGCGGGGCTCGCCGTCCACGACGGCCCGCAGCTCGTCGGGCAGCGTGACGGCCTCCGGGTCGAGCTCGGCCACCAGGGCGTAGAGACCGTGCAGTTGGGCGGGCGTCACCGCCACGTCCGGGTCGGCCAGGCGCGCGAGCAGGTCGGCCGCGCCGCCCGGCTCGGCGAGCAGCGCGCGGGCGCTGGTCCGCACGCCGAGGGCGTGCAGCACCTCGTCGTCCACGTCGGCCGTGTCCGCGTCCTCGTAGAGCCCGGCGAGCAGCGGGTCTCCCCCGGCGGCGCGCAGCCCCGCCGGCCGCCGCCCGTCGAGGACGGGCGCCCCACGCAGCCACCAGGCGGTGTACGAACGCGCCCGCTCCACCGTGCCGTCCGGCATGCGTACGCGCAGCGGCGTCGTGAGGGCGGCGCGCAGCGCGGGCGAGCCGGAGATCAGGGCGAGGGCCCGCGGCCAGGCGGCGTCGTCCACGAGTTCCAGGTCGCGGATGCCGACGACCTCGGTGGCGACCGGCGGCAGATCCGCGTCGGGCAGGGCGTCGAGGACCTCCTCGCACCAGACGTCCACGGAGTCGAGCAGTCCGACGTCGTCGGGCTCGTCCCAGGAGGAGTCGCGCGGTTCGAGGTCGTCCGGGTCGAGCACGACGTCGGAGGCGCGCACGGTCGCGAAGTCGGCCTGCACGCCCACGGCGGCCAGGGTCACGGCGCCCCACTCGGCCGCCAACGCGTCGTCGCAGGCGGGCAGTTCACCGGCACGCATGATCCCGGCGAACGGGCTGCCGGGCAGCACGAGGTCGGCGGCGGGCGACAGTTCGCCGTCCTCGTCGGGCAAGGCGAGCGCGGACAGCCACGGCTCGTCGCCGGGCCCGAGGCCCGCGTCCCGCACCAACGCCAGGACGATCCCGGCCAGTTCGGCGGCCGGTACGGCGTCCTCGTCCCACACGTCCGGGTCCGGGTCGGCCGACGCGGCGACGGCGGCCCGCACCTGAGGGCTCGTCAGGACGGCGCGCGGCGTCGCGGGCGCGGCGCCGAGCTTCTCCAGCAGCGGGTGCGCCGCCTCGGGGTGGGCGATCCTCAGCCCGAGCCGCCCGAGGTCCGCCGGGTCGGTCCCCGGCACGGGCAGCAGGACGCGGCTCGGCCCGATGGTGGTGCGGCCGTCCGCGAGCGGCACCGGGAGGCCCGTCAGCAGTTCCGGATCGACCCCGGCCAGCGACTCGTACAGCCGCCACCACCACTCGGCGGGCCGCTCCACGCCCACGAGCCGGTCGATCGCCTCGCCGAGCGGTACGCGCGCCACCTCCAGGACCCGCAGCTCCGCGCGCCGTTCGAGCCCGGCGGGCAGCAGGACGGGGAACAGCTCGGCGAGCACGGCGACGGTCTCCGCGCCCGCCCGTTCCACCAGCTCGGCCTCCCTGGGCCGCAGCGCCTCGGGCGCGCCCTCGGCGTGCGGCGCGGCGCCCGGGAGGAACGCGGCGCCGGGCAGCCGGTCGAGCAGCGACGCCCGCAGCGCGCCGTCGAGTTCGCCGCGCCCGAGGGGCCCGGGGACGAGGGCGAGCGTCCCGGTGGTGACGGGCCGCCAGTCGGTGAGGAGGGAGACGTAGGTGTCGGCGGCGCGTTCCAGCAGGAAGTCGGTGAGGGGGCCGGGCGCGACGTGCCGCCGCGTCGGTTCGAGGGGGAAGCTGGCGATCAGCAGGGCGGGCAGGCCGAGCGCGTCGTCGGTGGGCGTCGGGGCGTGGACGACGGGCGCGCTCGCGGGCGCGGCGGGGGCGCCCTCGGCGTCGACGGGGACGGCCCAGGTGACGGACCAGTGGGTGCGTTCGCGCTCTTCGAGCGGCCGGTCGGCCATCAGCTCGGGTGCGGCCTCCCCGCCGGCGGTGGCGACGCGCCAGCGGGTGGACCGTACGGCGCTGCCGGCCGGTCCCGGCTCCTCGGTGATCTGCGTGTACGGGCCGAACTGGGCGCGGGTCAGGGTACGTCGGCCGCTCGGGGTGGTGACGGTGATCTCGGTCAGCCCGGGGAGGGCGAGCAGCAGCGTGTCGTCCACGGCGTCGAGCAGCCGGTTGGCGAGGTCCTCGGCGGCGGCGTCGCGCAGGGGCAGGCGGACGGCCGTGTCGTAGCCCTGGGGGACGGCCGCGTCCGGGTCGGGGAACGGCAGCCGCAGCAGGGGTACGGCGTGCCGCTGCCCGGCGCGGCGGTCCAGCTCGGCGTGCAGCGCGTCGTTGTCCTCGGCGGTGGCGCGGGCCAGTTCGGCGGCCTCGCGCAGCGACCAGCGGATACCGCCGCCGCCCGCGCTGGCGACGGCGGGCTCGTCGCTGACGGTGAGGACGGCGGCGAAGCCGACGCCGAAGCGGCCCACGGTGCCGCCTGGTCCCTCAGGGTCGCGCTTCGCGGAGGCACGCAGGGTGGACAGGGACTCGGCGCCCGCCGCGTCGAGGGGGGCGCCGGTGTTGGCGGCGGTGAGGACGCCGTCGCGCAGGTCGAGCAGCAGGCGGCCCTCCGCGTCGGCGCGGGCCGCGGCGTCGGCGGCGTTCTGCGCCAGCTCGACGACGAGCCGGTCGCGGTAGCCGCCGCGCGCCAGGTCCTCCTCGGCGTTGGCGTCCTCGCGGAACCTGGCCGACGAGGCGGTCCATGCGCTCAGCACACCGGAACGCAGGCGTCCGGTGCCGAAGGGATCGTCGTGCTGGTCGGTCGTCACGGGAGCGACAGTACCGGGTACGCGGACCCCCGCCGGATGCCGGTGCGCGGCCCCACCTGCCGCCCCTGGTCAGCGCCCCGGCCACCCCCGGGACACCCGCCCGCGGCACGCGCGGGCGAGGGCGTCAGAGCGGGTCGGCGCCGAGGTGGTCGATGACCGGCGGCGGGGGCTGCTGGTGCTTCGGCTGCTCCGCGTCCGAGTGGGCGCCGCAACCGTAGGCGAGCGACACGACCCGCCCGTCCGCCGGGGAGTACTCGTTCGCGCACACCCCGAACGCCTGGCGCAGCGAGCCCGCCAGCGGCAGCAGGAAGCCGCAGCTGACGCACCCGGCGGGCGCCGCCTGCGCCATCGCCGTCTCCGGCCCGAACGCCTCCTCCCACCGGTCGGCGGCCTCCTGCGCGCCGAGCCACGACAGGACGCGCGGGCGGCCGAAGCCGAGCTGGAGCGCGACGTCGGTGACGGTGGCGCGTTCGGCCGTCTCCTGTTCGGGGGCCGTGGCCTCCCAGCCCGGTTCGAGGCGGGGGTCGTCGTCCTCGGCGGGCAGCAGGTCGCCGGGGCCGAGGTCGCCGGGGCGCAGCCGTTCGTGCCAGGGCACCCAGGCGGGCGCGAGCAGCGAGTCAGGGCCGGGTGTGAGCGTGACCTCGTCCACCGTGACGTACTTGGCGCGCGCCGCGCGGGTGACGGTCACGCCCCAGCGCCAGCCGGAGTAGCCGGGGTCCTCGGCGGCGAAGAGGTGGGTCACCAGCCGGTCGCCCTCGGCGACGGCACCGAGATACGCGCCGAGCGGCTGCGGGTGCGCCGCCTCCGCGGCTGCTTCGCGGGCCACGTCCACCGCCTCGGCGCAGAGCCGGTCGGGCGTACGGCTTCGCATCCCAGCATTCACGAGAACTCTCTCTCCTCCGCCGTCGTACCGGTGCGGGCGCCTGAGGGCGAACGGAGCCGACGGAGCGGACGCTGGGGACCGCTGCGACGTCATGCTGAACGAGGCAAGGCGCACCGGACGCCCACGCTACCGCACACCCCGACCGGCCGACGCGCGCGTCCCGCGACGGGGGGACGGGCGCCCGGACGGCTGTAGCGGACCCGTACGGATGCGTGACGGGCGGCGGGGTAGACGGAACGGCACAACACGCCGCCGGTTCCCCGGCGGAGGCGGGCGGCGTGCCCTGTCGGCCCTCTCGAACAGCGACGTACCCGCCGCGGAAACCCAGGTAAATGCCATGCGCGAAGCACGAACCGCCGGGCCCGCTGCCCGTAGGCTTGAGGCCGTGGCTGGTGGCAGCTCGTCCGACACCCAGAACAAGACCGGCTCGGGCCGCCTGGCCCGCACGGCCCGGGTGGGCGGGCACGCCCTGCGGGCCTTCCCCGTGTTCGTCGGCCGCCGCATCAGGCGGGCGACGACGGCCGAGGGCGCGGGCGAGTCGGGCCTGTCCAAGCTGATCGAGCTGCACGCGGTGCACTCGGCCGGGGACATGCTCATCACGATGGCGCTCGCCTCGACCATCTTCTTCTCCGTGCCGACGGCGGAGGCGCGCGGCCGGGTGGCGCTGTACCTGGCGATCACGATGGCGCCGTTCATCCTCCTCGCGCCGGTCATCGGGCCGCTGCTGGACCGGGTGCCGCACGGCCGCCGCGCGGCGATGGCGGCGGCGCTGCTGGCGCGCGGCGTGCTGGCGCTGGTCATCGCGGGCGCGGTGGCGGGCGGTGGCCTGGCGCTGTATCCGGCGGCGCTCGGCGTCCTGGTGTGCTCGAAGGCGTACAACATCGTGCGGGCCGCGGTGGTGCCACGGCTGCTGCCGTCGCGCGTCTCCCTCGTCAAGGCGAACGCGCGGATAACGCTGACGGGTCTGATCTCCGCCGGCGCCGCCGCGCCCGTGGGTCTGGCGCTGGGCGCGCTGGGCTCGCGGTGGCCGCTGTACGCCGCCTGCGCCGTCACCGTGACGGGCGCGTTCCTCTCCTTCCGCCTCCCGGGGCAGGTGGACCTGGCGCGCGGCGAGCGGACGTACCACCTGGCGGAGCTGCGGGAGACGCGCGCCGCGCTCGCGCGGGAGCGTGACGACGGCGCGCGGGGCGGGCTGCTGCGGGCGCCGGGCTCGTCGGTGGCGAAGGCGCTGCTGGCGAACGCGTCGCTGCGGGCGCTGTCGGGCTTCCTGCTGTTCTTCATGGCGTTCCTGCTGCGCACGGAGTCGCTGCCGGGGCTGTCGGCGGCGTTCTCGCTTGGCCTGGTGGGCCTGGCGGCGGGCGCGGGCAACGCGGCGGGCAACCTGCTGGGCAGCTGGCTGCGCGACCGGGCGCCCGAGCTGATCCTGCTGACGATGCTGCTGACGGCGCTGACGGTGACGACGGCGGCGGCGGTCGCGTACAGCGCGGTGACGGTGGTGGCGGTCTGCGCGGTGGCGGGGATCTGCCAGGCGATGGGCAAGCTGTCGCTGGACGCGATGATCCAGCGGGACGTGCCGGAGGTGGTGCGGACGTCGGCGTTCGCGCGGTCGGAGACGGCGGTGCAGATGTCGTGGGTGGTGGGCGGCGCGATCGGCATCTCGCTGCCGCTGGACGGGACGCTGGGCATGGCGGTGGCGGCCGTCCTGGTGCTGGTGGGGACGGTGCTGGCGACGCGCGGCCTGCTGAGCGCCGCGCGGCGCGGCACGCCGCACCCCCGCGTCCGGTGACGTCCCGGCGCGCGGGTACCCTGCCCGCATGACTGCGATCTCCACGAGCCGGGGCCGCCGGGCCATCCGCACCACTGTTGCCGTCGGCGCTGTTTCGCTGGGATTCGTCGTGCTCGCCGCGTGCCAGAAGCCGACGCCGAGCGCCCATTTCACGCTGAACACGCACACCGACTCGTTCGAGGCGGACCACGACTGCTACCACGGCGACGGTATCGACGCCGACCGCGCGGACGACTGTGTGACGCCGGACGACAGCCCGGAGTTCGCCACCAGGTCGGGCGACACGTTCCGCATCGGCGTGGACCCGGAGGTCGCGGACGACGGCTGGGTGCTGCTGCTCAACGGGATGCCGCACCAGCAGCAGGACCCGTACACCAGCACCTACCAGACGTTCGACACGGACGAGCTGTTCGCCGAGGCGCGGCAGTGGGAGCAGTACGGGGTGGCGATGCCCGAGGACGGCTCGCTCGACCTGACCGTGGGCCAGTTGCAGGACGATTCGGACGGCGACCTCGGGCAGGCCGCCACCGCCGAGGAGCTCCAGGCCAACGCGCTGGGTCTCCTCCAGGGCACGTGGAGCGTCCGGCTCGCGCCCGAGGACCACGAGGACTGAGAAACCGAGAGAGGGGCCCGGCATGCGTGTCCTTGTCGTGACGGCGGTCGACGCCGAACGTGACGCGGTGCTGGCCGCCGCCGGTGCGGACGCGGCGGTACGGCGCCAGGCGTCGCCGGGCGCCGGCGGCCTGGACATCCGTGACGTGGCCGTGCCGACCGGGCCCGTCACCCTCGACGTGCTCGCCTCCGGCGCCGGTCCCGCCGCTGCTGCCGCCGCCACCGCGACGGCCCTCGCCCTCGCGCCCGGCGACTACGGGCTGGTGGTGTCCGCCGGGATCGCGGGCGGCTTCGCGGACGTGGTGCCGGTGGGCGGCAGCGTCGTCGCCTCCCGCGTCGTGGCCGCCGACCTCGGCTCGGAGACGGACGAGGGCTTCGCCGACGCGGCGGCGCTCGGCTACGGCACCGTCGTCCACCACCCCCCGGCCGCCCTCGCGCGGGTCGTCGCGGAGACGGCGGGCGCGGTGCTCGCGCCGGTGCTGACCGTCTCCACCGTCACGGGTACGGCAGCCCGCGCCGCCGAGCTGGCCGCCCGGCATCCGGGCGCGGCCGCCGAGGCGATGGAGGGCTTCGGGGTCGCGTCGGCCGCCGTGCTGCACGGGCTGCCGTTCCTGGAGATCCGCGCGGTGTCGAACGCGGTGGGGCCGCGCGACCGCGCCGCCTGGCGCGTCGCCGAGGCGCTCGCCGCCCTGACCAGGACCTTCACCGCCGTCGCCCCCGTCCTGCGGGACGGCGTGGACGACCACCCTCTGCACGAGGAGCAGCCGTGACCGTGAACGCCTCGCCCCTGCGCATCAGTTACTCGCCCTGCCCCAACGACACGTTCGTCTTCCACGCCTGGGCGCACGGCCTGGTGCCGGGGGCGCCGCCCGTGGACGTCTCGTTCGCGGACATCGACATCACGAACGGGCTGGCCGAGCGCGGCGAGGGCGACATCCTGAAGGTGTCGTACGCGGTGCTGCCGTACGTGCTCGACGAGTACGCGCTGCTGCCGTGCGGCGGCGCGCTCGGCCGGGGCTGCGGCCCGCTGGTGCTGACGCGCGGCGCGGCGTCGCCGGAGGACCTGACGGGCCGGACGGTCGCGGTGCCGAGCGTGAAGTCGACGGCCTACCTGCTGTTCCGGCTGTGGGCGGCGGCGCGGGTGCCGGGCGGGGTGGGCGAGGTGCGGGTGATGCCGTTCCACGAGATCATGCCCGCCGTGCGCGACGGCCGGGTGGACGCCGGTCTGGTGATCCACGAGGCGCGTTTCACGTTCCAGGACTACGGGCTCCACCGCGTGGCGGACATGGGCGAGTTCTGGGAGGACACGACGGGGCACGCCATCCCGCTCGGCGCGATCATCGCGAAGCGGTCGCTGGGCGAGGAGCGGCTGCGTGCCGTGACGGACGCGATCCGCGCCTCGGTGCGGCAGGCGTGGGCCGACCCGGCGGCGAGCGCGGACTACGTGCTGGCGCACGCGCAGGAGATGGACCCGGACGTGGCGAAGCAGCACATCGCGCTGTATGTCAACGAGTTCACCGCCGACCTGGGCGACACGGGCCAGGCGGCGGTACGGGAACTGCTGGCGCGGGCGGCGGCCGAGGACCTCGTGCCGCCCACGCTGCCGGGCGCGTTCTAGTGCTGTGGCCGGGAAGGTTTGCCGGGTCACGGCGTTCGGTGCGGTGCATCGCAAGGCACCGGATCGCAGCTCGTACTCGGCCGTACTCGCGCGATTCGGTAACGCAGCGAGGGGCCGTGCCGGGCGTCGTGAGTCGGTGAACCTTTCCGGTCACAGCACTAGACGTCGAGCTGGTCGGCGACCGCGCGGAGCATGCCGGCGACCTTCCGGCCGCTGGCCTTGTCGGGGTACCGGCCGCGTTCGAGCTGCTGCGAGATGCCTTCGAGGAACGTCGTCAGGTCCTGCACGATGCCCGCCAGCTCGTCCGGCTTGCGGCGCTGCGCGGCGGCGACGGACGGCACGGGGTCCAGCAGGACGACGGACAGCGCCTGGTCGCCGCGCTGACCGGCGACGACGCCGAACTCCACGCGCTGACCGGGCTTCAGGGTGTCGAGGCCGCTGGGCAGGGCGGACGAGTGGACGAAGACGTCGCCGCCGTCGTCGCGGGAGAGGAAGCCGAAGCCCTTCTCGCTGTTGAACCACTTCACCTTGCCGGTAGGCACGTGTCCCCGTCCTCGCGCTCGTCACAACAGTTCGGCGGGCCGCCGGACCCGCCTCGCAGCCAAGGCTAACCGGCCCTGGCCCGGTGACAAGATGCCGCCGGGCCGTTTCGGAGGATGACTGCCCCCAACCGCCCGCCGGTATGCCCGCCGCCCCTCTCCCGCGCCCGGGACGGCGGGCCGACCGGTCAGCCGCCGTGCGGGTCGGCGACGTCCCACGAGCACGGGCCGCCGTGCCCGGCGAAGAAGCAGCACACCTCCTGCCGGACGCCCGGGGGGCCGTTGCGGCTCGGGCAGTCGGGCAGCACGGTCAGGCCGAGCGGCTGCCCGGACTGCCAGGCCGCCCAGATCGCGCCGGAGTCGGGGCCGTCCAGGTCCGCCACGTACACATGGTGCGCACCGCCTTCATGCGCGGCCAGCTCGCACCGCACCACACCGGGCGGAAGCTCCTCGGCGTGCTCCCCGAGCAACGCGGCCAGCCTCCCCGGCACATACACCCACCCGCGACACATCCGTACACGCGTCGTCGTCATATCGCCGCCCACTCGGCTTTCCTCCCTCTCTTCTCGATGAACCGCTCCCGCCGCGCCATCTGCCGCGCGAGCAGCACGTACCAGCAGCCGTCGCCGTCCTGCACGGCCAGGCGGAACTGCACCCCGGCCGCGAGGTACCACGCGGCCTGCTCCTGCCGCCCGAGGTCCGCCGCCCACCGCCGCAACATGGTCGGCGCATCCCGGCCAGGCACCGAGGAGACAACGGCCATCGCCCCGGGGTACCGGCCGCGCGCGGGATCGGGATCGAGTCCGTCCGCCACCCGCAGCGCCTGACCGCGCAGCCACCACAGGACGAGCCGCCGCGAAACAGCGGCGTGCGCGCCGAGTTGCACGCTCCTGGCGGCATCGCCGCCCCAGACTTCAGCCTCATAACGCGGTTCGATCATCGCCGCCTCAACATGGCCAGGTGGGCGACGATCTCCGCATTCAAACGTTCGAATTCAGCATGCAGGACAGCGCCCCGCCGCTTACATTCCGCGATATCCCCCAGCTCGGGCGACTCACCCGACTGGCCGTCCCCGACCACCGGTTCATCACATTTCCGCTGGTCCCCCACATTCTCCGACCCCGGCCGCCCCCCGGCGGCTTGGGGCAGCTCGCTCACCGCGCCATTCCCCTGCGTGACATGGCACCTCTCCTCACTCCAGCGGCCAACCACCGACCGCAAGTTGTCCGGTACCCAGAGCAACGCAGATGTGCTTCTCTTGGCGACACTTCAGCCGAAACCGTAAAGGCGCTCAGCAGCAAGAGCGTCAGCGTCACGCGCAAAGCAGGAGGTCAACAGCATGAGCGAGGCACCTGACTCCGAAGACTTCAGAACTCCCCTCCAGCGCTTCGGGGCCGATGTCCGCACCGTGCGCCTCGGGCGGAATCTCACGCAGAAGCACCTCGGCAAGGCGGCGGGCTACACGGAGTCCTACGTCAGCCAGGTCGAGTCCGGAAAGCTCAGCCCCAGCGCCGCGTTCGCGGCCGGATGCGACAAGGCGTTCGGCACCAACGGCCTGTTCGCCCTCATGCGCCAGCGGATGGAGGAGGGCGATCACCCACAGCAGTTCATGCCGTACGTCCAGTTGGAGCGGACGGCATCGGGCATTCTCGGCTTCGCAACGACGACAGTCATCGGGCTTCTCCAGACACCGGAATACGCCCATGCCATCTTTCGCGCCGGTCATCCGTCCGTGCCGGAGGAGGTAATCCATGAAAAGGTCACGGCTCGCATAAAGCGCAGGGAGATCCTGGACCAGGATCGGCCACCAGCGCTCTGGGCCGTGTTGCATGAGGCTTGCATGCGCGCGCACGTGGGTGGATCTGCGGTCATGGCAGAACAGTTGGCGTACATCCTGCGCGCCGCCGAGCGCCCCGGCATCGACGTGCAAGTGGTTCCCAACTCCGCAGGCGAGGCGGGCGTGCACTCCGCACCGTTTACTCTGCTGACCTTTGACGGCGAGCCATCTATCCTCTACACGGAAGATCCGCAAGGCGGCCGAGTTTGCCGGGTGGCACCAGTCGTGGAAGCGTGGATGCGGCAGTACGAACGACTGATGGCCCACGCGCGTCCCCCCGGTGAGTCGCTGGCGATCATCGACACAATTCGCAAGGAGTACTTGTCATGAACCCGGTTCGAGGTCAGTCAGCACTCGCGTGGGTCAGGTCCTCCTACAGCACATCAGCGGGGGGAGAGTGCATCGAGTGCTCCCCGTCCGTGATCCACCACGGTCTCATCCCAGTACGCGACTCAAAAAACCTCCACGGCCCCACGCTGACCGTGCCTACCGGCGCGTGGCGTTCCTTCGTCGGCGCCGTCCGGACCGGCGAACTGGCCGACTGACGACTCACGGCCGGTGGTCCACACGTCCCACAGTGGAACCACCGGCCATCGGCAGCGAAACGCCAGGAGCCCCCATGAACGAGACCCCATCCCACGCAATCCGCAACTGGACAAGCTCCTCGTACAGTTCCTCATCCGGCGGAACGTGCATCGAGTGGTCGCCCTCCGCCGCCGCCCTGGGCACCGTCCCCGTCCGTGACTCCAAGACCCCCCACGGCCCCACCCTCACCGTGACGGACCACGCATGGCGTTCCTTCGTCGGCGCCGTCCGGACCGGCGAACTGGCCGACTGACGCCCCACGGCCGGTGGTCCACACGTCCCACCGTGGGACCACCGACCGTCCTTTCAGCGAAGCGCCTGAGGGTCCGTCCTGAGCCGCGCCCGCCCCTCCCGCCGGTGGATCGCCGACTCAGCTAGCGGTCATCGACCGCCACTTGTCTCCGCCGGACCGCGCTGACGCCGGTTTCCAGTAACGGAAACGAAAGCTCCTTGCACCTCTGGGTGACGGCCGCGAAGATCGGACACGACACAACGGGTGGGAGGGGCTGACCATGAAGCTGACACGGCTGGTGGGCGAGTGCGAAAGTGGCGAGTGCCCGGCCATCTACGCCACGGACCGTGGCACCCTGGCCATCCAGGGCACTGAGTTGGCCGAGCACGGGCTGACGGTTCCGGCCCACGAGACTCTGGTCGAGGTCCCTGCCGACCTCATCCGAAAGGCAGTGCGTGACAACCTCATCCAAGACACTGGGAGATTGGCTCCACGACTTCGAGCGGGAGGCGTTCCGGCTGGAGACGCTGGACGACTATGGCAAGTCGGGCGGGGTGGCGGCGTACCAGGCTTTCCTCGCCGGCGAACCGCAGCCCGAGAATTACCGGACCGACAGCTGGGTGACGACGGTCGGGGACGCCGTACGGGCGGGCAAGCGCATGTACCGCGTCCACATCCTCGCCCGCCCCCTCACCGACTACCTGCGGTACGAACTCTCCTGGGGCTACCGGCGCAACATGACGGCGGGTGAGGAATTCTTCATCCTCGACACGACGGAAGAGGAACTGAACGAGCCGGCTCACTACCTGTACACGACCGTCACCGATCCCGCCTACCGCGATGTGAAGCCGGGAACCGTGATGGCGCTCTGGGCTGTGAACCGGGCAGCGGGGCAGGGGCGCACCTGGGTTCGCCGTGGCTGCCACTTCCCCGGGCTGGTGAGGTACTACCGAACCCAAGGGTTCGAGTTGGTCCACGAAGTGCAGCGCACGCGCACCAAGGTCTATCTCATGGGCCGCCGTGCCGAGCACGTCACGGATTTGGAAGGACGGTTCGGAGCGCTGTCGGGGCCTCGGTCTGACACAAGCGCCTGATCTCTCAGCGTTCCCGAAGGGGATGCCCGCTGTCGCATCCCCGCCAGCCGGCCCAACGCGGTACACGACGGTGCCCCGGTGACAGCGCCCTGCTTGGGCGTGGCTGCGAACTGACCTCCCACACCGCCCCGTCCGTCCGTCGTTCCCCTGCGGTGGACGGGCGGCGGGGCTTCCTGCTCTTCGCTCTCACCTTCGTTGCCAGCCGGCCGCGCTTCCGCCGACAAGCGGAAACCACCCTCGAACTCCGCGCCGTCCGCGAACGCCGACGTGCCGCAGTCCTCACGACGGTGGGAGCGGATTACCCGTCTCCGACTGGGCACTGAGCTGGATCCTCTGACAACGCTTCGTCCAGCGGCGGCTGCATCGAGTGGTCCCCCTCGGCCGCCGCCCTGGGCACCGTCCCCGTCCGTGACTCCAAGACCCCCGAGGGCCCCACCCTCACCGTGACGGACCACGCATGGCGTTCCTTCGTCGGCGCCGTCCGGACCGGCGAACTGGCCGACTGACGCCCCACGGCCGGTGGTCCACACGTCCCGCCGTGCGACCACCGGCCGTCGCCAACACGACGGCATCCCTCTCGGCAGCACCCGGCCGCGTCCTGGAACAGCTCACGGAAGCAGGGCCCCGTCGAGGTACTCCTGCACCGGTTCGAACAGCCCGTAGGGCACGTACTCCGGGATGTCGCCGTGGGCGACCCAGGCGAGTTCTGCCAGCTCGTCGGTATCGGCGACGTGAGCTGTGCCGCCCAGAATCCGGCAGGCTGTGTAGGACATGAGGCGGCCCGTCTTGGGATGGACGCGCTCGCCGAGCAGCTTGACCGCCTCCACGGTCAGCCCCGTCTCCTCCTGGGTCTCCCGCACGGCGGCGACCTCGCGCTCCTCGCCCGGCTCGATCTTGCCGGCCGGGAACTGCCAGGAAAGCTCCCCTTCGCTGACCCGGCGCCGCACCATCAGCACACGCCCTTCATGAACGACGATCGCGGCAGCAACCCCCGGCCGCTCTTCCGCGTTCTGCTGCGTCATGTCTGCTCCTCCAGAACAGCCAGGATGGGTGGGAAGATCGTATCGACGGGGATGAAGCGGGGCACCTCGTTCGCGGGGACCCACATCACATCGACGTTCTCGGCCGGGTCCCTGTTGTCCGCTTCGCCGGCCAGGTACTCACAGAAGAAGTACTCGGCTGCTCGTGCGCCGTGTCAAAAAGTTGCTGCATCCCCCGGCGGGGAGTGACGGCGGCGGATACGGCCGCCTTATGCGAACCGTTCCCTGACCGTGACTGTCGTTTGTCGGCACGACATATGCGAGCCAGGTCTCCTGTGCCACTCGCCTGGGTAGTTCTTGTGCTGCGAGGAAGGAGTTCCGCGATGGATCAACCCCTGGATTCCCTGTTCACGGCCCCGGCTGTCGAGGAGGTTCCGACGTACGACCAGCTCTACAGCAAGAAGGACGGCGACTCGGACACACAGACGGAGGAAGACGACATCTGAACCGTTTCCCATGGGTGGACACCGTTCCGGTGTCCACCCATGGGCGACTCCGGGAAGGAGAACACTTGCTCAAAGCGTCTCTCACCAGGGGTAAGACGACGGGGACTTGGGAAGGGGATGGTCTGCGGTGGTGGCGTGAGGGCTCGTGGATCGAGGGGTTCCCCCATCTGGCAGTAGAACAGATCTGGGTCCGGGGAAACGACGGTGCCCATCTGGTGGTTCGTGAGCGGCAACACAGCGGCGAACCGCGCGTACGAACCGTGGAGGGGGAGACGGGAATCAGAGTGCTGGAGGAGACCGGCGCCTGGCCGCTTCCCGCAGTCATAGTGCGGTTACCGGATGACGGTCCGGTCTCATTGACGTCCGGAGCACACGGTGTAGCTCCGCTGTACCTCGGCGTCGGCGAGGAAAGCCTGCACGTGTCTTGGGATCTCACTGACCTGCTGTCGGTGCAGGGGCCGCCCGTGCTTGATCCGGTCATGGCTACTTCGTACCTGACGTACCGGCCCCACTACTCCAGCCGCAGCCTGTTGTGCGGCGTGCGGCGGCTCACGGAACGTGCGGTGGCCACGTGGTCGCCAGGAGGCAGCTTGGGCATCCGCTACCCCTCGCCGGCCCGGCATGTCCTTCCGCGCACGCTCCGTCCGGGTGCGGACCCGGTGGCCTACTTCGACGGCCAGGTGAAAGACATCATTTCCAGGCGCGCGTTCGACGCGTCTCGTGGCGCGGTGGAGTGCTCGGGAGGGTTCGACAGTTCCACCGTCGCCCAGGCACTGTCCACCGCCACGACAACTCCTGTGCAAATCGGGGCGTTACTCCTGAGCGGTCCTCCCGGTGAGCAACAGCGTCGCCGCCGGGCTGAGATGGCGGCAGCGGCGGGCTGGGGCACGGACATACTGGTGCCACTGAGCGAGCACCTGCCGTTCGCTCCGGGCGGTGCCCGTGCCGACGGCGCGGTCGTCGGTGTCGAAGGCGCCTACACCGAGGCCCTGGAGGTGCTGTACACAGCCTGGCGCGAGGCGGGCGTCCGGTGGGTCTGGACCGGAGTGGGCGGTGACGAACTGCTCGCACTGCGTCCTGAGGAGCGCGAGCTGACCGGGGAGGCGTGGCGCACGCCCGATCCTGGTGCGGAACTGGGCCGTACGGCTCTGGAGAGCCTGCCGCTGATCGGTCGCGGTCTGGCGCCTGCCTCAGTGCTGTCGGTGTCAGCCCTGAGCGGGTTGGCGGCGCATTCCCCCGTCGCGATGCGCCACGGACTGTGGCCGGTCAGCCCGCTGGCAGACCCTGGCCTGTTGCGGTTCGGCGAGTCCCTGCCGTTGGAGTGGCGGCTGAGGAAGCGGCTGCTGCGCGTGAGGATGGAACGCCTCGGACTGTCGGCGGAGGTCACCGAACCGCCACTGCGGGAGAACTTCGCGGCAGATCTTGAGCAGGCGATGGCCGTACACGGGCTGCCGCTTCTGGAGAACCTGATGGACGGCTCACGGCTCGGACGGGCCGGTCTGCTGGACGAGGTGGCCGTACGGCGCTCCATCCGCCAGGCACGGGGTGACGCCGGCCGTGCACGGCGCCTGTACCGGCCCTTGATGCTGGAGGTCGCGGCCCGGTCCTGGTCGCTGACCTGACGCGCTCCGGGGAGCGCGACGTGGTCCGTCCGGAGGCGCCGCACCCCACGCGGTTCACAGTTCGCCCGCGTGCCACTGCTCCTCCTCCGAGCGGAGCGCGTCGGGATCAGGCGCCGCCTGCACGCTCCGCAGCCAGTTGTCGAGGAGTTCCGCGAACGCGGGCAGATTCGCCCAGTCCGGGCCGTCCTCCACGGCGATCAGTGCCAGGAGAAGCCGCGCTTCGGGCGAGGCGCTGGTACAGCCGCACAGCGCGACTTCCCTGACACCGCTGACACGCCGACCGGACCGGTTCGTCCACGCGTGGGCGAACCGGGCGGTGAGCAACACTCGCTCTCCGCACGCCGCGCAGTCGCGGGCAAGGCTCGTCCGCAACTCCACGTCCGGCAACCGGTCGGCGTGTTCCGTCACAAGACTCCAGCCCACGCGTCAGCGCCGAACGTGGCTTTCACGTCGGAGGCGATGCCCGTGGGGTCCACCCGTGCCTCCAGCGCGTACAGCGTTGTCTTCCGCACCCCGCGTACCCGGACGTGGACAGGGGAGTCGCCCGGGTGCGCCTGGAGGATGCGCTTCAACTCCCACACGGCCTGCTCGCTCAGCTTGTTCCACGGCAGTTCGAGTTGCACGGGCGGACGTCCGCCGTGCTCCGCCGAGGTCACATCGAGAACGGACAGCTCCCGGCCGAACACGTTCAAGGTGCCGTCGCGGTCCTCGATTCTTCCTTTCACGCTGATCACGTTGTCCTCGACCAAGGTGTGGGACACGAGCTGGTAGGAGGCGGGGAAGAACAAAACCTCGATCGTGCCGTCCCGGTCGGTGAGCTGGACGATGGCCCACGGATTGCCCTGCTTGGTCATCTTCCGCTGGATGCCGCTGATCAGCCCGGCGAGCTGCACCTCCCCGCTCGTCCGGCCAGAGGTGTGCAGTTCGGTGATGGAGCAGTCCCGCGCCGAGGAGAGAATGTGCTCGGCGCCGTCGAGCGGGTGCGCCGAGACGTACAGGCCGAGCATCTCCCGTTCGGTCGCGAGGAGTTGCCTGCGCGGCCACTCGCCTTCGTCCACCGGAAAGTCGAGTCCGAACGCGCGGCCCTGCTCCGCGCTGTCCCCACCCAGGCCCGCGAAGAGGTCGTCCTGGCCGAAGGCCGCCGCCTTCTTCACCGGGATCACCGCGTCAATGGCGTCCTCGTGGATGGCGGCCAGACCCTTGCGTGACTGCCCGAGCGAGTCGAACGCACCCGCCTTGATCAGCGAGTCCACTGCCCGCTTGTTCAGCGCGGGCAAGTCGGCCTTGTCGAGGAAGTCGGCGAAGTCGGCGAACTTGCCCCGCTCCCGCCGGGCTTTCACGATCGCGTCGATCACGTTGTCACCGACGTTGCGGACCGCGCGCATCCCGAACCGTACGTCGTCTCCGACGGCGGTGAACTGGGCGATGGACTCGTTGACATCGGGCTGGAGGACGTTGACCCCGTTGGCGCGGGCATCGGCGAGGTAGATGGCGGCCTTGTCCTTGTCGTCTCCAACTGAGGTGAGCAGGGCAGCCATGTACTCGGCCGGATAGTTCGCCTTCAGATAAGCGGTCCAGTACGCGACGAGGCCGTACCCGGCGGTGTGCGACTTGTTGAACGCATAGCCGGAGAACGGCAGCATGACGTCCCACAGGGCCTGGATCGATTCGTCGCTGTACCCGTTGTCCCGCATGCCGCCGTGGAACTTCTCCCATTCGGCGGCCAGCACTTCCGGCTTCTTTTTGCCCATGGCCCGGCGCAGCATGTCCGCGCCGCCCAGGGTGTAGCCAGCGAGCTGCCTCGCGATGGCCATGATCTGCTCCTGATAGATCAGGAGATGGTGTGTGGAGCCGAGAATCGGGTCGAGCGCTTCCTTCAGCTCCGGGTGGATAGGGGTGTGTTCCTGCTTGCCGTTCTGGCGCAGCGCGTAGTTCGTGTGCGCGTTCGCAGCCATAGGGCCCGGCCTGTACAGGGCGATGGCGGCGGCGATGTCCTCGAACCGGGTCGGCTCCATGAGCTTGAGCAGCGCCCGCATACCGCCGCCGTCGAGCTGGAAGACGCCGAACGTGTTGCCGTCCGCCAGCAGCCGGTACGTCCTGGCATCATCCAACGGGATGATGACGGTCGAGTCGTCGCCGTTCATCGGGTCCACGGTCGCCAGGTTCACGCCCCGGTTCTCACGGATGTTGGTGATGGCGTGATCGATGACGCCGAGGTTCCGCAACCCCAGAAAGTCCATCTTGACGAGACCCATGTTCTCGCAGGACGGATAGTCGAAGCCGGTGATTTTCACCCCATCCGCCGCGCGCATGTGCAACGGGATGCGATCGGTCAGCCGTGTCTTCGACAGGATCACCGCAGCGGCATGCACACCGGTACCACGGGTCAGACCCTCCACTCCGCGCGCGGTGTCCATCACCCGCTTCACGTCCGGCTCGTTCTCGTACAGGGTGCGGATCTCGCCGGCCTCTCCGTAGCGCGGATGGTCCTTGTCCCAGATCCCACTCAACGGAATGGACTTACCCTGCACGTCCGGCGGCAGCGCCTTGGTGATGCGCTCACCGTGAGAGAAAGGAAAACCAAGGATGCGGGACGAGTCCTTGATCGCGTTTTTGGCCTTGATCTTGCCGAACGTGTTCACCATCGCGGTGTACGCGTCGCCGTACTTGTCGGTGACGTACCGCACCATCTGGTCGCGCTGACGGTCGTCGAAGTCGAGATCGACATCCGGCGGGTTGATGCGCTCAGGGTTGAGGAAGCGTTCGAAGAGCAGGCCGTGTTCCAGCGGGCACAGCTCGGTGATCCGGGTGGCGTAGGCCACGATCGAGCCGGTCGCCGAGCCACGCCCCGGGCCGACCGGGATGCCGTTCTCCCGGGCGTGACGACAGATGTCGGCCACCACGAGAAAGTAAGAAGAAAAGCCCATCGGGCCGATGACCGACATCTCGGTCTCGAACCGCTCCATGACCTCCTGCGGGATCGGGTCGCCATAGCGCATGGCCAAGCCCCGCAGCACTTCCTTGCGAAGCCAGGACTCCTGCGTCTCGCCCTCCGGGACGTCCGGGTACTGCGGCATCTCATCGACGTAGTCGAACACCTCGTCGTACGACTCGACACGCTCCGCGATCAGCAGTGTGTTGTCGCAGGCTTCCGGCAGCTCGCTGAACAGCTCGCGCATCTGGGCGGCGGTCTTCAAGTAGTAGCCGGACCCGTTGAACCGAAAACGGTTCGGGTCGTCCTTGTTCTTGCCGACCCCGATACACAGGAGGTTGTCATGGGCGTCGGCCTGGTCCTCGGTGATGTAGTGCGCGTCGTTCGTGGCCAGCAGTGGGATGCTCAGGTCCTTTGCCAGCCGCAGCAGCCCTTCCCTGACTTCCCGCTCGATACCGAGGCCGTGATCCATCAGCTCCAGAAAGTAGTTCTCCCGGCCGAAGATCTCCTGGTACTGGCCGGCGACCTGCCGAGCCTCGTCGTACTGGTTCAGCCGCAGCCGCGTCTGCACCGCCCCTGACGGACAGCCGGTCGTCGCGATGATCCCCTCGGCGTGCTCGCCGATCAGCTCCATGTCCATGCGGGGCTTGCCCGAGGGGAACTGTCCCGTGTATGACGCCTCGGTGGACAGGTGGAACAGATTCCGCAAGCCCTGCACGTTCCGGGCCCACATTGTCATGTGAGTGAACCGGCCACCACCGGAAACGTCCTTCGACCCCTCACCATCGTCACTCATCGCCCGCCGCCCACCGGGTCCCCAGAACTCCTGCTTTCGGTTCCGGCGTGAGGAAGGCGCGACGTACGCCTCGATGCCAATGATGGGCTTCACACCGTCGAAGCCCTTGGCGACCTGCTGGAACTCATAGGCCCCGAACATATTGCCGTGGTCACTCATCGCCACGGCGGGCATGCCCTGTCTGGCCACCTCGGCGAACATCGGCTTCAGCTTCTGAGCGCCGTCCAGCATCGAGTACTCAGTGTGATTGTGCAGGTGAACGAACGAATCCGGCACGAGCCCGGCACCTCCGAGGGGATACGAGATGCCCACCTTAGTCCGGGCCCGAGGGAGTCGCACGGTCAGTCGGCCGGGGAGCGTGGCCCGTACGCTGACTCCTGGTTGCCGCCGCGGCGGCCGGTGTCTGCTTCTCGCCGCCCGGCGGCGTGCGACCCTGGTGCGTATGAGTACGCGCGAATCCTCCCGGCGTCCCGGGGACGGGCTGGTGCGGGTGGGTGGTGTCGTCTTTCTCGTCGGTGCCGTCGCCACCCTGGTCACCCTCGTCCCGCTGTTCGTCGGCGCCGACCCGCTGCCGTCGATCGCCTACGCCGTGTCGATGCTGATGGGCGTCGGCTTCCTGATCGCCGCCGCCGGTCTGTTCCTGTCGATCTCCCGCCAGCGGGCGGTGGCGAAGGCGGCGCAGCGCCAGAGCCAGGGAACGGCCTAGCGGTCCTTCCTCCGCTGAGCGATGTGCACAGCGGTCAGGACGGCCGAGCAGAGGGTGAGCAGGGCGCCTGAAGGATTCAGCCACCTCGGGATGATGACCTGGACCACGTCCCCGTCGTCGGTCACGCAGTCGAAGCGCAGCGGCAGATACGTCGGCTTGTAGGCGCTGGGGTTGTGCCCGACCGCCTCGTGGCACGCCATGGAGCCGGCGTAGTGGGGTCCGCGACGGCTCCTGCCCGCCGGCGCTGGAACGCGGGGTCATGCGCGTGATAGGGCTTTGTCATGCGTGCGCGAGGCATCAACTACGACACCGGAACCTTCCCCGGCCCGCTGTTCACCCGCGAGGTCTTCGACTCCGAGCAGGTCAGGGACGAGATGGCGGTGATCGCCGGTGACCTGTGCTGCGACGCGGTGCGTGTCTCCGGCCGTGACGCCGACCGGCTGGAGACCGCCGCCCGGCACGCGGCCGACGCCGGGCTCGAAGTGTGGTTCTCCCCGTTCCCCGTCGATCTCGCCCCGGAACGCATGCTGCCGTTCCTCGCCGACTGCGCCCAGCGCGCGGAGGCCCTGCGCGCGGGCGGCGCCGAGGTGGTGTTCGTGACCGGCTGCGAACTCAGCGCCTTCGCCCACGGTTTCCTGCCCGGCGACACCCACCGCGACCGCCTCCACGCCATGGCCACCGC
Source organism: Streptomyces sp. MS19 (assembly GCF_047200595.1). Taxonomy (NCBI): domain Bacteria; kingdom Bacillati; phylum Actinomycetota; class Actinomycetes; order Kitasatosporales; family Streptomycetaceae; genus Streptomyces; species Streptomyces sp. MS19. The sequence goes on along the minus strand of NZ_JBJZOH010000007.1, from coordinate 153,224 downwards.
CGACCTGGCGTGGTGGACCTCCCTCGGGCCGGTCCCCGAACGCCTCAACGCCTTCCTCGCCGAGGCCGCGACGACCGTGCGCGAGCACTTCGGCGGGAAGGTCACCTACGCCTCCGGCCCCTGGGAGCCCGTGGACTGGAGCCCGTTCGACATCGTGGGCGTCGACGCGTACCGGTCGGCGCAGAACGCGGACGACTTCCGGGGCCACCTGCGCGAGGCCCTGGCCCACGGCAAGCCGGTCGCCGTCACCGAGTACGGCACATGCGCCTACCGGGGCGCGGGAGACCTCGGCGGCATGGCCTGGCAGCCGCCGCCGGGGGCCGTCCCGGACGAGGACGAGCAGGTGCGCTACCTGGACACACTGCTCGACATCTTCGAGGACGAAGGAGTCGACACCGCCCTGTGGTTCTCCTTCGCCAACTACGACAAGCCCGGTGACCGCGACCTCGCCTCCTACGGCGTCGTGCGCATGCTCGACGGGACCCGCTGGGAGCCGAAGAAGGTCTTCCACGCCATGGGCGCCAGGCATCGGCGGGGTTGAGGCGTCAGGCCGCACCGGGCGGGCGGTGGGTGGTGACGAGGTGGCGGTAGGTGGTGATTTCGGTGGCGGTGCGTTCGGGGGGCCAGTCGAGTTCGCGTGCCAGCTCGGCCGCCACCGCGTCCACGGTGTCCAGGCCGCCCGTCGCGTCCCAGAAGAACACCGACGTGCGGCGTACCAGGAGGTCTTCGAGGGTGCGGGCCATCTCGTGGCGTACGAGGTGGCGCAGTTCGGCGCGGGTGAGGTTCCGGGCGCCGATCACCTCCCGTGCCGCCTCGTCCTCCCGCCACAGCGTGAGGACCGCGCGGGCGTCGGAGCCGTAGCGCCGTAGCCACTGCTCGGTCAACGGGCCGGGTACGCCCGCCCGTTCGGCCTCCGCGCGTACGGTGCGGGCCGCGTCCCGGTCGCCGCCCGCCACGGGCACCTTGCCGGCCGCGAAGCGCCCGGGGCGTGTGCCCGACGCCTTCTGCGCCGCGTCCACGAACTGCCTGGCCATGAGCACGTTGCTGGTGAGCTTGCCGCCGCTGATGGTGAGCATGCCGGTGGGCCCGGCGGTGATCTCGTGCTCGCGCGACGTGTTGCTCTCGCTGACCCCGGCGGGCGGGGCGACCAGCGGGCGCAGCCCGGCCCAGGAGCCGACGACGTGGTCCGTGGTCAACCGGGCTTCGGGGATGGTGTGGTTGGCGACGTTGAGGAGGTAGCGGATGTCCTGCTCGTCGGGCCGCACGTCGTCCGGGTCGCCGTCGTAGTCGGTGTCCGTCGTGCCGATGTACACCACGTCGTCCTCCAGCGAAGGCGTCGGCCACACCACGCGGTTGTCGTCGGGCGAGCGCAGGAAGACGGCCGTGTTCAGCGGGAAGTCGGACTTGCGCAGGACGATGTGGACGCCCTTGGTGGGGCGCAACCGGTGGGTGGGCGTGGTGTGTTCGAGGGCGCGGGTGCGGTCGGTCCACGGCCCGGTGGCGTTGAGGACCTGCCGCGCGTGGATGTCGAACGACTCGCCGGTGAGCGTGTCGGTGACGGTGACACCGCGCGCGGTGCCGTTCTCCAGGACAAGCGCTGTGACGGCCGCGTGGTTGACGAGCAGCGCGCCCGCTTCGGCCGCGCCCTTGGCGGTGGCGAGGGTCAGGCGCGCGTCGTCGGTCAGCGCGTCGTGGAAGAGCCCGGCGCCCTTGAGTCCGGCGCGGGCCAGGTGCGGTTCGCGGCGCAGCACCTGCTCGGCGTCCAGCATGCGGTGGCGGCGGCTGCGCCACTGGCCGGAGACGGCGTCGTAGAAGGTCAGGCCGAGGTTCAGCAGCGCCTTGCCCTCGGGGTAGCCGTCGTAGAGGAGGTAGAGGAACGGGCGCAGCTCGGTCAGGTGCGGGGCGATGCGCAGGGCGCGTTCCCGTTCCCGCACCGACTCGGCGACGAGCCGGAACTGGTACGTCTGGAGGTAGCGCAGCCCGCCGTGCACCAGCTTCGACGAGCGGCTGGACGTCCCGGCGGCGAAGTCGTCCTTCTCCACCAGCGCGACGGACAGGCCGCGCAGGGCCGCCTCGCGCGCGGTGGCGACACCGGTGACGCCGCCGCCGACGACGACGAGGTCGAAGAGCGTGCCGGTCAGTTCCTCCCGGGTCGCGCGCCTCACTTGTCGGCCCACCCTCGCGCGCGGTCCACGGCCCGCCGCCAGTCGGCGTACAGGGCCTCCCGTTCGGCGTCGTCCGCCTGCGGGACGAAGGAGCGGTCCACGCCCTGCGTCGCGAGCGCGGCCTCGACGGACGGCCACACGCCGGTCGCCAGGCCCGCCAGCAGGGCGGCGCCCAGGCTGGTCGCCTCGGTGTTGCTCGGCCGCATCACCTCGACGCCGAGCTGGTCGGCCTGGATCTGCATCAGCAGGTCGTTGCGCGAGGCGCCGCCGTCCACCGCGATGCGGTCGATGGAGCTGCCGGAGACCTGGGCCATCGCCGTGATGAAGTCCTTCACGGAGAAGACGATGCCCTCCAGCGTCGCGCGCGCGAGGTGGCCGCGCCGCGTGCCGGGGCTGATGCCGATGATCAGGCCGCGCGCGTACGCGTCCCAGTACGGGGCGGACAGGCCGGTGAGCGAGGGCACGAAGTAGACGCCCCCGTTGTCCGGCACCGAGCGGGCCAGCGCCTCCGACTCGGCGGCCTCGGCGATGATGCCCGCGCCGTCGCGCAGCCACTGCACGGCCGCGCCCGTCGAACCGGCGTAGCCCTCCAGGGAGTAGACGGTCTCGCCGTTCATGCGCCAGGCGATCTGCGAGGTGAGGCCGCTGCTGGTGTCGATGACGGGGGTGGTGCCGATGTTCATGTCGAGGAACGTGCCGGTGCCGTGCGTGCACTTCACCATGCCGGGGCGTACGCAGCCCTGGGCGAAGAGCGCGGCGTGCTGGTCGGCGATGGCGGAGGCGATCGGGACGCGGGCGCCGAAGACGGCCGGGTCGGTGTGGCCGAAGATCCCGGAGTCGTCCCGCACGTCGGGGAAGAGGGACAGGGGCAGGCCGAGGAAGTCCAGCCACTCGCCGTACCAGTCGCCGGCGAGGAGGTCGTACGCGCCGGTGACGGACGCGTTCGAGGCGCTGATGACGTGGGCCGCGCCGCCGGTGAGGCGGTGGATCAGCCAGGAGTCGACGGTGCCGAACGCGAGGTGGCCCGCGTCGGCCAGCTCGCGGGCGCCCGGCACGTTCGCCAGGAGCCATTCGAGGCTGAGGGAGGAGTAGACGGGCGCGAGGGACCAGCCGGTGCGGGAGTAGACCCGTTCGCCCCACTCGCCGGCCAGTGCGGCGGCGCGGTCGGCGGTGCGGGTGTCCTGCCAGACGATGGCGCGGGTGAGGGGGTCGCCGGTGCGGCGGTCCCACAAGACGGTGGTGGCGCGCTGGTTGGTGATGCCGACGGCGGTCACCTGCGCGGGCTCGGTACCGGCGCGGTCGAGTGCCGTGACGATCATGCGGCGCGTGGCGTCCCAGATCTCCTCGGCGTCGTGCTCCACCTCGCCCGGCCGGGGGTGGTACTGCGGGAACTCGGTGTACGACTGGCCCAGGACGGTGGAGGTCTCGTCCAGCACCAGGGCACGCGTGCCGGTGGTGCCTGCGTCGATGACCACGATGCGGGCGGCGGATTCGGTCATGGTGGTTCGCCTTCGAACGGGTGGAACAGTGTTTGTCGGGTCGGGGGCGGGTCAGAGCAGTTCGGCGACGAGCAGGACCGCCGTCGTCATGGGCCAGATGGCGCTCGCGGGCGGGTCGATGTGGGTGTCGCCGCGTATCAGCCACAGGCGGGAGAAGCCCTCGCCGACCAGCGCCGTGAGCAGACCGGCCAGGGCGCCCAGCAGGACCGTCACCGCGTCGCCGCCGACCTGGCCCGTGAACGCCCCGGCCGCCACGCCGCTGACGAGCGTGATGTGGTGCGTCGCCGGGACGTTCAGCCCGGAGGCGAGGAACAGCAGCGAGACCGCCGAGACGCCGAAGCCCAGGTACGTGACGCCGGGCGCGTCCGGGTAGGCGTTCAGCAGGACCACGGACGACCAGGCCGACATGCCGCCGACGAACAGGCCGAGCGTCGCCGCCATGAGTGGCTGCTGCTGGTAGGCCAGCCACACGTGCTTGTCGGTGGGCAGGAAGCGGCGGGCGCCCGTCAGTCCCTCGGAGTGCGGCCCGATGACGCCGCTGCGGCCGAACACCAGCCGCGCCACCAGCGCGGACGCCACGACGGTGAGGGCCACCGTGTCGGTGTGGTCGCCGAAGCCGGGTATCTCCAGCGCCGCCCGCTGCCCGAGCAGGCCGAGGACGCCGAAGACCGCGCCGACCAGCAGCACGTCAGGCCGCGACAGGCTCACCAGCGGCGTCACGATGTCACGCCCGTCGGCGATCCTGCCGCGCCGCTTCGCGTACGCCAGGGCGGCGACGCCGCCGGCGAAGGCTATGTGCGGCCCGAAGAACGGCCCGAAGGCCACGTTGTCGAGGAACGCGGTGCCGCCGCCGCCGATGAGCACGGCGACCCCGACGAGCACCGCGAAACCGGTGAAGACGAAGGCGACGAGCGCTCCGAGCGTCGCGCCGAGGAAGCCGCCCGCGGCGGCGCCGAGCAGGTCGAGCACGTCGATGTGCATGATCCGTAGCCCTTCAGGGATGGGCGGGCGCTTCGGTCAGAGGCCGAGCTTCCCGGGGTTGAGGATGTCCGCCGGGTCGAGCGCGGCCTTGAGCTTGCGCAGCACGAGGTGGCCCGAGCCGAGGGAACGGCGGGTGTAGGGCGAGCGGGCGAGGCCGCCGCCGTGGTGGTGGGACAGTTCGGCGCCGTGCCGGAGGCAGACGTCCATCGCCGTGGCCCAGACGGTCTCCAGGCGGGCGATGGCCTCGGCGTCCGTCGGGGCCTGGCCGAAGAGGATCAGGTACATGGAGGTGCCCTGCGTGTACACGTGCGAGAAGTGCGCGAGCACCTCGTCCGCGTACGGGGCCAGGGCCTCCTTCAGCGCGGTGTGCAGCGCCTCGATGCCGCTCCACAGGTGGGCGACCTCGATGGTCTCCGCGTAGCCGCCCTCGGTCGCGAGCCGCCGCTCGACGGCCGAGAAGTCGAAGCGGCGCCCGAGCCACCCCTCCGCGCCCGCCGGGCCCAGGTCGGTGCCGCCGTGCCGCAGCGCCAGCTCGTGCAGCGTCTCGGCCTCGGCGCGCGCCATGCGGTCCACGCCCCGGCTGCCCGTGAACAGCACCGGGGAGCCGAACGACGGGTCGGCCATCGCGTGCCGGGCCTCGTCGGTGTCGTAGAAGCGCACGAGGAACGGGCGCAGGCCGAGCGCCGCCTGCTCCCGCATGAACGCCAGACCGGCCGCGACGGACGGCATGGCGTACGTGCGCACGAGCTGCGTCCGCGCGACGGGGAACACCTTCAGCGTCACGGACGTGATCACGCCGAGGGTGCCCTCGGAGCCGAGGAAGACCTGCCGCAGGTCGGGGCCCATGGCGGCGCGGGGCGAGGCGCCGAGCGCGACGGTCTCGCCGGTCGCCAGGACCACGGTGAAGCCGGTCACCAGGTCCTCGATGCCGCCGTAGAACGACGAGAACTGGCCGGTCGCGAGGGTGGCGAGCCAGCCGCCGACCGTCGAGCGGTACAGGGACTGCGGCGAGTGGCCCAGGGTGAGGCCGCGCGCGGCGAGGGCGTCCTCCAGCGCGCCGCCGTTGACGGACGCGGAGGCGGTGACGGTCAGGTCCCGTTCGTCCACCTCCCAGGTCGCGGGCAGGCCGGTGACGTCCAGCACGATCCCGCCGCGCACCGGCAGCGGCTGCCCGGTGACGGACGACGCGAGGGCGCGCACGGTGACGGGGACGCCCGCCTCGGTGGCGAGCGCCAGGACCCCGGCGATCTCCTCGGCGGACGTGACGCGCACCAGGACGTCGGCCTGGTGCGGGTGGCGTCCGGCGCGGGCCCACTTGGTCGCCAGCGGCCAGGTGTCGTGGCTGGTCGCCGCCAGGTCCCCGGCGCCGGTGCGCACGGCACCTGCCCCGAGAAGCGACGTGAGGCGGTCAACAACGACGGAAGCTTCGGCGGACACGCGATTCCTCGTTTTCGTGCGGCGGACTGCTCTGGTTCTGGCCTTGCTCTCGAATACTCCATTCGTGGAGTACTCCACTGCCGGACTATTACACCGCGCCCGACCCGTGTCAACGCCCCCGCCGCCCGCGCGGCAGACTGGGGGCCATGGAGAACGAGCGGGACAGCGGCGGCCCGGCCCTCGGCACGGCGCTCCAGCCCGCCGTGCGCCGCATCGTCACCGACGCGCTCGCGCGCGGCGCCGGGGCCACGCTGCCCACCAACGCGGAGTACCTCGCCGCCCACGGCTTCGGCGCGGGCACCATCCAGCGCGCCCTGAACCTGCTGCGGGAGCGCGGCGCGCTGACCATCACCTCCCACGGGCACCGGGGGCGTTCCGTCGGCGCCATCGACGTCGGGCAGGCGTGGCAGGCGGCGGGGCTCGCGCCCGTACGGCTGCTGCTGCCGCCGAGCGGCCCGGCGGAGATCGACGTGCTGGAGCAGGCGATGGCCGAGGGGCTGACGGACCTCGGCATCCCGCACACCGTGCACCACCGGGGCGGCGGCGCGGGGCGGCTGCGGTCGGTGACGGGCGGGGAGCACGACGTGGCGCTGGTGTCGGGGGGCGTGGGGCTGCCCGTACGCGTGGTCGGGCCCGCGCGGGTACTCGGGCCCGGGACGTACTACGCGCCGGGGCGGCTCGTCGTCGTCCGGCGCGCGGCGGCGCTGGACCGTACGCCGGTGCGGATCGCGATCGACAGCGGGTCGCCGGACCATGTGGCGCTGACGCGGGCGGAGTTCCCGCCGGACAGCGGGGTGACGTACCGGGAGACGCCGTTCCCGTCCGTCCCGGCGGCGGTGCTGCGGGACGAGGTGGACGCCGGGATCTGGCACATCCAGCGGTCCGTCATCCCACTGGACCTGGCCGGACTCGCCACCCGACAGCCGCGCAGCGCCGCGAGCCTGACGGCGTGGCAGCACCTGTCGTCGGCCGTCCTGGTCGGCTGGTCGGGCCGCCCCGAACTGACGGCTGTCCTCGGCGCGTTGCCCCTGGACGACGTGGCACCCGCCCAACTCGCGGCGGTGGCGGCCGAGGAGGCGGCGGGGGAACGCGACTCGTAACCGGTACCGGCGGGCCGTACGGCGGAGGGTGAACTGGAGCGCCCACCGGAGAGCAGCTACGCGCGCGAGCTGTCCCGCCCCGGCTCCACCGCGTCGTCGCCGGACACCGCACGCCAGAATCCGCGCACCACGCCGAGCGCGGCGTCGAGCCGGGGAGGGGTGTCGGTGAGGCCCTCGGCCAGTCCCGGGTAGGTATCGGCCCAGCTCGGCGGCGGTTCCGGAAGCACGGCGGGCACCTCGTGCGTCGCCCGCACGGCGAACACATGCCGTACGGCTTCGCCCACGGACGTGTCCGCGGCCAGGCCGCTCTCGATGAGGAGTACCAGGTCCACCAGATCCTTGACCCTGGTGTTGGGCCGGTCACCGTAGTCGCGGGTCAGGGCGTGCAGCTTCTCGGCGAAGTGCTGGCGGCGGTCCACCACCTCGATGTCCCGGGAAGGAGTGCCGGCGAAGCCCAGGGTGTTGGGCAGTGGAAGCCTCTCGGTGAGGGCGGTCTCCTCTCCCCGTGCGACGACATCGACGCGTACGGTCGCGAATACCCTTCCGGCGAGTCGGGACTCGACGGAGAAACGCCAGCCGCCCCGCCCCGCCGTGTCCGCCCTGAGCTCGACCGGAGGCGACACCTGGAACAGGAAGCCGTCCTTGTCCTCGTCCACCGCGAGCGCCTCGACGAGGAGTTCACGCACCGCCGGGCCGTCGAGCCCCGCACCGTCCCGACGGGCGGCGAGGTCCATGTCCTTGGTCGTGCGGGCTCTGCCACGCAGCCGGAACTCCATCACCGCTCCGCCCTTGAGCACCCAGCCCGCCGCCGGGTCGGCGGAGAGGCGGGCCGCGACCCGGTCGAAGACGACGAGACGGCGCCGCCTGGCCAGGTCCGTCCCGGTGTCCGCCGCCTGCTGCTTGAGCCGGGCCTCCAAGGCCCGCCGGAGCGCGGTGGCGTCACGACAACGCTCGGTCACCGCGTCTCCTGGAGCGCCCACCCGACACCGAGTTCCGCTCGCGCGCCCAGCCGCTGAGCCGCGTGCAGGAGACCTCGCGGGGTGGCCAGCCCCCGGTCCAGGGCATCGGCGACGGCCGAGTCCACCACGTCCTGGTCCATCTGCGCGGCCGCGCACTCGACGATCGCCCGTACCGGTGTCGTCACGCGGTAGCCGCCGCGCTCCTCGGTCTCGTCCTGGGGGAGTTCGGCCCGGTGCAGGATCACCGCGTCGCCCTTCTGCCGGAAGCCGGGAGGGACCGTGAGATGGATCTGTGCGGGATTGGCCGTGCCCAGGTCGTGGACGGACAGGGCTGTGATGTGGGAGACGGTGGCGCGCCCCTTGCTCCACAGGAACCAGCGGACCAGATGATCGTCCTCACCGCCGGGCAGGACGTCGAACTCGCGGAAGCGGTAGACACCACGGTCGACGGCCGTCCAGTTGCCGCGCTGGGCGTGGTATCGCTGAGCTTGATAGGAGTACCCGGCTTCAAGGGCCTGAGCCGCCGTGAAGTAACCACGCTGCCCGGCGGCGATCCGCCACAGGGCAGCCCTGGTGTCCGTCCGATCCCCGCGCACCTGCCCACCCTAACAGGGATAACTAAAACTTAATTTTAGTAACGCGCCACTCATCAACATCAAACTGAAGTTTTCTTTTACTTACAGGGAGCGTCCTGGTCGGCTGGACGGTCCGCGCGGCGGTGGCGGGCCGGTGTCGCGTGCCGCAGGTGCGCGAGGACGTCGAAGAGGAGCGCCGAGTTCAGCGCAGGAGTGCGGCCAGCAGGTCCGTGCCGAGTGCCGTCACTGCGGGCAGGTCGAGGGTGTGGTGGAGGTAGCGGCCGTCGCGGCGTGCCGTGATGAGACCGGCGCGGCGCAGGACGGCGAGGTGCCGGGACACCTCGGGCGCCGACAGCTCCCACGAGTGGGCCAGCTCCCCCGTGGTGTGCGGGCCGCGCGCCAGCGTGCGCAGCAGCCGCAGCCGTACGGGGTGCGCCAGCGCCTCAAGGCGCCGCGTCACCGTGTCGAGCGACACCGGCTCGGCCGCCTCGTCCGGCACGGGGTACTGCACCACGGGCCGCCACCCCGGCGCGTGGACCACGACCAGGTGCGGGCTGCCGAAGACGCTCGGGAGGAACGTGACGCCGGTGCCGTCCGCGGAGGCCGTCTTGTCCTGGACCTTGTCGATGACGAGGTGGTCGCCGCCGGGCGCGAGGGTGATCGCGCGGGAGACGGAGGCGAGGGCCGCGGCCGGGCCCTGGCGGCGCAGCAGGTCGTTCTTCAGCCGCAGGTCGGCGGCGAGCCGGGCGGCGGCGCCCGTCCAGGCGGCGTCGAAGAAGGCGTCGGCGCACTGTTCGAGGGTGCGGCGCACGCGCGCCCGTACGGCGGCCGGGTCTGTGAGGAGCCGTTCCGCGAAGGCCTGCTGGAGCGCGCCGCGGGCCTGGGCGAGGTCCAGGGCGCGTTCGCGCGCCGCCGCGTCGGTGAGCGGGGAGGGCGTGCCGAAGCGGACCCGGTTGCTGCCGCAGGTGGTGATGAGCGCGGCGGTGACGTAGGCCTCGTCGTCGATCCGGTCCACGTCGTCCAGTTCCCCGGCGAGGGTCGGCCGGGGCCGGGCGGGGACCAGGAAGTCGGCGCGCGACGAGCGCCAGAGGAACTCGGCCTCCCGCAGCCGTTCGGCCAGTTCGGGCGGCAGCCCGGCCCAGACGCCCGCGGCCCAGGCGGCGAGGCGCGGGTGGTGCGCGGGCTCGGCGAGGACGTGCAGCATCGCGGTCAGCTCGGCGAGCGGGGAGGCGGCGAACCGCAGCCACCCGGCCCGCGGGCCGCCGATGTCGATCCTGAGCGTCACCCCACCAGCATCGCCGACCGCGCGGGCGGGGGCGACGCCGGTTGACGGGATGCGTCAACCGGCGTGCCCGTCCGGGCGGGCGGGGCGCACCGTCGGCACATGCCCACCTCGACCAGGACCCTCCTCCGCGCCTCCGGCGGACCCCGCTACGCCACGGCCCTCGTCGTGGACGCGCTCGGCACCGGCCTGCTGCGCCCGTTCCTGCTGCTGTACGGGGTGCTGGTGCTCGGCCTGTCCGGGCCCGTCACCGGCGCGGCGATGACGGGCGGCATCGTCGCCGGCCTGCTGTGCATGCCCGCCGTCGGCAGGTGGCTCGACAGGGGCGCCCGCAGCGCGGTCGTGGCCGCGTCGATGCTGGTACGGGTCCTGGGCGTGGTCCTGCTGCTGGCCGCGCCGGCGGGGCACGTCTGGCTGTTCGCGACGGCGGCGCTCTTCCTCGGCATCGGCAACCAGGCGTGGCCCGCCGCGCACGCGGCGCTCGTCGCCACCGTCGCGCACGGCCGGGAGCGCGACGCGGCGCTCGCGGCGGGCCGTGCCCTGCGCAACGCGGGCCTCGGCGTGGGCGCGCTGATCGCCACCGTCTGCCTGGCGGGCGGGGGCACGGCGCTGCGGGTGCTGGCGGTCGCGACGGGGCTGGCGTACCTGGCGGCGGCGGCCCTCGCGTTCTCGGTCCGCCTGCGGGCACGGCCCGCCCCCGCCGCGGGGGACGCCGCGGCGGAAGGGCCCGCGCCCCGGATCGGCGCGCTGCTGGCGGCCAACGTGGTCTACGTCTTCTGCCTCCAGGTCCCCGAGATCGCGCTGCCGCTGATCCTGGTGACGCAGCTGGACGCAACCCCGGTGTGGTCGGCGGCGATCTTCGTGGCGAACACGGTGCTCGTCGTCACCCTCCAGGTGCCGGTCACCGTCCTGATGTCCCGCTTCCCCCGGCGGGCGGTGCTGGTCCTCGCGGGCGCCGTGCTCACCGCGTCCTACCTCGGCTTCCTCGCCGCCGCCTCGCTCGGGCCCGGCTGGGGCCCGCCGACGGTCGCGGCGGTCTCCGTCGTCTGCACGCTCGGCGAGATCCTGTACGCGGGCAGCGCCACCGTGCTCGTCACCACGCTCGCGCCCGCGCACGCCATGGGGCGGCTCCTCGCCCGTTTCGAGATGTCCACGGGCTTCGGGCTCGCCGTCTCCCCGGCCGTCATCACCGCCCTGGCGCCGCGCGGTCCCGGCGCGCTGTGGGGCGGCCTTGCCGGGGCGACGCTGCTGTCCGCCGCCGCCGTCGCCGCCGGGCGGGATCAGCCGCGCGCGGCGAGGTGCGTCGCCAGCCAGGCGGGGAAGGCCAGCAGGTCCGGCAGCACCACGGACGTGCCGGCGGCGCGCAGTTCGGCCTCGTCGCAGGGGCCGGTGACGACCGACACCGACAGCGCCCCGGCCGCGTCGGCGGCCCGCACGTCGCCCACGTGATCGCCGACGTACACGCTCGCGCCGTACTCGCGCAGCGCCACCGCCTTGCCCTCCGCCCACAGGTCGCCGACCAGGACGTCGGGGCGCAGGCCGAGGTGGTCCATGTGCAGCCGCGCGTTGGGCGTGTGCTTGGCGGTGACGATCACGGTGCGCCCGCCGTGCGCGCGGACGGCGGCCATGGCGTCCTCGGCGCCGGGCAGCGGCAGGGTGCCCTCGATGGCGTGGGCCGGGTAGAGGGCGCGGTAGCGGGCGCTCATCTCGGTGACCAGCGCGGCCGGGAACCAGTGCGCCATCTCCTGCTCCACCGGCGGCCCGAGCCGGCTGACGACGAGGTCGGCGTCGATCACCGCGCCGGTCTCCGCCGCCAGCGCGACGTACGCCGCCCGGATGCCGGGCCGGGAGTCCACGAGCGTCATGTCCAGGTCGAAGCCGACGGTGAACGGGCGGGCCGGGAGGGAGGGAAGTGCCATGGGGCTATTCTGCCCCTGGCCCGCCCGTACACTTAGGTTCGCCTAACCTGGCCTGACCGCACGCCCGTTGAGCCCTGTGCCACCCGAGGACCGCCATGCCACAGCCCGCCACCGCGCCGCGTACGCGACGGCCGCCCTGGGGGCGGCTCGCGGCGGGCGGGGCGGCCGTCGGCGTCGCGGTCCTGCTCAGCCTGGCGCTCGGCGCCCGTTCCATACCGCCCGACGACGTGCTGCGCGCCCTCTTCGCGAGCGGCGGCGACGCGCACACCCCGGCCGCCGAGGTCGTCCGCGAACTGCGCCTGCCCCGTACCGTCATCGGCCTCATGGTGGGCGCCGCGCTCGGCATCGCCGGGGTCGTGATGCAAGGGCTGACGCGCAACCCGATCGCCGAGCCCGGCATCCTCGGCGTCAGCCAGGGCGCGGCGGTCGCCGTGGTCCTCGGCATCGCCTTCGCGGACGCGCACGCGCTGACGGAGTACGTGTGGTTCGCGTTCGCCGGGGCGGGCGCGGCGGCCGTGGGGGTGTACGCGGTGGCGGCGCGGGGGCGGGGCGGCGCGACGCCCGTCAAGCTGGCGCTGGCGGGGGCGGCGGTCAACGCGCTGCTGGCGTCCGTCGTCGCCGGGGTGCTGACGACGCGGGGCGCGGCGCTGGACGAGTTCCGCTTCTGGCAGGTCGGCTCGCTGACCGGCAGGGACGCCGAAGTGGCGGCGCGCATATGGCCGTTCCTGCTGGCCGGGCTGCTGCTGGTCGCCGCCGCCGCGCGGGGCATGGACGCGCTGGCGCTGGGCGACGACGTGGCGCGGGGCCTCGGGCAGAACGTGGCGCTGGTCCGCATCACCGGCGGTCTCGGGGCGGCCGTGCTGACGGGCGCGGGGGTCGCGGCGACGGGGCCGATAGCGTTCGTCGGCCTGGCCGTGCCGCACCTCGCGCGGGCGCTCGTCGGCGGCGCGCACCGGTGGCTGCTGCCGATGGCGGCGCTGCTCGGCCCGGTGGTGCTGCTGGTGTCGGACGTGGTGGGGCGGCTGCTGTTCCCGCCGTCGGAGGTCCCGGCCGGGGTGATGACGGCGCTGGTCGGCGTCCCGTTCCTGGTGGTGCTGGTGCGGCGGTCGGCGGTGTCGGCGTGACGACGGTCGAACGGGTGGTGCGCCCGGCCGGGTACGCGGTGGCACGCCGCCGCCGCGCCTCGTTCCTCCTCCACCGGCGCGCGGCGCTCGTCGCCCTGGTGCTGCTCGTCCTGCTGGCGGGCGCGTGCCTCGCGGCGCTGTGCCTCGGCGAGACGGCGGTGGCGCCGGGCGAGGCGCTGCGCGCCGTCCTCGGCCAGGAGTCGGACGCCGACTTCGTCGTGAACTTCCTGCGCCTGCCCCGCCTCACGCTCGCGCTGCTCGTCGGCGCCGCGCTCGGCGTCGCGGGCGCGCTGATCCAGGCCGTCGCCCGCAACCCGCTGGCCAGCCCCGACGTCATCGGCGTCACGCACGGCGCGGCCGCCCTCACCGTGACGGCGATGATGTACGGCGTCACGTCCGCCGCCGCCCTCCCCTGGCTGTCGGTGACGGGCGGCCTGCTCGCCGCCTGCCTGGTGTACGTCTTCGCGTGGCGCGGCGGCCTGCACGCGGGCCGTTTCGTCCTCATCGGCATCGGCTTCGCCATCGCGCTGCGCTCCGTCACCCAGCTGTTCCTGACCAAGGGCGACGTCCAGGTCGCGCAGCAGGCGACGGTGTGGATGACCGGCTCGTTCAACGGGCGCGGCTACGACCAGGCCAAGCCCCTCGCCCTGGCGCTGCTGCTCCTGCTGCCCGCCGTCCTGTGGGCGGCCCGCGCGCAGCGCACGGTGTCGCTCGACGACGACACGGCCACCGCCCTCGGCGTACGGCTCGGCGCGACCCGCCTCGGCCTCGCCACCGTCGGCGTCCTCCTCGCGGCGCTGGCCACGGGCGCGGCCGGGCCCGTGGACTTCGTCGCCCTCCTCGCGCCGCAGATCGCCCGCCGCCTCACCCGCACCGCCCAACTCCCGCTGCTGTGCTCGGCACTGGCCGGGGCCGTCATCACGGTGGCGGCGGACGTGCTGGCGCGCACGCTGTTCGCGCCGACCGAGCTGGCGGCCGGGGTCGTCACGGCGGCGGTGGGCGCCCCGTACCTGCTCTGGCTGATCGTCACGCACCGCACCGGAGGCCGCGCATGAACCCCACCTCCTCCCGGCTGGCCGCGCGGGACCTCACCCTCGCGTACGACGAGGGGGCACGCCCGGTCGTGGACGCCCTCACCGTGACGGCGATGATGTACGGCGTCACGTCCGCCGCCGCCCTCCCCTGGCTGTCGGTGACGGGCGGCCTGCTCGCCGCCTGCCTGGTGTACGTCTTCGCGTGGCGCGGCGGCCTGCACGCGGGCCGTTTCGTCCTCATCGGCATCGGCTTCGCCATCGCGCTGCGCTCCGTCACCCAGCTGTTCCTGACCAAGGGCGACGTCCAGGTCGCGCAGCAGGCGACGGTGTGGATGACCGGCTCGTTCAACGGGCGCGGCTACGACCAGGCCAAGCCCCTCGCCCTGGCGCTGCTGCTCCTGCTGCCCGCCGTCCTGTGGGCGGCCCGCGCGCAGCGCACGGTGTCGCTCGACGACGACACGGCCACCGCCCTCGGCGTACGGCTCGGCGCGACCCGCCTCGGCCTCGCCACCGTCGGCGTCCTCCTCGCGGCGCTGGCCACGGGCGCGGCCGGGCCCGTGGACTTCGTCGCCCTCCTCGCGCCGCAGATCGCCCGCCGCCTCACCCGCACCGCCCAACTCCCGCTGCTGTGCTCGGCACTGGCCGGGGCCGTCATCACGGTGGCGGCGGACGTGCTGGCGCGCACGCTGTTCGCGCCGACCGAGCTGGCGGCCGGGGTCGTCACGGCGGCGGTGGGCGCCCCGTACCTGCTCTGGCTGATCGTCACGCACCGCACCGGAGGCCGCGCATGAACCCCACCTCCTCCCGGCTGGCCGCGCGGGACCTCACCCTCGCGTACGACGAGGGGGCACGCCCGGTCGTGGACGCCCTCGATCTCGACATCCCGGACGGGCAGGTCACCGTCATCGTCGGGCCCAACGCGTGCGGCAAGTCCACGACGCTGCGCGCCCTCGGCCGGCTGCTGAAGCCGCGCGGCGGCGCCGTGCTGCTCGACGGCGCCGAGCTGTCGTCCCTGCCGACGCGCCGCATCGCCCAGGCGATCGGGCTGCTGCCGCAGTCGCCCGTCGCGCCGGAGGCGATCACCGTCGCCGACCTCGTCTCGCGCGGCCGCCAGCCGCACCAGCGCTGGTGGCAGCAGTGGTCGGAGGCGGACGAACGGGCGGTGACGGACGCGATGGCGCTCACCGATGTCACGGCGCTCGCCGGCCGGGTCGTGGACGAACTGTCGGGCGGGCAGCGGCAGCGCGTCTGGATCGCCATGGCCCTGGCCCAGGAGACCGAACTCCTGCTGCTCGACGAACCGACGACATACCTCGACATCGCGCACCAGGTCGAGGTGCTGAACCTCGTGCGCCACCTGTCGGGACGCACCGTCGTCACCGTCCTGCACGACCTCAACCAGGCCGCCCGGTACGCCGACCACCTCGTCGCGATGAAGGACGGCCGGATCGCGGCGCGCGGGCGCCCCGGCGACATCGTCACCGCCGAGCTGGTCCGCGACGTGTTCGGCCTCGAAGCGCTCGTCGTCCCCGACCCGGTGACGGGCTCCCCGCTCGTCGTACCGGCGGCTCCCACCCTGCCCACCGCACGCACCACACACACCGCACGAGAGGCACCCACCGCATGAAGCGCACCCGCCTGACCGTCCTGGCGGCCATGGCCCTGACCACCACGCTGGCCCTGACCGCCTGCGGCTCCGACTCGGACTCGGACTCCGACTCCGGCTCCGACTCGTCGGGGGGCGCGGGCGCGGTCACCGTCGACACGGCGATGGGCGAGGTCGAGGTCCCGGCGGACCCGCAGCGCGTCGTCGTCCTCGACACCGGCGAACTGGACACCACCCTCGCCCTCGGCATCACACCCGTCGGCGCGGCGGAGACCGACACCGGCACCATGGGCCTCTCCTACCTGCCGCAGGACCAGCTCGCGGACATCCAGAACATCGGCGTCGTCGGCCAGCCGAACCTGGAGGCCGTCAACGAGCTGGACCCGGACGTCATCATCGGCAGCAAGATCCGCGTCGAGCAGTTCTACGACGAGCTGTCCGCGATCGCCCCGACCGTCCTCACGGAGACGGTCGGCGCGCCGTGGAAGGAGAACTTCGCGCTGCACGCCCAGGCCCTCGGCCGCGCGGACGAGGCCCAGGCGGTCGTGGACGCCTACGACGAGCACGTCGCGCAGGTCACCGAGGCACTCGGCGGCGCGGAGGCGACGGCGGAGACCGAGGTCAGCATGCTCCGCTTCATCGAGGGCGCCAACACCCGCCTGTACGGCCGCGAGAACTTCATCGGCTCGATCCTGGCGGACGTCGGCCTCGGCCGCCCGGCCATCACCGACGAGGCCCCCGACGGCTTCGCGGTCGAGATCAGCCCCGAACAGGTGGACCAGGCGGACGCGGACGTCATCTACTACACGTCCTACGGCTCGGCCGACGCCTCGGGCGAGGAGGCCGCGGTGGGCGGCCCGCTGTGGGACGACCTGACGGCGGTCCGGAACGACCGCGCGTTCCCGGTGGACGACGACCTGTGGTTCCTGGGCATCGGCTACGAGGCGGCCGACCAGATCCTCACCGAACTCCAGGAGACCCTCGCCCCGACCGCCTGACCACGACACCTACGGGGGGCGGGCAGGTCACGGCGCGTTCCCGCGCGCGGCTTCCTCACGGAGCAGCCGCCGCATGACGGCCTGGGCCTCGCGCACACCCGCCTCCCCTCGGGCAACGCGGCACGGATGCCCGGAAGGGCGTTGGGCACCGCCACTTCCCGCCCGCGCACCCACGTCTTCATCGGCTCCCCCACGACACGGCCCTCTCCTCCCCGCTCAAGCCGGTGTACGGCCGACCATCAGCACCTTGATCGCGATACGAGGGCCGTCGATCTCGTAGGTCGCGCGGTGGTCACCGCCCCGGAGGCGCCGGATGGAAGTGCTGCCCAGCTTCGTACTCTCGGGGGGCTCAGGGTCGCTCGCCAGCGCATTGATCGCCTGAACGAACGGCCGTACCGCGTCACCATCCCGTCGTCGTAGCCGCTTCAGCCCGTCTGTCGCGGCTGTCTCCCAGATCAGCGTGTACCTCACCGGTCCACACCCCACGCATTCATCAGCACATCGATCTCGGCTTGGGCAACCGGATCGTGGCGGCTCGCGATACGCAACGAGACAGCTAGGTCAGCCACTTCGAGCAGCGCCTCACGGCTCTCCGCATCCGAAACACTGTCCACCACGGCCTGCGTCCACCACGCGTCGAGCAGGACTTCAAAGGTCCCGCCATCCCCCAGCCCCGACAGTTCCCGCTGGAAGGCAGCACGCCGCTCGGCACCCAGCGCGTTATTCACAGCCCCGACAGTCCGGGCGATGCCAGGCAGTACCCGGCCAAGCTGTTCCTCCGCCTCCCGTACGGCCCGTTCCCACACACTGTCCGCCATCGTCCACACCTTCCCCGCTACGCCGGTCGGGCCCATCCTTCGACGGCGACTCGACGTAAGCAAGGCCCAACCCCACGCACCGACACGAACGGGGGACAGCTCGCACTTTCATACGCACGACCAGCCGCCCACAACCACCTCCCGGTCGCCGGGGCCCGCGCGTTGCGATCCTCAGCCGTCTCGGAAGGCGGCTGCCACGCGAAGAGGTCACCGGCCGGACCAGGCGACGGGATGTTGCGATCCTCAGCCGTCTCGGAAGGCGGCTGCCACCCGTCGGGCCACCACCCCGACCAACTGACCAGCGAGAGTTGCGATCCTCAGCCGTCTCGGAAGGCGGCTGCCACCCCGAGCGCCCTACAGCGTCCACGATCACCGACGACGTTGCGATCCTCAGCCGTCTCGGAAGGCGGCTGCCACCGAGGTCCAGCGGTGGATGGCCTCCGGCGCCGACGAGTTGCGATCCTCAGCCGTCTCGGAAGGCGGCTGCCACCCACGGCCGGGGAGATCCTGGTCCCCGAGGACCTGGGTTGCGATCCTCAGCCGTCTCGGAAGGCGGCTGCCACCGGACGGGGCCGCTGATGGTGCCGATCGCGTGGGGGTGAGTTGCGATCCTCAGCCGTCTCGGAAGGCGGCTGCCACGGTGCACCTCGGCCTGCATGGCGCCCACCAGGTCCCGTTGCGATCCTCAGCCGTCTCGGAAGGCGGCTGCCACGGCTATTGACTGGCTCGTATTGCCCAACGTAGTCGGGCTGTGTGGCTGATGTGCGGGCGGAGTTGGGGTCAATCGGGCATATTCCTTCGGTGCGACTCGGGGATTCTTGCCACACTTGAGGTTCCGAAGCGCTGTCCGGCAGAGGTCGGCGTCATAGGAGGCGTAGCGTTCGGGGGGGTGATGGCCATGAAACCCTCACCCCCACCTGCTCGACCACAACACCGGTGGCGTCAGAACTCGTTCACCCCACTAGCCACGAGGCTGTCGGCCGATTCAGCTCCGAGTCACAGGGAGATCAGGCGGACAACCGTCACGGTCAGCACGGCGCCGGAGACGACATACCGCACGATTGCGCTCGCGACAGCGGCCTCCCGGCGGTCCCGGTCACCACCGACCGCAACGGAGCCGTGGCCGTAGGGGTCCTTGGCAATCGTCCGCTCCATGGCGGTCTCGAACTCCCCCCGGCGACGCATCTTGCTCAGCGCGCTGTCGGCGGGCGGCGCGTAAGTGATCCGGTACATCACAGGGCGTCCCTGCGCTCGGCCTCGTCTTGAAGCAGCCGCTGTTCGATGGCGTCGGCCTCCGCGTCAGGCACCGCCTCGAACATCCAGTGCCTCATGACGGCGTGGATCTCGTGGACACCCGCTTCCCCCACCGCCCGATCGAATTCCGCCCGGCGCTTCTCGGGCAACGCGGCGCGGATGTCCGGGATGCTGTTCGGCACCTCGACTTCCCGGCCATCCACCCACGTCTTCATCGGCTCCGCCACTATCCCGCCCTTTCCTCTCCACACGGCGCGGAGTAACACTCCACCCAACGCAATGCCTTTGGGCAAGTCACGCACAGGGCAGTGGATGGCTCGGACAACGGGGAGGACGGCAGTCCTCCGAGCAGGGCCGAAGGGCTTCGCGGCAGGCACAAGGTCGCCGTCCTCAGCCGTCCCGGAGGGTGGCTGCCACCGCTCTGTCCATGGACATCTTCGCGTGGACGAACCAGTTGCGATCCTCAGCCGTCCCGGAGGGTGGCTGCCACGACGGCGGCGGCCGGCCATCCGCGGGCGGTCCTGCGGTTGCGATCCTCAGCCGTCCCGGAGGGTGGCTGCCACCACCTCTCCCGGGCCGGTGCGGTCACGGTGATGGTGTTGCGATCCTCAGCCGTCCCGGAGGGTGGCTGCCACCACCTCTCCCGGGCCGGTGCGGTCACGGTGATGGTGTTGCGATCCTCAGCCGTCCCGGAGGGTGGCTGCCACGGCTGTTGATTAGCTCGTGTCGCCCAGCGTAGTCGGGACACGTGGCTGGTGTGCGGGCGGAGTTGGTGTCAATCGGGCATTTTCCTTCGGTGTGGCGCGGGGATTCTTGCCACACTTGAGGTTCCGAAGCAGTGTCCGGCGGGGTGTGGGGGCCTTGTCGTCGGCAGCGTAGCGCCTGAAGTTGATGGCGTGGGTCGTGAGGGTGTGGGCGCTCGGTTCCCGTGTGGTCATGGTGTTCCACGCAGTGTCGAGCGGCCTGCGTAGCGGGCCGTGTTGCCCAGCTCCTCCTCGATGCGGATCAGCTGGTTGTACTTCGCCGTGCGGTCCGAGCGGGAGAGGGAGCCGGTTTTGATCTGGCCGCAGTTGGTTGCCACTGCCAGGTCGGCGATCGTGGTGTCCTCCGTCTCGCCCGAGCGGTGTGACATGACGACCGACCAGCCCGCCTCGTGGGCCGTCGTCACGGCGGTCAGGGCCTCGGTCAGTGTGCCGATCTGGTTGACCTTGACCAGGACCGAGTTGCCGACGCCCGTGCGGATGCCCTCGCGCAGCAGGGTCTCGTTCGTGCAGAACACGTCGTCGCCGGTGAGCTGGCAGCGGTCGCCGACGCGGGTGGTGAGTTCGCGCCAGCCGTCCAGGTCGTCCTCCGCCATCGGGTCCTCGATCGCGACGATCGCGTACGCGTCGATGAGGCGGGCCAGGTGGTCGGCGTGCTCGGACGGGGTACGGCGTACGCCCTCGCCCGCGTAGTCGTACACCCCGTCGCGGAAGAACTCCGACGACGCCGGGTCCATGACGAGGGCGATGTCCGTGCCGGGGCGGTAGCCGGTGCGTTCGATGGCGGCCGTCACGAAGTCGAGCGCCTCCTCGGCCGTGCGCAGCGCGGGGGCGAAGCCGCCCTCGTCGCCGACGGCCGTGGAGTGCCCGGCGGCGTGCAGGTCGCGGCGCAGGGTGTGGAAGACCTCGCTGCCCATGCGGACGGCTTCGGCGAACGTGTCGGCGCCGACGGGCGCGATCATGAACTCCTGGAAGTCCAGCGGGTTGTCGGCGTGGGCGCCGCCGTTGACGATGTTCATCATCGGCAGCGGCAGCAGGTGGGCGTCCTCGCCGCCGAGGTACCGGTAGAGGGGCTGGCGGCGGGCGGCCGCCGCGGCCTTGGCGGCGGCGAGGGAGACGCCGAGGACCGCGTTCGCGCCGAGTCGGGACTTGGCGGGCGTGCCGTCGAGGGCGATCAGCGCCGCGTCGAGTCCCGCCTGGTCGGCCGCGTCACGGCCGCGTACGGCCGCCGCGATCTCCCCGTTGACGTGGGCCACCGCGCGGTCGACGCCCTTGCCGTGCCAGCGCGCCGGGTCGTCGTCGCGCAGTTCGACGGCCTCGCGGGTGCCGGTGGAGGCGCCGGAGGGGACGGCCGCGCGTCCGAGGGAGCCGTCCGCGAGGACGACGTCCACCTCGACCGTGGGGTTGCCCCGGCTGTCGATGATCCGGCGGGCGGTGACGGTCTCGATGAGGGCGTTGAGGGGGCCGGCTGGCTTCGCGGACATGGGACGTTCCTCCCGTTGTCGAGTGCCGTGCCCGGACTGCGGCAGCGCTGGCGCTGGGCCCGGCACCGCAGACTGTACAGCAAGACTGCGCAGTTTGGCTGTACAGCAATGCTGCGCGACTCAGGTGCGCCGCGGCGGCGGCCACGGATAAAGTGCCGTATGCCCACCCCGGAAGCCGCCGCCATCGCCGCAGACCTGCGCACCGCGATGGGCAAGCTCACCCGCCGCGTCAAGCACGAGGACCGCATCCCGCTCGGCCAGGTCGCCGTCCTCGGCGCGCTCGACCGCGACGGCGCCATGACCACCAGCGACCTCGCCGCCGACCAGCGCGTACGCCCCCAGTCGATGGCCAGGGCGGTGGGACTGCTCATGGAGCAGGGCCTGATCACCCGCCGCGCCCACCCCACGGACCGCCGCAAGTCCCTCGTCGAGCTGTCCGACGCGGGCCGGGCCGCCCTGGAGGCGGAACGCGGCCGCAGGGCCAGTTGGCTCGCCCAGGCCATCGAGTCCGAACTGACGGACGGGGAACGCGCGTTGCTCGCCAGGAGCGCCGCCCTGCTGGAACGCCTCGCCACGCGTTAGCGCGGGCGGGGGGCCGAGGTGAGTCCGCGTATGAGGTCGGCGACGCAGGCGGCCACGTCGCGGCCCGCCGTGTCCACCACCAGACGCTCGCGGTCCCACGGCTCGTACGCGCGGCCGACGATCGCCTCCCACGTCGGCAGCGCGAGATCGGGGATGTCCACGGTGCGGTGTTCGGCCCGGCGGCGGTGCTCGGCCGGGTCGGAGCAGACGATCTCCGCCTCCAGCACGGGCACACCGGCGCGCCCGGCGACGTCCCGCCACGCGTCGCGGGTGACGGCCAGGGGGTTGACGGACTCGGCGATCACCGTCAGCCCCTGCCGCAGATGCTCCTCGGCCAGGGCGTACGCGACGGCGTACCCGGCCGGGCCGAGGGGCTGGGCGGCCGGCCCGGAGCGGACGATGGCCTGCTCGATGGTGTCCACGCGCAGGTGGACGCCGCCGGTCCGGCGGGCGAGGGCCCGCGCCGGCGTCGTCTTCCCCGCCGCCGGGAGTCCGCAGATGATGACGAGCACGGCCCCATCGTGCCGCACCGGCCCGAGCGGCACGCCGCCGGACGCACCGTCGATGTCGTCGTACTGACCATGAACGACCGCGACGCCGGGTCCCGCGCCGCCCTGCGCGCCGCCCTGCGCGCCGTCCTCGCCCGGCGCGACGTGGACCTGCGCGTCGTCGTGGGCGGCAACGGCGTGGTCCCCGGCCACGTGCCGCGGGGCGCGCGGACCGTCTGCCTGCCGGAGGGGGCGGCCGTCGGCACGGGCGCGTCCGTCCTGTTCTTCGACAACGACGCGGCCCTTCCCGATCCCAGGACCGTGGCCCGCCTGGCCGAGGAGTCCGAACGCCGCCCCCGGGCCGCGTACGTGCAGCCGCGCGTCGCCGATCCGGTGACGGGAGGTGACGCTGCGGCGCTGGGTCCCCCGGCTGCGGGCGGGTGCGGCGGTGGGACCTCGGGCGGACCGGCTGGTACGCCGCCGGTGTCGAGATGCACCGTCCCGTGACGGACCCCGCCCGGCACGGGCCGTTCCACCGGCTGGTGGCGCGCAGGCGCGTCTGGGTCGCCTACCGGCGGCTGCCCGTGCCCCTCGTGCCGGTCCACCTGGCGGTGTGGCCGGGGATCAGCGTCTGGCGGTTCAGGTCGTCGGGCGCGCTCGGGGGCGGACACGGTGAGCGGCGGCCGATGTCGTGGCGCACGGAGTGGCGGCGGGGCCCTCGCCGTCCGGCTCCGCGCGTGAGCGCCCGGACGAGCCCTCCGTCCCGGGCCGCTCGCCGTGGACCGCCTCGGTCAGGCTCACGACGGCGACGCCGGGGGGCGAAGCGGATGTCGTCGGCCTCCGGCGTGGTGCGGACGTCCGAAGGTCTCCCACCCGGTGAAGCTGACGAGCACCAGGTCGGAGGTGTGCGGCGACGGCGGCACATCCGGGTCCGCGTCACGAGCTCGCGGATGCGCTTCTCGTCGGCGTCACGGCCGGGGTGGACGGCGTGCGTCGCGTCCATGGGGAGAACCTGGAAGCCGAAGCGAGGTCGAGGTCACCTCTTCCCCCGGCCGGCTCGCCTCGCGGGCGGTGAGCACCCACGGCGGTCAGCGTGCCCGGCGCTCCAGGCCGTCGAGGAGCGCGCGCAGGCCGAACGCGAAGGTGTCGTCGGGCGCGGCCGCGTAGCCGTTCGCCGCCGCCGTCTCCAGGCGGGCGCGCAGCCGGGGGTGGCGTGCCGCGATCTCCCGGGCCTCGGCCAGGGCCCGGCCGAACCGCTCGTCCGCGTCCGCCCCGCCGCCGAGCCGCCGGGTGAGGGAGGCGGTGGCGGCGGCACCGGCCGCGTTGCCGAGGACGTACGTGAAGACGGCGGCGGCGGCCCGGTCGGCCTCGGGACCGGCGAACCCGGCGGCCTCGTAGACGGCGAGGCTGTGCTCGTCGTGCCGCGCCTTGCCCTCCCCGGAGACGACGTGCGCGGCGAGGACCTGCACCAGCCAGGGGTGCCGGGTGAACATCCCGTACAGGTCGGTCGCCATGGCGGCGGCCGCCGCGCGCCAGCCGGACGCGCCGGGGTCGGGGAGCGTGAGGCGGCTCCACACGTGGTCGGTGGCGAGCACGACCAGGTCGTCCTTGTTCTTGACGTGCCAGTACACGGCCGTGGCGGCGGAGTCGAGCCGCTTGCCGAGGGCGCGCATGTTCAGCCCTTCGAGCCCTTCCGTGTCGAGGAGTTCGACGGCGGCGTGGACGATCCGGTCGCGGGTGAGCGTGTCGCGTGCCATGGGCCCACCCTACGAAGGGACTTGCACATTGTTCAAGTCGCGCAGTACGGTCGCCCCCGTCAGCGATTGAACAATGTTCAAGTCAGGGAGTCCGCCATGCATCTCCTCGCCGCCGTCGCGCAGTTGCTCGTCGCCGCCGCCTTCGTCAGCATCCCGCTGGTCCGCCACCGCTTCGGCCCCGCCGCGAAGGCCGCCGCCGAGGCCGAGCTGCGGCGGCAGGACGTCCGCCCCGAGGTGCTGGCGGAGAACGGGCTGCGGTTCGACGCCGGGGGCCACGAGACGGCGGCGCCGGTGGCCGTCGCCGCCGTGATGACGGCCACCGCCGCCCTGCACCTGGCGGCGGTCGGCCTGGCCACGCCGCTGACCTGGGTCTTCTCGTCCCTCGTGATCCTGATGAACCTGGCGATAGTCCACAGCAACCGCACCGCCGTCGCGTCCGTCGAGAAGGCCTTCCGCCGCAAGGGCGATCCGGAGCCGGCCCGCGTCGAGGTGGCGCCGTTCCTCCGGGCCGCCGAGGACGCGTTCCCCGGCTGGGTGCGGCTCCAGACTTACGTGCGCCACACGCTCGTCTTCCTCGGCTCCGCCGTCGCCCTGACCGCCGCGTCCCTGGCGGGCTGACGCCGAACGCCGGGGGACGCGACCGGGCGGGTGGTCAGGGAATCGCGCTGATCGCGCTGATCGCGCCACCCGACCGGCCGTCCGAGCCGCCCAGGCGTCAGCCCGGCGCCTCCGTGCGCAGCGACCACGGGCCCCGCGCCCGCACCAGATAGCAGCCGGGTCCGGGCCACGTGAAGGCCACCGTCTCCGGGCCTCTGCCCCGTACGAGCTGTGTGCCGTCCCGGAGGTCCGCGTCCAGCGCGAGCAGGGAGAAGTCGCCACCGCCCGCGTTGCGGAGTCCGGCCGCGCCCGGCTGCCCGGTGTGGCGGAACAGTTCGCAGGCGTGCCCCTCGTGGCGGAGGGGGAGGGTGGGGAGGGTGTCGAGCGGGCTCGACTCGACGGTCCAGGCCACCGCGTCCGTCTTCGCGAAGATCAGCTCGAAGCGGGCCCCGGCAGCCTCGCCCGCCCGGGGCAGCGGCAGGAACGCGTCGGCGGAATCGCTGGTTCCGCCGACGCGGTAGCGCCGTTCCGGTGCGCCGGGCGTCCGGACGACGACGGTGAGGACCGCCGCCGTCTCCGTGCGGACGCGCAGCGCGGCGGGCCGGTCGGGCACGGGGTAGTGGACGAATCCGCGCACGTTTCCACGGCCGGTGCGGGGTTCACCGGGCGGCCCTGACCCCGGCTTGGGCGCGCTGCGGCGTGCGAGAGGCAGGGGGCGCGGCGTTGGGCGTACGGGTGCGGGGGCGTGCGCCCGCGCGGGGGCGCGCACCTCGGGCGGCGGTGGTGCCGCCGGTCCGCGCGCGGCCTCGTCACCGAGGCGTACGGCGCAGGCGGTGCACACGGCTATGCCGCGGGGAGTGCCGTGCGCGGGCGCCCACGTGGTGTCGGTGGTGGAGGGTCCGTGCCGCGCGTCGAAGAAGCAGGGGGGCCTGCGGCTTGGCAGCGGACGGCCCGCGAGGCGCGCGTCGAGGCAGGCGAGGGCGTGACGCCCGGCGTCGACCGCGCGCAACGCGTCCCCGCTGTCGGGGTCCGCGTCGAAGGCGCGTTTGGCCTCGTCGTAGGCGTCGAGCGCGTGCCCGAGGTCGGCACGCATGTCGTCGGTCGCGCCAGGCTGTCCCGGTGCGAAGGGGTGCTCGTCGAGCGCGATGCCGAAGGCGGTGATCGCGGCGTCGACAGCGGCGAGTTCGGCGTCACTCCGGCGTGGCCCGGCCCCGGACGGCTGACGGAACACACGCGCCTCCTTCCCTCGGCTCCCCCACGACAACGGATCACCGGGACTCTATCCGGCGGGTGGCGGAGCCTGACGGCCGACGGCGCATCCCCCGCGCGGCCCGCGACCGCGAGACAGGAGGGGGCGCTGACCGAGCACTTTCCTTCGGCGCGACCCGTTGGATCTTCGCGACAGTCGGGGTTACCGGCGCTGTGTCGGGCACGGCGGACCGCGACAACGTGCGTGTCCTTCAGCCGATGCCGCTGAACGGCTGTGCTCGCGACGGAAACCGCACGTCCGGTGGTGGCGGCTGCCGTCCGCGCCGGGGAGGGGAAGTGCTGGCCGGAACGCGTCAGCAGGACCGTGAAGTCGCCCGTGCGGCGGCCGCCGCCGCGCCGGGGCGTGATCCCGGGCCGCTGGATGGCGTGGAGAGCGGTTCGCACCACGTCTTCGTCGGCCGCGACGTCGTCGTGAAGGTCATCGACGCCGCCGGGCATACGCGGCTCGGGCGGGAGGTCGCGCTCGCCTCCCACCTGCCCGCCGACGGCCTGCGCCGCCTCGGCGGGCGGGAGGTCCGCTACGCCTGCTACGCCCGCGTGCCGGGCAGCGCGCCCGGCACGGGACTGCCGGGCGTGGACGCCGTGACCGCGCGCCGGCTGGCGGAGGAGGCGGCCCGGCGCCTCGGCGACCTGCACGGCTGGACGCCCGGGGCGGAAGCGCGGGACGTACGCGAAGCACCCCTGGACCACGGCGGGTTCACCGGCCGGGACGCGCTGCTCGCCGAGATGGGGAAGCTCGCGGCCGACGACCGGGAACGGGCGCTGTCCCGCCGCCTGCTCGACGGCCCGACGGCGCTGCCGGAGCAGGCCCCGCCCCGCGCGGACCGCCATCGGGGGAACCGGCTGGTGCACGAAGGCCGCGTGACCGCCCTGCTCGACTTCGAGTGAGCCTCCTCGGCGAACTTGCCGACGACCGGCTGTTCGTCGCGCGCTTCGGCGGCCCCTACCAGCGGGCCGTGCTCGACGTCATCGCCCGCGCCACGGCGGCGGACCCGGAGGAGCTGCGGGCCGCTTGCGAGGTCCGTGAGGCCGCGCACCTCGTCTCCGGCCTGCGCGCCGCCCTCCACCTCGGCGAGGGCTCCGCCGACCCGCTCCGCGGCCTGGAGGCAGTCGTCCTCGACCGCCACCGGTGGCGCCCGGCGCGCCGAGCCCTGTGACGCGCACGTCGGCGGCCTCCTACATCACCTCGCGGGCCGTGGTGAGCAGCGCGGCGAGGGCGGGGTCCTCGGCGGCGACCTCTTCGAGCGCGGCGGTGAGGGTGGCGTCGTAGGTGCTGCGGGCCTCGCGGCAGCGGGTGCGGCCGGGGTCGGTGAGGACGGTGTACGCGCCGCGCTTGTCGTCGGGGCACAGGTCGCGGTACGTGTACCCGGCCGCGTTGAGGCGGCCGACCAGGCGGGTGACCGAACTCTGGTTGAGGCGCAGCTTGTCGGCGAGTTCCTGCATGCGCAGTTCGCTGTCGGGCGCCTGGTCGAGGAGGGCCAGTGCGCGGTACTCGGACAACCCGAGACCGTGACGGCGCTGGAGGGCGGTCGCCAACCGGCTCTCGACAAGGGTGTGCAGCCCGAGCAGCCGGTCCCACACCTGTGCGTCGTCCGCGACCTCACCACTTCTGACCTGCGCTGCCATCACTTCGCTCCTTGTCCGTGCCAGGGCGGGCGACCCGGCGGCGGGCCGCCGCCTTGACACAAGCTTACTTGTGCATGCATGCTCCTTCCAAGGAACTTGCACATACATACAAGAAGTGAGGGTCCCATGGCCTGGATCTACCTGCTCGTCGCGGCCGTGTTCGAAGTCGTCTTCGCCCTGGCGACCAACGCCAGCCATGGATTCACCGTGCTGGACGCCTCGCTGCTGACGGCGGGCGCGGCGGCAGTCGGGATCTTCTTCCTCAGCCTGGCGCTCAAGACGCTGGACGTGGGCGTCGGTTACACGGTGTGGACCGGCATCGGCTCGGTGGGGACGGTGATCTTCGGCTCAGTCGTGTTCCACGAGGAGATGACCGCGGCGAAGGCGATCGCGTTCGTCCTGATCATCGGCGGCGTGCTCGGCCTCAAGCTCTCCGACCGCAGCGGCGCCGACACCGCCACCGATGCGTCGCCCCGCACCGCCTGACTCCCGCCCCGTCCTCCCCAGGAGTACCGCCATGCACTGGATCTACCTGCTCATCGCCATCGTCTTCGAGATCGCCTTCGCGCTGGGCACCAACGCGACCAAGGGCTTCACCCGCCTGTGGCCCTCGGTGTTCACTCTGCTCGCCGCAGCGGGCGGCGTCTTCACCCTCAGCCTGGCGCTGCGCACGCTCGACGTCGGTGTCGGCTACACCATCTGGACCGGCATCGGCTCGGTCGGCACCGTCGTCCTGGGCGCGCTGATCTACAAGGAGAAGATCACCCCGCCCAAGCTCGTCTCCTTCGCCGCCATCGTCGCGGGGGCCGTGGTGCTGCGCCTGGCCGCCGGAGCCTGACCGCGCCCTCCCGGGACGGGAAACCCGTCCCGGGACGCGGCTACGCGTCCCCGGCCGGTGCGCCCAGCACCAGCACGACCTGTTCGTCCTCCCCCTCCCCCACGGTGCCCGTCCGCCGGAAACCGGCCTTCTCCAGCAGCCGCACCGAGCCGGCGTTCACCGCGTACGGATCGGCGTACAGCGGACGTATCCGCTCCCGCTCCAGAAAGAGCCCCAGCGCCCGCGTGCCGATGCCCCGCCCCCAGTACTCGCGGCCGAACCAGTACCCGATGAACCGCCGGTCCCCGTGCCACCACGCCACCACATTGCCCGCGACCGCGCCATCGACGGTCACGGCCTGCACGAAGACGGCGGGGTCCGCCAGAATCCTCGTCGTCCAGTGCGTCATGAAGGCTTCCCGCTCCCGAGGCGGGAACCGCGCCCGCCGCACGGCCTCCGGATCGTGCTCATAGGCGAAGAACACCGCAAGGTCCCCCGGGCCGACATCCCGCATTCCCACCGTTTCGCTCATGCGACGGAGTCTGCCACCGGCCACTGACAGTCCGGCCGGTGCGGGACAGTCGCCCCCGTGTAGGCTGCGTCGCTCCGGCCTGCCTGCGAATTCGCATGTGCAGCGCAGGGCAGGGCAGTTGACCGCCGTGCCCGGCGGCAGCACATCGCGCGCGGGCGCCCACACCACCGACCATCCCCGAGGAGTTGCGCCCCGTCGGTAGGCATCGATGACATATGCGGCCACGCCGAACCTGCCTGGAAAGCCGAGGGTGACACCCTCCTGATGTGCGACCTCGGCGGCTCGGGCATGCCCGGCCGCTGGGAGCAGCTCTGGGCGAAGCGGACAGGGACGGACGAGTTCGTCGTCTGCGCCATCCCGCTCTTCGCCAATGGCATCGCGCTGGGAGATCACGTCACGGCACGTCCGGCGAACGGATTCGACCTCGTGGTCGACTCCGTCGTGAGATCCGCGGGCAACGCCGTACTGCGCGTCTACTTCCGGGAGGGGGCCGAGGTGTGGGAGACGCAGGACAGGCAGACGGAACTCGTCCGGTCGGTCGGCGAGTTGGGGCTCCTGAGCGAGACCGGCCTGCTGGGTCACGTGGCGATCAGCCGCCCATGGGACTCACCGCAGTACGGGGAACTCGAAGAGAACCTCCACGCCTTCACGCTGCTCGAATGGAGCGATTACGAGTCCGGCACCCGTCGTTGACCACCAGAGCCACGGGCCCGAGGTGATCGCCGGCCGCCCGCGCGCTCCGATGGCACGCGCCTCACCGGGGGCGCCTTGCGGCCGGGCCGCGCGCCCCCCGGGCTGTCAGTGGCGGGTGCCATGATCACCGGCATGACAGCGCTCCGACCCGACGACCCGACCCAACTCGTCCTCCGCACCGGCCTCCACGACGACACGGCCCGGAAGGCCGCGCGCCAGACCCGACGGCGGGCACTCCCCCGCCACCGAATACGCCGGGCGCGGGTCTCGTGACGGCGTGCGGGTCCGGACTGCTCGTTTTCTAGAGGCCGCCTGAGTCCCCGTCCGGCAGGACGAGACAGAGATAGGCGTGGAACGCGGTGGCCGCCGCCAGCATCGCCAGGCCGCGTGCGGTGAGCCTGCGCCGCCACTCCTCCAGGGAGGCGGACAGGGCGTCGATGTCGCCGGCCGACCGGATCTGCCGCACGACGGTGGCCACATGCTCCAGGGGGTAGCCGCCGCGGCGCAGGAGGTGGGCCAGTTCGGCGTCGCGGGCGTCGTTCGCGCGGAAGACGCGGTAGCCCGTGGCCGGGTCGCGGGCGGGGGCGAGGATTCCGGCGTCCTCCCAGCCGCGCAGGGTCGCCGGGGTGACGCCGAGCCTGTGGGCCAGTTCGCCGATGGTGCGGGGGCCGCGCAGCGCCGGAGGGCCGGGGGTGGCGCGTGGTTCCGCCGCCGTCAGGTGATCCACCGCCTCCCGTACGGCGTCGAGCGTCTCCCGGTCGCGGAGCGCCTGGCCGTGGCCGCGGTCGACGGCGGCCAGCGCGTCGTCCACCGCGCCGCGGTGCAGGGCGTTCATGATGCGGCCGGCGGCTTCGTGCCCGTGGGCGGCGACGAGGGCGAGGTACGCGCGGAGGGCCGCCGCGTGCGTGCGGGTGTAGATCCGGTAGCCGCTGGGCGTGCGCTCGGCGGGCGGGAGGAAGCCGTCCCGCTCGTAGTTGCGGACAGCCTGGGTCGAGATGCCGTGCTCGCGCGCGAGATCGGTCGGTCTGAGTCTGCTCACCGCTTTGAGACTTTACCGCAGCGGGGCGGGGAGTTGAGCGGGGCAAGTCTCAACGGTGTGCCGCGCGGCGGCTCACCCCGTCCAGCGGGTCCCGGCGAACCGCGCCAGCGCCCCGGCCAGTTCCTCCCCCGGCCCGCCGCCGCGGCCGAGCGGCCACAGCGCCACCCACCCGCCGTCCGCGACCCGCATGCCCGGTCCGGGGACGACCCCGGGCGCGAGCCGTACGTGCAGCATCGGCTCGTACCCGCCGCGCGCCCCCTCCCAGCCGCGCACGGCCACCTCGGCGATGTCGGCCCAGGCGAGGGCGAGCCGCCGGTCGCGGGAGACGACGGCGATCCAGTCCCCGTTCAGGTGCAGCTCCGCCGGGCGCCTGACCAGCGGCACCACGAGCAGGTCGAGCGCGGGCGGCAGCAGGAGGCACAGCGCGACGGCGGCCCAGGCCCACGTGCCCTCCGCCACGGCCGCGCCGAGCGCGGCGGCGGTCCACAGCGGCACGTACAGCGCGGCCTGCCCGCGCCGGACGCGCGCGCCGGTGTGGCCGGTGAACCGCAGGTGGCCGGTGGCGTCGTCCGCCGGCGGCCGGGGCCCGGCGCTCCGGAAGACGTACGCGCCCCCCGTCCGCCTCAAGAGCCCCGCGCGCGCCGCCTCTTCGAGGAACGTCAGGACGGCCCACGGCAACGCGCCCGTCGCCGCCAGGACGGTCCGCGCCGTCAGCCACCGGCACCACGGGCTGAGCAGCAGCGCCGTGGCCGCCCCGGCGAGGGCGCCCACGGCGGGCGAGGTGTGCCCGGCCGCCAGACCGGCGGCGACGGGCGCGGCGAACAGGGCCGTGAGCAGCGCGCTCGCCCGTTCGTCCCGCAGCAGGCGTACGGGCCCGGCGGCCAGGCCCGCCTCCGCCGGTATGCCGAGCGCCAGCGCGAGGGCGGCGCACGCGGCGGCGCCCACGGCGACCGGCGCGCCCCCGCCCAGGAACAGCAGCGGCAGGACCGCCAGCAGCACCGCCGCCCGGACGGCGGCGGCCGGTTCGGGGCGGCGCGGGCCGAACAGGGCGGTCGGCCGCCGGGGCTGTCCGTCCCGCGACAGGAACGCGAGGTGCGCCAGCAGCCCGCCCGCCGCGCCGAGCGCGGCGGGTGGGACGAGCAGCAGGAGCGCGGCGGACAGCGCGAGCAACGCGCCGCGCGCCACCATCGCGCGCCGCGCGCGGTGGACCCGCCACCACGCGAACTCACCCGTCCGCTGTCGCGTCAGCAGCCGCGCGAGCCGCGCCGCGTCGGCCTCCCGGCCGGGCGGACCGGCCGGGCGCGGCGTGCGCTCGTCCACAGGCTGTGCGCGCAGGACCGCGCAGGGGACTCCCAGGTCGGCCAGGGTGCCGGGCCTGAGAAGGACGATCAGCGGGGTGCCCCCGTCCAGCGCCTGCCGGAGGCCGGTGAGCGCCATGTCCCGTGGGGAAGGCGGCAGTTCGTCGATCCCGTCGAGAACGGGGAGCACCAGGCGGTCGCGCACGAGCCGCCGTGTCGCCGGGCGCCGCAGGCCGTCGCCGCAGCCGCCGTACTCCTGGGCGAGGCGCCGGGCGAGCCAGGTGTCGAGGGTTTCGAGCGCCGGTTCCCAGGACGCGGCGGACAGGTGGACGGGCACGGGCCCCGGCAGGCGCAGGAGTTCGCGCGTGAGGAGGACCGCGAGGGACGTCTTCCCCGTGCCCGCCGCGCCCGTGACGGCCAGCCGGGGGCCGGGCAACGCGGCGACGGCGCGCGCCAGTTCGGTGAGGCCGTCGCCGTCACCCGCACCCTCGGCGCGCCAGTCGGCGGCCCAGGGGACGGTCGGCGCGTCCGGCCCCGCGAGGCCGAGCGCGTCCGCGTCCGCGCGCGCCCGCGCGTCGGCGAGCCGCGCCAACTCACCGGCCGCACCGGCTCGTTCGGGCAGCCGTGCGCCGTACGCCGCAGCACCGCACACGAGATACGTCGTCCCGCTCCCGCCCATGCCGCCAACGTAGCGCGGGCGCGTCAGGCGGAGGGCTCGCCGCCCGGGACGCGGTCGTAGGTGAGGAACGCGGTGCCGCCGGCCAGGACGGTGTGGTCGGTCAGCCGCCAGGCCGCGGGGCGGAAGGCGGCGCCGGCGCCGAAGAGCGGTATGCCGGTCCCGGCGGTCACCGGGTTGAGCTTGAGGACGAGGCGGTCGATCTCGTCGTACAGG
This sequence comes from Streptomyces sp. MS19, assembly GCF_047200595.1. Lineage (NCBI taxonomy): Bacteria > Bacillati > Actinomycetota > Actinomycetes > Kitasatosporales > Streptomycetaceae > Streptomyces > Streptomyces sp. MS19. The sequence continues at coordinate 120,638 of NZ_JBJZOH010000007.1, read as the reverse complement.
ACCCCGGCGAGCGTGGCGCCGCCGACGAGCCAGATGTCCTTGCCGCCCTCCTCGCGCTTCAACTCCCGTACCGTCGCGACCGGATCACCGGCGACGACCCGGACGCCGGGGTCGGGGCTCTCGCCGAGCGTGCGGGAGAAGACGACGTGCCGCAGGTGCGGGTACGCGTCGGTGAGGCCCGCGGCGAGGCCGATGTCGTAACTGCCGCGCCCCTCCACGACGGTGTCGAAGTGGGTGCCCTCCGCCTCCACGCCGAGGGCGGCGCGGGCCGGTCCCGGCAGGGTCTCGGGGTAGGTGGCGACGAGGTGTGCCACGTAGTCGGGCGTCGGGACGAGGAGGCCGCCGGGGGCGGACGGGTCGGAGGCGTCGGGGGCGGCGATGAAGCCGTCGAGGGTGGCGGCGACGAGGTGGACGAGCTTGCGCATGAGGTTCCTTGCGTGGTCGGTGCGTCGGTGCGTCGGTGCGTGTACGGGCAGGGGTGTCAGCGGTCGGTGGCGGGCGCGCCGATGAGGCGGGCCACGGCCTCGTGGACCAGGTGCTCGCGTTCCTCGGGGCCGAACACGTCGGGGAGCGTGAGCTGTTCGGTGATCAGCCAGTTCATGGTCAGGAACATGAGGCGGACGAACGTCGCGTCGCCCGGCAGGCCCGCCCGCTCGTGCTGGGCGACGTTCTCGGCGACGTCGGCGCGGACCCGTTCGGTGAGCAGTTCGCGCAGGCGCGGCCGCCTGGTGGCTTCGAGGCGCAGCTCCAGCAGGGCGAGGGAGCCGGAGCCGAACGCCGCGATGCGCGTCAGCGTCTCGCCCAGCATCGCGGCGTAACCCTGCGGGTCGTGCGCTCCGGCGAAGGCGGCGGCCAGTTGGTCCTCGCCCGGCCGGAGCCGTTCGTAGATCCGGGCGCCGGTCTGGACGAGCAGGTCGTCGCGGTTGCCGAAGTAGTTGGACGTGGTGCCGACCGGGACGGCCGCCTCCTTGTCCACCGCACGCTGTGTCAGGCCGCGCGACCCCTCGCGGGCGAGGACCTCGGTGGAGGCGTCGAGCAGGGCGGCGCGGCGGGCGGGGTTGCGGCGCATCGGCGTTCGTTCCTCGCGGTGTGAGGGGGCGGCTGGACACGCCAAGCAAAGCACTTCAACTGAAGTGAGTCAAGCGAAGTACTTCAGCGGAGGAAGGCGAGGTCGTCGCCCCAGCCGTCGAGGACCGCGCCATGGCCCGCCGCGCGGGCGGTCCGCTCCAAGTCGCGGAAGAGCGCGCGCAGATCGCCCGCCCCGCGCAGCTCCGTCAGCCGGGGCAGCAGCCGGTCGGCGGCCCACAGCGGGTCGCCGAGCGGGGCGTGCTCCAGCTCCCAGCGCAGGTACTTGTTGTACGGGCGCACCCGCCGGTGCAGCGCGAACAGCGCTTCGAGCGCGAACGGCACGGCCTCCGCCGCGTCCAGCCGCGCCGCCTCGGGGCGGCCGTCCCGGTGGCTCTTCAGCGCGCGGTACGTGGAGTTGGCGAACGCGTCGAGGAAACCGTCCGCCGCCGCCCGCGCCTCCGCGGCGTCCAGCGTGCGCTTGCGGTCGAGGACCGCGGCGATCCCGCCGTCCAGCCGGTCGCGCAGCACGGCGGCGTGCACGTAGCCGTATCGCGACCAGGCCATGGGGTCGCCCGGCAGCCCGCGCCGCCGGAACTCGGCCAGGGACATGACGACGAGGTCGAGGAGGGCGGAGCGGTGGCCGTCCATCCCGTCGAAGGCGGACGGGCGGCCGTCCAGCGTGACGACGTGCACGTCGTCGTCGGAGTGGACGGTCGGCATCCCGGCGTGGACGCGGGAGCCGCTGAGGACGACACCGGCGACGGCGGGGTCGGCGTCGGCCAGGGCGAGGGCGGCGGCGAGGTCGCGGGGCGTGGCGCCGGGGGCAGGGGAAGGCGAGGAAAGCGGCATGGTGAGATCTCCCGCAGGCGGTGGAAGCGTCGGGGGGCTGTGTGCTCGCGTGCGCGGCGGCCTGGGGCGGCCGCCGGGGAGGCTCATCTCACGCCCGGGACCGTAGAGGCCGGGGGCGCGGCGGGGCAACGCGTTTCCCGGCGGGCGCGGGGGAACGCACGTCCGCGCGCCGTCCCCCCGAGGGGTGACGGCGAAACGATCCGGCACGGCCGCGCCGCGTCTATCTGCATCCTTTCGGACAACCACATGCGTAATGCCCGTTCCTCCCCGCCGGAAGGACCACCGCCGATGTCCGGACCGCTCACGCAACCCGTCCGCCTCGCCGCCGGAGCGGCCGCCCTCGTCGCGTGCGCCGTGCTGGGCGCCGTCGCGGCGGCCGCGCCGGGCGACGGTGCGCCCGGGAGCGCGGCGCACGCAGGGAGCGCGACGGCCGCCGCCGTCGTGGACGGCTCGGCCCGCCTCGTGCGCGGCCGGAACGTCGAGTCCGTCCGCGCGCCCGGCACCGGCGTCGTCTGCGTGCGGCTCGCCGCCGGGATCACGCCGGACACGGTCGTGCCGCTCGTCACGGCGGTGCGCGACGGCGACGGCCCCGCCCCTGGCGCCGCCGCCCCGCCCGCGCTCGCCGTCCTCGTCCACCCGGCACGCGCCTGCGACGGGGCGCACGAGGTCGAAGTGGCGACCCACGACGCGGACGGACGCCCCGCGCGCGCCGGTTTCACACTGGTCGTGCCCTGACCGCCGGGGCACGCGCGGCCCGGGGCGCGCGCCCGGCCCGCGCGTAGACTCGGCCGCATGGCAGTCGCGGCACGGGGACGCATCGACAAGCGCAAGGCGATCCTCGAAGGCGCGTTCGCCGTGTTCGCGCGCCGCGGCTACGCGCAGGCCTGCGTCCAGGAGATCGCCGACGAGGCGGGCGTCGCCAAACCGACCGTCTACAGCCACCTCCAGGACAAGGCCACCCTCTTCCGGCACGCCATCGGCGCCGCCGCCGAGACGTCGCTGCGCGAGCGGACCGCCGCCCTCGACCCGCTCGCCGCGCCCGGCGGCGACCTGGCCGGGACGCTCCGCCGTGTCGGCCACCGCCTCCTCGTCCTCCACGCCGACGAACGCTCCTGCGCCCTGCGCCGCCTGCTGTACGCGGAGGTCACGCACTTCCCCGAGGTCCTGGACATCGCGAACGAGAGCGGCGCCCACCGCCTCGCCGAGTCCCTCGCCGACCGCTTCGCCCGCCTCGCCCTGGCCGGGCGGCTGCGGGCGGGCGATCCGGCGTCGGCGGCCGAGCAGTTCCTCGCGCTCCTCCTCGGCCCGATGGAGGCGCGCTCGCGGATGGGCACCCGGCCGATCGCCGACGACGAGCTGCGGGCGGTCGCGGACGCCGCCACCGACACGTTCCTGCGCGCCTGGGGACCCGGCGCCGCGTGACCGCCCGCCGCGCCGCGCCCTTGGTACGGTGGGCGCCCGTCTCCGCCACCGACGCCGAGGAGCGCGCATGCGGGTCGTCCTGACCGGTGCCACCGGATTCGTCGGCTCGCGCGTCCTGCGGCGGCTGCTCGCCGAGGCGGGGGTCACCGGGGTCACCTGCCTGACGCGCCGCCCGCTCGACGTACGGTCCGACAAGCTCACCGTCGTACAGATGGACGACTTCGCGCACTACGAGGACGCGCTCCTCGACCGGCTCGCCGGCCACCGGGCGTGCGTCTGGACGGTCGGCGGCAGCGGGTCAGCCGCGAAGGACCCGGTGGAGTACGAGCGCGTCACCCACACGTTCACCCTCGCCTTCGCGCGGGCGCTGGTGCCCCGGCTGACCGGGGAGTTCACCTTCTGCCACGTCAGCGCCAGGCGCCCCGGCCCCGGCGCGGCGGCGCGGCGCGCGGCGCGGGCGCCCAGGGACAGGACGGAGCGGGACCTGACCGCCCTCGCGCGCGGGCATGAGGGCTTCGTGCCGTACGCCTTCCGTCCCGGCGGGGTGCTGTCCGAACGGGCCGGGGCCGCCGGGCGGCTGCTGCTCGCGCCGTTCGCGGTGGGCGCCGGGGAGCTGGCGACGGCGCTGGTGCGCGTGGCGTGCGGCGACGTGCCATCGCCGCCGCTGGTGCTGCGGAACGGGGACATCCGCCGCCTCGCGCGCTGACGGCCTCCCTGGTCAACCCTGGTCAGCTGCCGCGCAGCGCCGTCGTGAACCAGGCGAAGACCGGCGTCAGCGACGGCGGCACCGGCCACCCGTTGACGACCGCGAGGAGCTGCCAGTACCGCTCGGCGCGCGGGTCGTTGCCGACCTCCAGGCGGTCGAGGAGCCGGTGGCGCAGCCCGGCGTCGTCGGGGCGGCCGAACGTCTCCGCGTACCGGGCGGTGAGCGCGTCCAGGTGGGGCGCGGCCTCCGGCGAGCCGGGGTCCACCCCCCGCTCCGGCGCGGCGCCGACCGTCTCGCGGACGGCCTCGGTCAGCTCGTGGTGCAGGCCGGTGGTGTCACCCTCGGCGCGCTGGGCCGCCTGGTGCTCGGCCATGCGGCGGACGGCGGCGCGGAAGCCGGGGTCCTGGGTGAGGCCGGCCAGTTCGACCCAGGCGTCGGCCTGCTGGGAAGTGGGGTCGTCGGGGAGGTCGGGCAGTGCCGTGCCGAGGGCAGAGCGCATCATGGCCACGAATTCCGGGTTGGCGTCGAGGCCGCCGAACGTCTCGTCGATGAAGTCGTGGACGAGGCGGCGACGCTGGTCGTCGGAGAGCGGGGCGAGGCGGTGCATGAAGTCGGTGTCCTCCTGTGTGGTGCCCCGGGCGGCGATCACCCGCAGGGCGGCGCGGCGCTGGCGCAGAGTGCGGATCTGGAGGCCGAGGGCGTCGGCGTGCGCGGCGGCGACCTCGGGCACGGTCAGCTCGCGGGCGAGGACGCGCCGGGTCGTCGCGAGGTCCACGCCGAGGTCGCGCAGGGTGCGGACGAGGGCGAGGCGGGCCAGGGTCTGTCCGGCGGATCTTGTCGCGGCTCACGGCTCCCCCAGCCTGGCGGCTGGGGGAGCCCCCAGATGCCGGTGCATCGCAAGGCGCCGGATCGCAGCTCATACCTGGCCGTATTCGCGCGATTCGGCAACGCAGCGAGGTTCCCCCAGGCCCGGAGGCCTGGGAGGTGCCCCCACGCCGGACGTCGTGAGACAGGCAAGATCCGCCGGACAGACCCCAGGGCGGCGGCGTCGTAGAGCCGGTAGCCGGCGGGGCTGCGGCCGGTCGGCGGCACGAGTCCCTCGTCGGACCAGAACCGGACGGTGCGCACGGACAGGCCGGTGCGGCGGGCCGGTCCGCCGATGGTGAGGAGCGGGTCGCCGTTCATGCGGACAACCCTGGCACCTCCACCGGCTGGAGACTCAAGCCCTTTCCGCGTGGCCGCGGATGACGGACAGATCCGTGACTGTCAGTGACGCCGGGTAGCCTCGGGCGCATGGACGGAATCTCCGGCACGACGCCCGCCGACCGGCGGCGCTCACGCCTCGCCGAAGCCGGTCTGTGGGGTCTGGTCCTGGCCGGGATGCTCAGCATCAACATGTCGTGGACGCAGGACGGCAACTACTTCCTGGCGCTGATCGGCGGCACGCTGGCCACCGCCGTCGTCAACCACCACGCGCCGCCCGCCGCCCTCGCCATCGCGGTGGCGCTGGCCTCCTGGGACGACCGCTGCTACGGGGTGGTGGCCCTGGTCGCCTTCCTCGCGGGACGGCGCCCGGCGCGACGGCCGGGCGCGGTCGTCTGGGTCGCCTGCGCCATCGTCCCGGCCACGGTGACGCCCCTCCTGGAGGACGACCCCCTGCGCGGCCTGCTCCTGATACCCGTCGAACTGCTGGGCCTGGCCGTCCTCCCCTGGCTCGTCGGCCGCTACACCCACCAGCGCGTCCTGCTCGACGAGGCCGGGTGGGCGCGCGCCGACCAGCTCGAACACGAGCAGCGGATGATCGCCGAGCAGACCAGGCTGCGCGAACGGGCCCGAATAGCCCAGGACATGCACGACTCCCTGGGCCACGACCTGGGGCTGCTCGCGGTGCGCGCCGCCGTCCTGGAGATGACGCCCGGCCTCGACGACAAGGTGCGCGCCCAGGCCGCCGAACTGCGGGCGGGGGCGGGCGCGGCGACCGAGCGGCTGCACGAGATCATCGGCGTCCTGCGCGAGGACGGCGCGGACCCGGCCCCGGTCACCCCCGGCCCGGAGACGCCCGAGGAGCTCGTGGAACGCTGCCTCGCGTCCGGCATGACCGTCACGCTGGAGCGCACCGGCGAGCCGGACGCGCTGTCCCCGATGGCCGCCCACGCGCTGCACCGCGTGGTGCAGGAGTCGCTGACGAACGCGGCGAAGCACGCGCCGGGCGTCCCCGTCCACCTGCGGGTCGCGTACGGCGAGGACGCCACGGACGTGCGCGTCGCCGGCGAACCGCCCGTCCCGGCGCCGGAGGCCGCGCCCGGCAGCGGGCACGGCCTCACGGGACTGCGCGAACGGGCGCGGCTCCTCGGCGGCACGCTGGACGCGGGCCCCGACGACGGCGGCGGCTTCGTCGTCACCGCCCGCCTGCCGCACCAGCCCGCCCCGGCGGCAGCCGGCGCCCCGCGGGAGGACCGCGCGACGCCGGAACGGCTCGTGCAGCACCGCCGCACCCTGCGGCGCGGCTTCATGAAGGCCGCCGCCCTGACAGTGGGGGGCCTGGCGCTCGCCGCGTCCGTCTTCACCTTCGTGTCCGGCGTCCCGAGCGTGTCGCCGGACGCCTACGCATCACTCACCCTCGGCACGGCGCGCTCCGAGCTGGCGGACGACCTGCCGGACAGCCAGTACCAGGGGCGGCCCGACCGCGAACCCCCGGGCCCGGCCGGGTCGGTCTGCGAGTACTACGGTGCGGGCGAGAGCTTCTCGCCGAGCCACGTCTACCGCCTCTGCTTCCGCGACGGCCGCCTCGTGTCGAAGGACCGCATACCGCTGGAGGCACCCGAACCGGAGCACGGCTGAACGGCGGCGGGACGCGCCCCTGCCGCCTCCGGGGACCAGCGCGTGTCAGGCGACGGCACCGTAGATGGCGCATGTCGAGGAGATCGTCTTCCCGTTGTCGGAGACGCAGACCGTGATCCACAGGTGCGTGCCCTCGGCGTAGGACAGGTTGAAGTCCCGGTAGGTGCCGGCCCCGTAGGAGTTGCGGTAGTAGCGGGCGGTGCCGCCGTCCGGCTCCATCATGACCACGACCCCCGCTCCGTCCGCCTTGTGGTCGTGGATCCTGAGGTTCTCGCCGAGGGACGTGAAGTCGAACGAGCCGGCGCCCCAGGCGAACCCGCCGCCGGCGACGGTCGAGCCCCACGCGTCCGCGTGGGCGGACGTGGCGGTGCCCAGGGCGAGCGCCATCGCGGCGGCGACACTTCCAGCAGCCATCAGTACACGTTTGGTCATGCGAACTCTTCCATCGATGAGGAGACGCCACACACGCGGAACCGCCCACGTCGGCGCCTGTGCCAACGCAACCGACCCTAAGGGTGGTTGATATGTCCTCAAACCCGTTTCCCGCAGTGGGCAACACGCGTCGCCCGCAGGACGGCCTCCACGGGCCCCCGCGACGGCGGCACCTTCCCGACCGTGCAGCACGGGTGCCCCGCACGGTGGCGGGGTGCGGCGCGGCCCGTTCCCCGGTTCGCGCGACGGAGGGGCCGCGTAGGCTGAGGGGGTGAGCGACACGCAGCAGGCCGCCCGGCGTGCCGAGCCCGTGCGGGTGCTCCTCGCCGAGGACGAGCCCATGATCAGGGCCGGTATCCGCGCCATCCTGGAGATGACACCCGGGTTCGAGGTCGTCGCCGAGGCGGGGGACGGGCAGGAGGCTGTGGAACTCGCCCGCGCGCACCGCCCCGACGTGGCCGTCCTCGACGTGCGGATGCCCCGCCTCGACGGGCTGAGCGCCACCGTCGAACTGCGCCGCGCGGTGCCGGACACGGCGGTCGTCATCCTCACCACCTTCGGCGAGGACGAGTACATCGTCCGCGCGCTCGACAGCGGCGCGACGGGCTTCCTGCTCAAGTCGGGCGACCCCCGCGAACTGATCGCCGGACTGCGCGCGGCCGCCGACGGCGCCGCCTACCTCTCCCCCAAGGTCGCCAAGCGCGTCATCGACCGCCTGGGCAGGACCGCGCCCCGGCGCGACACCGGCGCGGCCGACCGGATCGCGGCCCTCACCGCCCGCGAACGCGAGGTCCTCGCCCTCGTCGGCGCGGGCCTGTCCAACGCCGAGATCGCCCGCCGCCTCCACCTGGTCGAGGGCACGGTGAAGGCGCACGTGTCGGCGATCCTCACCGCCCTCGACGTCCGCAACCGCGTGCAGGCCGCCGTCCTCGCCCACAAGGCGGGCATCGTCGCCGACGCCTGAACGCGCGGCGGACCGGCGCGCGAGCCGCAGCCGCAGCCCACGCGCCGGTCGCCGTTCCCGGCGTCAGACGTCCCGGCGCCGCAGCGCCGCCCAGCCCGCGACCTGCGCGGCCACCGCCCACAGCGCCAGCACCACGCCCGCCACCGCCGGATGCAGCACGTCGTCCTCGCCGGACAGCAGGATCATCCCGGCACGCCCCGGCAGGTACTCGGTACCGCTCGCCGTGAGGATCAGCGGCAGCGCGACCATGACGCTCAGGACGGTGCTCAGGGTGCCCGCCGTGCTGCGGATCCACGCCGCGACCCCGACCGTGATCACGGACGTCAGCGCCACGTAGACGGTGATCACCAGCCCGTCCGCCACCATCGACGCCGTGTCCCCCGTCCCCTGGTCGCCGAGCGCCAGCGCGCCGGCCGCGATCCCGACGGCCGCGAGCACCGCCCCCAGCACGACGGAGACCCCGCCCACCACCGCCGTCTTGGCCAGCAGCACACGTCCCCGCGACGGATCGGCCGTCAGCGTCACCCGCATCGCGCCCGTCGCGAACTCCGACGTCATCAGCAGCATCGCCAGCGCGACGATCCCGAACTGCGCGATCACCACCGACTCCAGGGCGGGCTCACCCCGTGCCATCGTCAGCCCGTCCGTGGCGTCGCCGGTCTCGACGTCGCCGGAGAAGTCGATCCCCAGCACCATGGACGAGAACGCCATCAGCCCCACCGCGCACACCACCGACCACCACGTGGAGCGCACCGTCCAGAACTTGATCCACTCCGAGCCGAGCGCGCCGCGCCACGCGGACACACCCGCGCCGGGCACCGTACGCGGCACCGTACCGCTCATCGCCATCTCTTCCTCAGCTTCCTCTCCGCTGCCTCTCCGCCTCCGTACGGCCGTGTCAGGACGCGGAGAACCGGACGGCGTCCGCCGTCAGCTCCATGTAGGCCTCCTCCAGCGACGGCCGCCGCGTGGTCAGCTCGAACAGCGCCACGCCGAGCCGGTGCGCCAGCAGCCCCACCTCCTCGGCCGTCGTGCCCGTCACGGCGAGCGCCCCGCCGTCCCCCTCCACCGCGACGCGCGCGCCCCCGGCCGCCAGGTGGTCGGCCAGGGCGCGCAGCCCCTCCGCGTCCGCCACGCGGACCACCACCGACACCGCCGAACTGCCCGCGATGACCTCGGCCATCGGCGCGTCCGCGATCAGCCGCCCGCGCCCGATCACCACCAGCTGGTCGGCCATCAGCTGCATCTCGCTCATGAGATGGCTGGAGACGAACACCGACCGCCCCTCGTCGGCCAGCGACCGGATCAGGCGGCGGATCCACAGCACGCCCTCCGGGTCGAGCCCGTTGACCGGCTCGTCCAGGATCAGCGTCCCCGGGTCGCCGAGCAGGGCCGCCGCCACGCCGAGCCGCTGGCTCATGCCGAGCGAGAACGTGCCGGCCCGCCGGTCGCCCACCTCCGTCAGCCCGACGCGGGCGAGCACCTCGTCCACCCGCCGCTCCGGCATGCCGTGCGTCCGCGCCAGCGCCCGCAGGTGGGCGCGTGCGGCGCGCCCCGGGTGCACGGACCTGGCGTCGAGCAGCGCGCCGACCTCGTGCAGCGGATGCCGCAGCTCGGCGTACGGCCTGCCGTTCACCAGGGCGCGCCCCGCCGAGGGCCGGTCGAGGCCGAGCACCATCCGCATCGTCGTGGACTTGCCCGCGCCGTTCGGCCCGAGGAAGCCGGTGACCTTCCCGTCCCCGACCGTGAGGCTCAGCCCGTCCACGGCGGTGCTCTCCCCGTACCGCTTGGTCAGTCCCTCCAGCGTGATCACGTCTGTCTCCGCGCCCTTTCCCCTCGTCCGTCAACGGCACGGTTCACGCTAGGAACGGGACACCCCCCGCCACATCTGCCGATGGGCAGCGCCCACCCCTGACTTTCGGCAGTCCCCGCACCGGCACCGCTTGACCTCAAGGAAAGTTGAAGTCGAAGACTGGGCCACATGACGCACACCGACACCGACACCGACACCGACACCGGCGCCGACGCCCTGCGCGACCGCGCCGAGATCACCGACCTGCTGAACGGCTTCCTCCTCTCCCTCGACGAGCGCGTCCACGACCCCGCGCGCTTCGACGCGGCGTGGGCCCGCGCGTACTTCACCGAGGACATCGCCATGGAGATGCCCATCGGCACGGTCCACGGGCGCGACGCGGCCGCCGCCCGCATCCGGGCTGGCATGTCCCTCTTCGACCGGACCGTGCACATGGCGACCGGCCCCGTCGTCACGATCGACGGCGACCGCGCCACCGCCACCGGCCCCCAGCTGAGCACGCACATCCTCGCGGGCGGCACGGGCGGCGACGGCGACCTCTTCGTCTCCGCCGGGCACGCCTCCAGCGACCTGGTCCGCACCGCCGAGGGCTGGCGTATCGCCCGCTCGGCGCTGCGCATCGTCTGGACGCAGGGCACCCCGCCACGCGTCCCCGCCGCCCAGTCCTGACACCCGGCCCCGACACCCGACACGACACATCCCCGGCGCACCCGGTGCCCCGCCGCACCGGGTGCGCCGCCCACACCACGGGCCCCCCTTCACACCTCCGGCACGCCGGACGGACATCCCGCCGCATTCGCCACCCACGCGTCGTCAGCGTCGCGCAATGCCAGTCAAGTCATGACCCATGCGCCCGACACCCCCACAGCCCGTCAGGTATGCCGAGCGCTCGGCTGGCCAGGAAGGGAAGGACGCCACACTGTCCGAGGTCGCGGCCGTCCGCCCCCGGCCGGCACCACGCCGGCCACCGGAGCCCCCGCGCCGCGCGGCGGCGACACGGACCCCACGACGACGAGCGGGCACCCCCGCCCACGCGCCCGCCCGCACGCCGGCGGGCACGCCCGAGCGGGAGTTCAACCAGCTGCCACGCTGCCCCTGACCGTCGCCTGACACGGCCGCGGGGGCCGTCGCGCACACCGCGCCACGGCCCCCGCCGGTCCCGCGTCGCTCAGCAGTACTTCAGCGCGCCCGCGTCGTCGAGGTTGCCGTCCCAGATCCAGCCGTTGATCGACTTGTTGTCGAACCGGTTGTAGGCACGGACGTGGGTCCAGGTGTTGTTGGCCGAGTTCCGCACGTAGCAGTGGTAGTAGATGTCGTTGTGGAAGTAGGCGTACTCCCCGTTCACCAGGGGGCAGCCCTCGTTCGGCCCCGTGCGGAGAGCCGCGCGGGACAGGCCGTCCCGCAGGCGGCCCACCCCGGAGTCCTTGTTGGACCAGCTGGGATGCGTGCAGGTCGCCGCCGCGCTCACGTCCGCGACCGCCACCGGCGCCGCCCCCAGCCCCACCGCCAGGAGCATCGCCGACAGACCGGTGACGAGCCAGCGTCTGTATCCGTTCACAGCACACCTCTTCCACATGACAGGCAGCCGGTTCCCCGGCCGACCATACGGTTGCGTATGGAAGGTAGCCCATCCCGCTCCGCCCCCGCACCTTCGGCCGTATGCCGGGAAACGCCAGGTGCCCGCCCCCCTGAGGGGACGGGCACCTGGGTGCGTGCGTACGCGGACGGCGTGCGCCGTCAGGACTCCTTGCCGCCCTCGGGCGACTCGTCCTTCGCCTCGTCGGCGGCCTCGTTCGCGGCCTCCGTCTCCGCGTCGGCCGGGGCGTCCTGCTGCGCCTTGGCCTCGTCCGACTCCTTCACCGAGCGACGGGTCGCGGCCTCGGCCTCGCCCACCGCCTGCTGCTGCACGGTGAGGGCCTCGACCAGCTCGATGACGGCCATCGGCGCGTTGTCGCCGCGGCGCGGACCGAGCTTGGTGATGCGGGTGTAGCCACCCGGCCGGTTGGCGAACTTCGGGCCGATCTCCGTGAAGAGGGTGTGGACCACGCTCTTGTCGCGGATGGTCTGCATCACCTGGCGACGGTTGTGCAGGTCGCCCTTCTTCGCCTTGGTGATGAGCCGCTCGGCCACCGGGCGCAGCCGCCGGGCCTTGGCCACGGTGGTGGTGATGCGGCCGTGCTCGAACAGCGAGGTGGCGAGGTTCGCCAGCATCATGCGCTCGTGAGCGGCACTGCCGCCGAGCCTGCGGCCCTTGGTGGGCGTAGGCATGTCTCTCTCCTGTCATTCCTGAGACCGGCCGTACCAGGTACCGGCTCAGTCCGGTGCCGCCGGGGAGACCCCCGGCGGCGGGAACCGGCCTCCCGGGAGGAGCCGGTCACGTGCTCAGTGCTGCTCGGTGCTGCTCAGTACTGCTCGGTCTCCGCGAAACCGGTGTCGCCGTCGTCCTCCGCGCCGAACGCGTCGGCCGCGGTGGTCGGGTCGAATCCGGGCGGGCTGTCCTTCAGGGCCAGGCCCATGCCGGCCAGCTTCGCCTTGACCTCGTCGATCGACTTGGCGCCGAAGTTGCGGATGTCGAGCAGGTCCGCCTCGGAGCGGGCCACCAGCTCGCCCACCGAGTGGATGCCCTCGCGCTTGAGGCAGTTGTAGGAGCGGACCGTCAGCTCCAGCTCCTCGATCGGCAGCGCCAGGTCGGCGGCCAGCGCGGCGTCGGTCGGCGACGGGCCCATGTCGATGCCCTCGGCGTCGACGTTCAGCTCGCGCGCCAGGCCGAACAGCTCGACCAGCGTCTTGCCCGCCGAGGCCATGGCGTCACGCGGACGCATGGACTCCTTGGTCTCGACATCGACGATCAGCTTGTCGAAGTCGGTGCGCTGCTCGACACGGGTGGCCTCGACCTTGTAGGTGACCTTCAGCACGGGGCTGTAGATCGAGTCGACCGGGATACGGCCGATCTCCTGGCCCGCCGCCTTGTTCTGCACCGCCGAGACGTAGCCGCGGCCGCGCTCGACGGTCAGCTCCATCTCCAGCTTGCCCTTGCTGTTCAGGGTGGCCAGGACCAGGTCGGGGTTGTGCACCTCGACACCGGCGGGCGGCGCGATGTCCGCGGCGGTCACCAGCCCCGGGCCCTGCTTGCGCAGGTACATCACGACCGGCTCGTCGTGCTCCGAGGAGACGACGAGCTGCTTGATGTTGAGGATGACGTCGGTGATGTCCTCCTTGACGCCCGGCACGGTGGTGAACTCGTGCAGGACACCGTCGACGCGGATGCTGGTGACAGCCGCACCCGGGATCGAGGAGAGGAGCGTACGCCGCAGGGAGTTGCCGAGGGTGTAGCCGAAGCCCGGCTCCAGCGGCTCGATCACGAACCGGGAACGGAACTCGTCCACGACCTCTTCGGTCAACGAGGGACGCTGAGCGATCAGCATGTAGAGAACTCCAGTCTTCGGCACCCACTATTTGATGCCGAGCCAGGGGATGAACGGTGGTACCGCACCACCCAGGGTACGGGCGCCCCCGGAGGAGACGCCCGCACCCCGCGCGGTGCCGTACGGCTTACTTCGAGTACAGCTCGACGATCAGCTGCTCCTGCACCTGGGTGTCGATCACCTGGCGCTCGGGCAGCGAGTGCACGAGGATCCGCAGCGTCGTGGGGACCGCCTCCAGCCACGCCGGAACGGTCTTGTCGCCGGCCTCCGCCTTGGCCACCTCGAAGGGGGTCAGGTTGCGGGAGGACTCGCGCACCTCGATGATGTCGCTCGGCGACACACGCGCCGAGGGGATGTCGGTCTTCCGGCCGTTGACCGTGATGTGGCCGTGCCGGACGAGCTGACGGGCGTGGTCACGGGACTTGGCGAAGCCGGCCCGGTAGACCACGTTGTCGAGGCGGGACTCAAGGATGCGCAGCAGGTTCTCGCCGGTCTTGCCCTGCTGGCGGTTGGCCTCGTCGTAGTACCCGCGGAACTGCTTCTCCAGGACACCGTAGATACGCGCGCACTTCTGCTTCTCGCGCATCTGGAGGAGGTACTCGCTGTCCTTGGTGCGCCCGCGTCCGTGCTCACCCGGGGGGTAAGGACGGATCTCGATCGGGCACTTAGCGCTCTCGCACTTGGCTCCCTTGAGGAAGAGCTTCTGCTTCTCCCGACGGCAACGCTTGCAGTCGGCCCCGGTGTAACGCGCCATGATGTCTTCAGTCTCCTACTTCACCTGGTCAGACTCGGCGGCGCTTGGGCGGGCGGCAGCCGTTGTGCGGGGTCGGGGTCACGTCCTGGATCGAACCGACCTCCAGGCCGGTGGCCTGGAGCGAGCGGATCGCGGTCTCACGGCCGGAGCCGGGGCCCTTGACGAACACGTCGACCTTGCGCATGCCGTGCTCCTGCGCACGGCGCGCGGCGCTCTCCGCGGCCATCTGCGCGGCGAACGGCGTGGACTTCCGGGAGCCCTTGAAGCCGACGTGGCCGGCCGAGGCCCAGGAGATCACGTTGCCGGTCGGGTCGGTGATCGAGACGATGGTGTTGTTGAACGTGCTCTTGATGTGGGCGTGCCCGTGAGCGACGTTCTTCTTCTCCTTGCGGCGCACTTTCTTGGCGCCGGCCGTACGGCCCTTAGGAGGCATGGGGTGTTAACTCCTGTGGAGGTGATCGGTCCTGCTACCGGACCCTGACTGGTGGCTCGGTGCGGACTACTTCTTGCCCGGCTTCTTCTTGCCGGCGATCGCGCGGCGCGGACCCTTGCGGGTACGGGCGTTGGTCTTGGTGCGCTGGCCGTGCACGGGAAGCCCGCGACGGTGACGCAGCCCCTCGTAGCAGCCGATCTCGACCTTGCGGCGGATGTCGGCCGCGATCTCACGGCGGAGGTCGCCCTCGGTCCTGAGGTTGGCGTCCACATAGTCGCGGATCTTGACGAGGTCTTCCTCGGCGAGATCGCGGACACGGGTGTCGGGGTTCACCCCGGTGCTGGCCAGGGTCTCCTGTGCACGGGTGCGCCCGATGCCGAAGACGTAGGTGAGAGCGACCTCGACGCGCTTGTCACGCGGGAGGTCGACGCCTGCGAGGCGTGCCATTGGTCCGGCTCCTGATGTTGTCGGCGGAGGTCTGCCGCAGCACCGTTCCCGCAGGGGCCGCGCGATGTGCGCGCCCGCGGGTCCCCGGCCTCCGACCGGGGGTGTCGTCCCCGCGCGCTGCGCGCGAGGGGTCGGGTGACTGCGTATCTCTGAGTGGCGTGTACAAAAAGGTGCTGCGTGGAGTGCGCGGCGTACCGCGAGATCAGCCCTGGCGCTGCTTGTGGCGCAGGTTCTCGCAGATGACCATGACCCGGCCGTGGCGGCGGATCACCTTGCACTTGTCGCAGATCTTCTTGACGCTCGGCCTGACCTTCATGGTTCTGAGGTTCTCCGGGTCGAGAGATCCAACTGATCTCGATCTACTTGTAGCGGTAGACGATCCGCCCGCGGGTCAGGTCGTAGGGAGACAGCTCCACCACGACCCGGTCGTCGGGCAGGATACGGATGTAGTGCATCCGCATCTTGCCGCTGATGTGCGCGAGGACCTGGTGCCCGTTCTGAAGCTCCACCTTGAACATCGCGTTCGGCAGAGATTCGACGACCGTGCCCTCGATCTCGATGGCCCCTTGTTTTTTGGCCATACTTGAGCGCTTCACCTTCCGGGATCGGCTACCTGGACAGCCCTGAACACATGGGTGCACCAGGACCGAAGGGTCAGTTTACGCCTGCCCACCCGAAAAGACGAATCAGAGATCATTCCCCATCCGGCGGTACGGAAAACAGCCGGGAGGCGGAACAACAGCCCGGAAAACCTGACCGTACGCGACCGTATGTCACGCCGCGCGACATGACCGCGGCGGTGGGCTCAGGCCAGCGGGTCCGGGGCCGCCGTGACGCCGAGCGCGGCCAGCCTCTCGCGACCGCCGTCCGGCGCGGTCAGCACGATCGGGCCCTCCTCCGTCAGGGCGACGGAGTGCTCCCAGTGCGACGACCAGGTGCCGTCGTTGGACTTCACGGTCCACTCGTCGGCCAGCACGTGCGTCTTCGGTGTCCCCAGGGTGATCATCGGCTCGATCGCCAGGCACATCCCCGGCACCAGGCGCGGGCCGCGGCCGCGGCGGCGGTCCACGTAGTTCAGCAGGTGCGGGTCCATGTGCATCTCGCTGCCGATGCCGTGCCCGCCGTACTGCTCGACGATGCCGTACTTGCCCGAGACGGGCAGCGGCTGCCGCCGGATGTACGTCTCCACCGCCCGCGAGATGTCCACGAGCCGGTTCCCCTTGCGCATGGCCGCGATCCCGGCCCACAGGGAGTCCTCGGTGACGCGGCTCAGCTCGACCAGCTCGGCGCCGTGGCCCTCGCCGACGAGGACGGTGATCGCCGCGTCGGCGTGCCAGCCGTTCACGATGGCGCCCGCGTCGATCGAGATGATGTCGCCGGACTTCAGGACCGTCTTGCGGTCCGGGATGCCGTGGACGACCACGTCGTTCACCGATGTGCAGATCGTCGCGGGGAAGCCGCCGTAGCCGAGGAAGTTCGGCTTGGCGCCGCGCTCGGCCAGGACCTGGGCGGCGATGTCGTCCAGGTCCTTGGTGCTGGCGCCCGGCACGGCCGCCTCCGCCGTACGGCGGTGCATCTCGGCGACCACGAGCCCGGCCGCGCGCATGTGCGCGATCTGCTCGGGGGTCTTCAGCTCGGCCATGGCGCTCTTCCTCCGTTACGCCGCGCTCAGGCGGCGCGCTCCGACAGGGCGGCGAGGGCCCTGCCGGTCACTTCGCCGACCGGGGCGAGGGCCGGGATCGTGGCGACCAGGCCCTGCTCGCGGTAGTAGTCGATGATCGGCTCGGTCTCCTCGTGGTAGACCGCCAGCCGGTGGCGCACGGTCTCCTCGCGGTCGTCCTCGCGCTGGTACAGCTCGCCCCCGCACACGTCGCACACGCCCTCCTGGCGCGGCTTCTTGTACTGGACGTGGAACGTGTGGCTGCTGTCGTTCCTGCACGTGCGGCGGCCCGCGATGCGCTTCACGACCTCGTCCTCGGGGACCTCCAGGTCGAGCACCGCGTCCAGCCGCTGGCCGGCCTCCCCCAGCACGTCGTCCAGGGCCTTGGCCTGGGCGATGTTGCGGGGGAAGCCGTCGAGCAGGAACCCGTCCTCGGCGTCCGGCCGCGCCATGCGGTCCGCGGCCATCGCCAGCGTGATCTCGTCCGGCACGAGGCCACCCTCACGCAGGATGGACTCGACCTGGCGGCCCAGTTCCGTACCCTGCCGGATGTTCGCGCGGAACAGGTCACCGGTGGAGATGTGGGGGATCGACAGGCGCTCGGCGAGCAGGGCGGCCTGCGTGCCCTTGCCCGCACCCGGCGGACCGACGAGGACGATGCGCATCAGCGGAGGAACCCTTCGTAATTACGCTGGTGGAGCTGGCTCTCGATCTGCCGCACCGTTTCCAGGCCGACACCCACGATGATGAGGATCGAGGTTCCTCCGAAGGGGAAGTCCTGCTGCGCGTCGAACATCACCAGCGCCACTGTGGGCACCAGGGCGATGAGTCCCAGGTACAGCGACCCGGGCCAGGTGATGCGGTTCAGCACGTAGCTCAGGTATTCGACCGTGGGACGGCCCGCCCGGATGCCCGGGATGAAACCACCATACTTCTTCATGTTTTCGGCCACGTCCTCAGGGTTGAAGGTGATGGCCACGTAGAAGAAGGCGAAGAACACGATGAGCAGGAAGTACGTCGCGATGTAGTACGGGTGGCTACCCTGCGTGAAGTACCGCGTCACCCAGTCCGTCCAGCCACCGGAGTCCGACCCGGCGAACTGCACGAGCAGCTGGGGGATGTACAGCAGCGACGAGGCGAAGATGACCGGGATCACACCCGCCTGGTTCACCTTGAGCGGGATGTAGGTCGAGGTACCGCCGTACGAGCGACGGCCGATCATCCGCTTGGCGTACTGCACCGGGATGCGGCGCTGGGCCAGCTCCACGAAGACGACCAGGCCGACCATGGCCAGGCCGCAGAGCACGACGACGCCGAACTCGATCCAGCCGTCCGCCAGGCTGCCCTGCTGCTTGATCTGCCAGAGGGCGGCCGGGAAGCCGGCGGCGATCGAGGTGAACATCAGCATGGACATGCCGTTGCCGATGCCGCGGTCCGTGATCAGCTCGCCGAGCCACATGACGAGCGCGGTGGCCGAGGTCAGGGCGATCACCATCACCATGGTGGTGAAGATGCCGTCGTCCGGGATGATGTCGTTCCGCACCGAGCACGAGGGGAAAAGGGTGCCACTGCGCGCGGTCGCCACCAGGCCGGTGGCCTGGAGCACCGCGAGCGCCATGGTGAGGTAGCGGGTGTACTGCGTGATCTTCGCCTGGCCGGACTGGCCCTCCTTCTTGAGAGCCTCAAGACGGGGGATGACCACGACGAGCAGCTGAAGAATGATGCTCGCCGTGATGTACGGCATGATGCCCAGCGCGAAGATCGTCAGCTGCAACAGGGCGCCGCCGCTGAACATGTTGACCAGACCGAAGAGGCCGGAACCCGCACCGGCGGCGTCAGCCTCAGTCACACACTGGTCGACGTTCTGGAAGCTGACGCCCGGCACCGGCACATGCTGTCCGAGCCGGAACACCACGACGATGCCTAGGGTGAAGAGCAGCTTTTTACGCAGGTCGGGCGTCTGGAACGCCCGTGCGAACGCGGTGAGCACGGCTCCTCCTGCGCCCCCCGCGTCGCCCGCGAGAGGTTTCGGTCTGAATGGCCAACGTAAGTGACAAACGTAAGGGACAGTTGCGGAAGTCTGAAGGTGGCAACGGGGGCCACCTTACCGGCGTAAGGGCCGGGCCGGAACGACTGACCGGGGATGCCCTTGGCGCAGGCATCCCCGGTAAGTCACGCGGCCAACAGAGAGTTCACCGCTTTTGTTCAGGAACGGTCGGTAATGGTTCCACCGGCGGCGGTGATCTTCTCCTTGGCGGACGCGGAGACGGCGTCAACCGTCACCGTCAGCGCCACGGAGATGTCACCCGAACCGAGGACCTTCACCAGCTCGTTCTTGCGCACGGCGCCCTTGTCCACCAGGTCCGCGATCGTGACCTCGCCACCCTGGGGGTAGAGCTCGGCCAGCCGGTCGAGGTTGACGACCTGGTACTGCTTGTGCGCCGGGTTGCGGAAGCCCTTGAGCTTCGGCAGCCGCTGGATCAGCGGCAGCTGCCCGCCCTCGAAGCCCGCCTTGACCTGGTACCGGGCCTTGGTGCCCTTGGTACCGCGGCCCGCGGTCTTGCCCTTGGACGCCTCACCGCGGCCGACGCGGATCTTGTTCTTCTTGGCGCCGGGGGCCGGACGGAGGTTGTGCAGGCCCAGGGGCTCGCCCTGCGCGCCGCCTTCTCCCTTGGAGAGGTCAGCCATCTCAGTCCACCTCCTCGACCGTCACGAGGTGCCGCACGGTGTTGGCCATGCCGCGGATCTCCGGGCGGTCGTCCTTCACCACCACGTCGTTGATGCGGCGCAGCCCGAGGGAGCGCAGCGTCTCGCGGTGGTTCTGCTTGCTCCCGATACGGGACTTCACCTGGGTGATCTTGAGCTGCGCCATCACGCACCCACCCCGGCGCGCGCCCGCAGCAGAGCGGCGGGAGCGACGTCCTCCAGCGGCAGGCCGCGACGGGCCGCGATCTCCTCGGGGCGCTGAAGCCCCTTCAGAGCGGCCACCGTGGCGTGCACGATGTTGATCGGGTTCGACGAACCGAGCGACTTGCTCAGCACGTCGTGGATGCCCGCGCACTCCAGCACGGCACGCACCGGGCCACCGGCGATCACACCGGTACCGGGCGACGCCGGCTTCAGCAACACGACACCCGCGGCCTCCTCACCCTGGATCGGGTGCGGGATGGTGCCCTGGATACGGGGGACCTTGAAGAAGTGCTTCTTGGCCTCCTCCACACCCTTGGCGATGGCGGCCGGCACCTCCTTGGCCTTGCCGTAACCGACACCCACGGTGCCGTCACCGTCGCCCACCACGACCAGCGCGGTGAAGCTGAAGCGACGACCACCCTTCACTACCTTGGCGACACGGTTGATCGCGACGACACGCTCGACGTACGCGGTCTTCTCAGCGGCAGCGCCGCCGTCCCGGCCCTTACGGTCCCGCCGCTCGCCGCCACCGGCGCCGCCACCGCGGCGCTGGGGTCCAGCCATTGGATTACCTTCCTCGTTACTCGTAGCGGGACCGGCTCAGAACTTGAGCCCCGCCTCGCGGGCGGCGTCGGCCAGTGCGGCGACCCGCCCGGCGTACTTGTTGCCGCCGCGGTCGAACACGACGGTCTCGACACCGGCGGCCTTCGCACGCTCGGCGACCAGTGCGCCGACCTGCTTGGCCTTGTCGCTCTTGTCACCCTCCACGCCGCGGATGGACGTGTCGAGGGACGAGGCGGACGCCAGGGTGTGACCGACCGTGTCGTCCACGATCTGGGCCACCATGTGGCGGTTGGACCGCGTCACGACCAGGCGCGGACGCTCGGCCGTGCCGGAGATCTTCTTCCGGATACGGATGTGGCGCCGCTTGGTCGCCGCGCGCTTGCGCGCGTCGCCCTTGGCGATCTTGACACCGTATGCCATGGCTACTTACCAGCCTTTCCGACCTTGCGGCGGATGACTTCGCCCTCGTACTTGACACCCTTGGCCTTGTACGGGTCGGGCTTGCGCAGCTTGCGGATCTTCGCCGCGACCTCGCCCACCTTCTGCTTGTCGATGCCCTCGACGCTGAACCGCGTCTGGTTCTCGACCTTGAAGGTGATGCCTTCCGGGGGCTCGACCACGATCGGGTGGCTGTAGCCCAGGGAGAACTCCAGGTTGGAGCCCTTGGCCTGGACGCGGTAGCCGACACCGCTGATTTCGAGCTTCTTGACGTAGCCCTGCGTGACGCCGGTGATCATGTTGTCCACCAGCGTGCGGGACAGACCGTGCAGGGCACGGTTGCGGTTCTCGTCGTTCGGGCGGGTCACCTGGATGGTGCCGTCCTCGGCGCGCTCGACCGAGATCGGCGCGGCGACGGTGTGGCTCAGGGTGCCCTTGGGGCCCTTCACGGCCACCGTGCGGCCGTCGATGGTGACGTCCACGCCGGCGGGAACCGGGATGGGCTGCTTGCCGATGCGCGACATTGGCTTGTCCTCCGTTCCCTTCCGTTACCAGACGTAGGCGAGGACTTCCCCACCCACGCCCTTCTTCTGCGCCTGCTTGTCGGTGAGCAGGCCGTGCGATGTCGAGATGATCGCGACGCCCAGGCCGCCGAGGACCTTCGGCAGGCTGGTGGACTTCGCGTAGACCCGCAGGCCCGGCTTCGAGATCCGCTTGATGCCGGCGATCGAACGCTCGCGGTTCGGGCCGTACTTCAGCTCAAGGACCAGGGCGCGGCCCACCTGGGCGTCCTCGGTCTTCCAGCCGGTGATGTAGCCCTCCTGCTGGAGGATCTCCGCGATGTGCGTCTTGATCTTGCTGTGCGGCATCACCACGGAGTCGTGGTACGCCGAGTTCGCGTTGCGCAGACGGGTGAGCATGTCCGCGATCGGGTCGGTCATGGTCATGAAACGGCCTTGGGCCTCTCTCGCCGGGGTTTCCGCCTCTCGGGGACCTACGGCGTAGTCGGTGTTACCAGGAGCTCTTCGTGACGCCCGGCAGCTCGCCGCGGTGCGCCATCTCACGGAGGCAGACGCGGCACAGGCCGAACTTGCGGTACACGGAGTGGGGGCGGCCACAGCGCTGGCAGCGCGTGTAACCCCGCACACTGAACTTGGGCTTGCGGCCGGCCTTGGCGATCAGGGCCTTCTTCGCCATCGGTCACGCCTCCTTGAACGGGAATCCGAGGAGACGCAGCAGCGTGCGGCCCTCTTCGTCGGTGTTCGCCGTGGTGACGACGGTGATGTCCATGCCGCGCGTCCGGTCGATCTTGTCGGGGTCGATCTCGTGGAACATGACCTGCTCCGTGAGACCGAACGTGTAGTTGCCCCGGCCGTCGAACTGCTTCGGCGACAGACCGCGGAAGTCGCGGATGCGCGGGAGCGCGAGCGACAGCAGACGGTCCAGGAACTCCCACATGCGGTCGCCCCGCAGCGTCACATGGGCGCCGATGGGCTGGCCCTCGCGCAGCTTGAACTGCGCGATGGACTTGCGGGCCTTCGTCACGGTCGGCTTCTGGCCGGTGATCGTGGCGAGGTCGCGCACGGCGCCCTCCATCAGCTTGGAGTCGCGGGCGGCGTCGCCCACACCCATGTTGACCACGATCTTGGTCAGGCCCGGCACCTGCATGACGTTCGTGTACTCGAACTCGTCACGCAGCTTGCCGATGATCTCTTCGCGGTACCGCGTCTTGAGACGCGGCGCGCTGCTGGTGGCAGTCGTCATCAGATGTCCTCACCGGTACGGCGGGCAACGCGGATCTTGTTGCCCTCCTCGTCGAAGCGGAAGCCGACCCGGGTGGTGACCTTCTTGCCGTCCTTCTCCACCACGAGCGCGACATTGCTGACGTGGATCGGAGCTTCGGTCGTGATGATGCCGCCGGTCTTGGACCCGCGGGCCGTCTGCCCGGCCTTGGTGTGCTTCTTGACCCGGTTGACACCTTCGACCAGGACACGGTCCTCGCGGGGGAAGGCCACGATGACCTTGCCCTGCTTGCCCTTGTCCTTGCCGGTGATGACCTGGACCAGGTCGCCCTTCTTGATCTTCATCGGTTACAGCACCTCCGGCGCGAGGGAGATGATCTTCATGAACTTCTTCTCGCGCAGTTCCCGGCCCACGGGGCCGAAGATACGGGTGCCGCGGGGGTCGCCGTCGTTCTTCAGAATGACGGCCGCGTTCTCGTCGAAGCGGATGTACGAGCCGTCCGGACGCCGGCGCTCCTTCACGGCGCGCACGATGACCGCCTTGACGACATCGCCCTTCTTCACGTTGCCGCCGGGGATCGCGTCCTTGACGGTGGCGACGATGACATCGCCGATGCCCGCGTAGCGGCGCCCGGAGCCGCCGAGAACGCGGATGCAGAGGATCTCCTTCGCACCCGTGTTGTCGGCGACGCGCAGTCGCGACTCCTGCTGGATCATGTCGTTACTTCGCCTTCTCCAGAATCTCGACGACGCGCCAGCGCTTGGTGGCCGACAGCGGTCGCGTCTCCATCAGGAGGACGCGGTCGCCGACGCCCGCCGCGTTCTGCTCGTCGTGCGCCTTGAGCTTGCTGGTGCGGCGGATGATCTTGCCGTACAGGGCGTGCTTCACCCGGTCCTCGACAGCGACAACGACGGTCTTGTCCATCTTGTCGCTGACGACCAGACCCTCGCGGGTCTTCCGCCGGCCGCGCTCGGTCGTCTCAGTCACAGTGTTCTCACTCATCAGGCGTTCTCCACCGCCTCGGCGTCGCCGGCGGGCAGCGCCGACTCGATGCCGAGCTCGCGCTCGCGCATCAGGGTGTAGACCCGGGCGATGTCCTTGCGTACGGCCCGCAGCCGGCTGTTGTTCTCCAGCTGGCCGGTGGCCGCCTGGAAACGGAGCCTGAACAGCTCCTCCTTCGCCTCGCGCAGCTTGACGACGAGCTCCTCGTCGTTCAGCTCACGCAGCTCGGAGGGCTTGGTACCGGCAGCCATCAGGACTCACCTGCCTCGCGCCGGACGATCCGGCACTTCATCGGGAGCTTGTGAGCGGCGCGGATCAGCGCCTCACGAGCGATCTTCTCGTTGGGGTAGGACAGCTCGAACATCACGCGCCCCGGCTTGACGTTCGCGATCCACCACTCCGGCGAGCCCTTGCCGGAACCCATGCGGGTCTCGGCGGGCTTCTTGGTCAGCGGGCGGTCCGGGTAGATGTTGATCCAGACCTTGCCGCCACGCTTGATGTGCCGGGTCATCGAGATACGCGCGGCCTCGATCTGCCGGTTCGTCACGTACGCGGCGGTGACGGCCTGGATGCCGTACTCACCGAACGCGACCTCGGTGCCACCCTTGGCCTGGCCACTCCGCTTGGGGTGGTGCTGCTTGCGGTACTTGACCTTGCGAGGGATAAGCATGGTCTCAGCTCTCCGTTCCTGCTGCGCCGTCGGCAGCCGGGGCGGCGGACGCGTCGGCCTTCGGGGCCTCGGCGGCGGGCGCGCCCTGCTGCTGCGGCCTGCGGCCACCACGACCACCGCGCTCGCCACGGCCACCGCGGGCCGGACGGTCGCCGCCGGCGCCACCACGGGCGGGACGGTTACCGGCGCGGGCGGCGGCGTTCTCGGCGCGGACCTCGGCGATGTTCTTCACGTCGCCCTTGTAGATCCAGACCTTCACACCGATGCGGCCGAAGGTGGTGCGGGCCTCGAAGAAGCCGTAGTCCACGTTCGCGCGGAGGGTGTGCAGCGGCACACGGCCCTCGCGGTAGAACTCCGAGCGGGACATCTCGGCGCCGCCGAGACGTCCGCCGCACTGGATCTTGATGCCCTTGGCCCCGGCCTTCATCGTGCTCTGCATCGACTTGCGCATGGCACGGCGGAAGGAGACACGGGACGACAGCTGCTCGGCGACCGCCTGGGCCACCAGCTGGGCGTCCAGCTCGGGGTTCTTGACCTCAAGGATGTTGAACTGGATCTGCTTGCCGGTCAGCTTCTCCAGGTTGCCCCGGAGGCGGTCGGCCTCCGCACCGCGGCGGCCGATGACGATGCCGGGCCTGGCGGTGTGGACGTCGACGCGGACGCGGTCACGGGTGCGCTCGATCTCCACCTTGGAGATGCCCGCGCGCTCCATGCCCTGCGTCAGCATGCGGCGGATGGCCACGTCTTCCTTGACGTAGTCCTTGTACAGCTTGTCGGCGTACCAGCGCGACTTGAAGTCGGTGGTGATGCCGAGGCGGAACCCGTGCGGGTTTACCTTCTGACCCATTACCGGGTTCCCTCCTTGCTGCCCACGACCACGGTGATGTGGCTGGTCCGCTTGCGAATCCGGTAGGCGCGGCCCTGGGCGCGCGGCCGGAACCGCTTCAGGGTCGGGCCCTCATCGACGTAGGCCTCCTTGACGTAGAGGCTGTCGATGTCGGTGTGGTCGAAGTTGTGCGCGGCGTTGGCGATGGCGCTGTCGAGCACCTTGCCCACGGGCACGCTGGCGGCCTGGGGGGCGAACCGCAGGACGGCCTGCGCCTCGCCGGCGCCCTTGCCGCGGATGAGGTCCACCACACGGCGGGCCTTCATGGGCGTGACGCGGATGTACCGCGCACGGGCCACGGCTTCCATGGTTGTCCCTTCGGTGTTGTTCCGGGAGTCCGGCATGATCAGCGCACCCCGCTCAGCGACGCCGCGACTTGCGGTCGTCCTTGACGTGCCCGCGGAACGTACGGGTCGGTGCGAACTCGCCGAGCTTGTGGCCGACCATCGACTCGGTGACGAACACCGGGACGTGCTTACGGCCGTCGTGCACCGCGATCGTGTGGCCCAGCATGGCCGGGATGATCATCGAGCGTCGAGACCAGGTCTTGATGACGTTCTTGGACCCCGAGTCGTTCTGCGCGTCCACCTTCTTGATCAGGTGGTCGTCGACGAAGGGCCCCTTCTTGAGACTGCGCGGCATCGAAACCTGCTCCTAGCGCTTCTTGTTCGTCTTGCGGCGGCGGACGATGTACTTGTTGCTGGCCTTCTTCGGCGAGCGAGTACGGCCTTCCTTCTTGCCCCAGGGGGAGACCGGGTGGCGACCACCCGAGGTCCGCCCCTCGCCACCACCGTGGGGGTGGTCGACGGGGTTCATCACGACGCCGCGGACGCTCGGGCGGACGCCCTTCCAGCGCATCCGGCCGGCCTTGCCCCAGTTGATGTTCGACTGCTCGGCGTTGCCGACCTCGCCGATGGTGGCGCGGCAGCGGACGTCGACCAGGCGGATCTCACCGGAGGGCATGCGCAGGTGGGCCATGCGGCCCTCCTTCGCGAGCAGCTGCACGGAGGCACCGGCGGAGCGGGCGAACTTGGCGCCGCCGCCCGGCTGGAGCTCGATCGCGTGGATGACGGTACCCACCGGGATGTTGCGCAGCGGCAGGTTGTTGCCGGGCTTGATGTCGGCGCCGGCGCCGTTCTCCACCCGGTCACCCTGCTTCAGGTGGGCCGGGGCGATGATGTACCGCTTCTCGCCGTCCGCGTAGTGCAGCAGCGCGATACGGGCGGTGCGGTTGGGGTCGTACTCGATGTGCGCGACCTTGGCCGGCACACCGTCCTTGTCGTGCCTGCGGAAGTCGATCACCCGGTAGGCGCGCTTGTGGCCACCGCCCTGGTGACGGACGGCCACGCGACCGGCGTTGTCCCGGCCACCCTTGCTGTGCAGGGGGCGGACCAGCGACTTCTCCGGCGTGGACCGCGTGATCTCGACGAAGTCGGCGACGCTGGCACCTCGACGGCCCGGCGTCGTCGGCTTGTACTTGCGGATTCCCATGTCTTAGTCCTCGTCCGGTATCGGACGGACCGGTATCTCCGTCAGGAGAGGACCGGACCGCCGAAGATGTCGATGCTTTCGCCCTCGGCAAGAGTCACGATGGCGCGCTTGGTGCCGGCGCGCCGGCCGTAACCGGTGCGGGTGCGCTTGCGCTTGCCCTGCCGGTTGATGGTGTTGACCCCGACGACCTTGACCGAGAAGACCGCCTGGACGGCCTGCTTGATCTGGGTCTTGTTGGCCCGCGGGTCGACGATGAACGTGTACTTGTTCTCGTCGAGCAGCGCGTAGCTCTTCTCGGACACGACGGGCTTGATCAGGATGTCGTGCGGCGCGGTGAACTCCTTGCTGGAGGTCCCGTTGCCGGTGGTCCCGTCACTCATCAGGCGTCGCTCCCTTCGGGCGTCTCGTCGGCCGTGGCGGACGCGGTGCGGCCGGCCACGAAGCGGTCGAAGGCGGCCTTGGTGAAGACGACGTCGTCGGAGTCGAGCACGTCGTACGTGTTGAGCTGACCCGGGTCGAGGATGTGGACCTGGGGCAGGTTGCGGGCCGACAGCCACGCGTTCTCGTCGGAACGGTCGGCGACCAGCAGGACCTTCTTGCGCTCCGTGATCTTGCCGAACAGGCCGCGCGCGGCCCTCGTCGAGACCTCGCTGTCCACCACGCCGGAGACGACGTGGATGCGGTCGTGGTGCGCCCGGTCGGTGAGGGCACCGCGCAGGGCGGCGGCCTTCATCTTCTTCGGGGTCCGCTGGGTGTAGTCACGCGGCACGGGGCCGTGGACGACGCCACCACCGGTGAACTGCGGGGCGCGGACGGAACCCTGGCGGGCGCGGCCGGTGCCCTTCTGGCGGTACGGCTTCTTGCCGCCACCGCGGACCTCGCCGCGCGTCTTGGCCTTGTGCGTGCCCTGACGGGCCGCGGCCAGCTGCGCGACGACGACCTGGTGGATCACCGGGACGCTGATCTTCGCGTCGAAGATCTCGGCGGGCAGTTCCACCGTGCCGGACTTCTCGCCGGCCGGGGAGAGGATGTCAATGCTCTTCGGGTTACTCATGGCTCAACTCACGCCCCCTTGGCCGCGGTGCGGACCAGGACGAGGCCGCCGTTGGGGCCGGGGACGGCGCCCTTGATGAGCAGCAGTCCCTTCTCCGCGTCAACGGCGTGGACGGTCAGGTTCTGGGTGGTGACGCGCTCGTTGCCCATACGGCCGGCCATGCGCAGGCCCTTGAACACGCGGCCCGGGGTGGCGCAGCCGCCGATGGAGCCCGGCGAGCGGTGCTTGCGCTGGGTGCCGTGCGAGGAGCTGAGGCCCTTGAAGCCGTGCCGCTTCATGACACCGGCGGTGCCCTTGCCCTTGCTCTTGCCGGTCACGTCGACGCGGACGCCGGAGTCGAACACCTCGGCGGTGATCTCCTGGCCGAGGGTGTACTCGGCGGCGTCGGCGGTCCGCAGCTCGACCAGGTGGCGGCGCGGGGTGACGTCGGCCTTGGCGAAGTGGCCCTTGAGGGGGCGGTTCACCTTGCGCGGGTCGATCTCGCCGAAGGCGATCTGGACGGCCTCGTAGCCGTCGCGGTCGTTGGTGCGCACCTGGGTCACGATGCAGGGTCCGGCCTTGACCACGGTCACCGGGACGACACGGTTGTTCTCGTCCCAGACCTGGGTCATGCCGAGCTTCTCGCCCAGGACACCCTTGATCTGCTTGGTCATCTCTCTGCCAGGCCTCTCAGAGCTTGATCTCGATGTCGACGCCGGCCGGAAGGTCCAGGCGCATCAGCGAGTCAACGGTCTTGGGGGTCGGGTCGAGGATGTCGATCAGCCGCTTGTGGGTGCGCATCTCGAAGTGCTCGCGCGAGTCCTTGTACTTGTGCGGCGACTTGATGACGCAGTACACGTTCTTTTCCGTGGGCAGCGGCACCGGGCCCGCGACCGACGCACCCGTGCGGGTCACCGTCTCGACGATCTTCTTCGCCGAGTTGTCGATGACCTCGTGGTCGTAGGCCTTGAGCCGGATGCGGATCTTCTGTCCCGCCATGGCTGGTTCGCAGTCCTGTCTCTTCTTCACGCTCTGGCAGTCCGGCGGCGCCTTCCCCACCCCCGCTCCGACCCACGCGGTCGGGCGTGTCGTACTCACCTTCGGAACGCGCCACCTGGGTTTCACACCGCAGGGGGTTTCCTCCGTGAGGAGTGTGGGGAGAACTTCCACCGGGTGCCTGGCTGGAGCCCCGCCCACGCTTCCCGGAAGATCCCGGTATTTCCGCACCTGATCAGGGGCGACGAATACAGTGGGACTCGCTTCCGGTCCTCCCGGCGGGAGGCGCGCAGCATCGGCTGCCAACCGAGCAACCTGGTCAGTGTGCCACACCGCCCGCCGCCGGGGCCAATCGGCCCAAGGATTCCGGCCCCACCCGGCACCCCGCCGCGCCACGGCGCCTCCGCGCCTGCTATGGACGGCGCCCTCGCACCCCGTACTCGGCCCGCGCGCCCGCCCGTTGACGCGTCCCCCGCCCGGGGCACGGCCCCGCGCCGCGTCAACCCGGCGTGCTGTGATCTCCCTCCCACCGGGCCGACGGGCCGGGGGTGTGGAGGCGGAGCACCGCGCGTTCCGCCCATTCGGGAGGCGTACCGCGCAGCGACACCGCGATCATCACGGCGAACGCCAGCGGCACCGTCCAGGCCGCGGGCTGCGCCAGGAGCACGACGAGCCATCCCGGCCCCGCGTCGGTCAGCACGGACGCGAGCGCCGCGCCCGTCGCCGACAGGACACCGGCGGCGAGCCCCGCCGCGGCCCCCGCCGCCGTCAGCCCGCGCCACCAGATCCCGAGGACGAGCAGCGGGCAGAACGTCGACGCCGCCACGGCGAACGCCCAGCCCACCGCCACGTTGATGTCCACCGCCCGCGCGGGCAGCGACAGCAGCACGGCGACCAGCGCCCCGCCCGCCACCGCGCCCCGCAGCCGGGGCACGCTCGCGCGCGACAGGTCGTGCGAGAGGCCGCCCGCCAGCGCCATCAGCAGCCCGGACGACGTGGACAGGAACGCGGCGAACGCGCCCGTCGCCACCAGCGCCGTGAGCACCGCGCCCCAGCGGCCCGCGACGATCTCCCCCGGCAGGACGACGGTGACGGTGTCGGTGTCCCCGCCGTCCCCGAGCCCCGGCGTGAAGACGCGGCCGAGCAGCCCGTACGCCGCCGGGAAGATGTAGAAGAGGCCGAGCAGCACGATCACGCCCACCGCCACGCGCCGGGCCGTCCACGCGCTGTCGCTGGTGTGGAAGCGCATGACGACGTGCGGCAGCCCGGCGGCGCCCAGCGTGGTGGCCAGCAGCACCGACCAGGTCGCGAGCAGCGGCAGGCCCGCGTCCTGCACGTCGAGCAGCGGGCGGCTCCACTCGCTGAGGTCCACGCGCAGCGCCGCCTCCCGCGCGTCTTCGCCCGCGTGGACGACGAGGAAGACGGCCGGGACCGCGATGAACAGCAGCTTGACCAGGTAGTGGAAGCCCTGCACGTACGTCGCCGAGCGCATCCCGCCCGCCGCGATCGAGACGGTGACGACGGCCCCCGCCAGGACGACGCCGACCCAGTACGGGGTGCCGCTCACGAGGTGCAGCACCATGCCCGCGCCCTTGAACTGCGGCACCAGGTACAGCCACATGATCACCAGCACGATCACGGCGCACAGCTTCCTGATCGCCTGCGACCCGAGCCGGTAGTCCGCGAAGTCGGGCACGGTGTACGCGCCCGAGCGCCGCATCGGCCCGGCCACCAGCGCGGCGACGACGACGTACCCGGCGGTGAAGCCCACCGCGTACCAGAGGCTGCCGATGCCGTCCTTCAGCAGCAGCCCGGCGAGGCCGAGGACCGACGCGGCCGACACGTACTCCCCCGCGATGGCCATCGCGTTCCAGCCGGGGGCGACGCGCTGCGAGGCGACGAGGAAGTCGGGCGTGGTCGAGCGGGTGGCGCGCACGCCCCAGACGCCGATGGCCATGCTGGCGACGACCAGCAGCCCGATCGCGAGCAGTCCCGTCACCGGCGCCGCGCCCCCCGTTCGGCGCGCTCGGCGGCCCGTACGTGCGTGACGGCGATCACGAGCAGCAGCGGGTATCCGGCGGCCATCAGCAGCAGCCAGGACGCGGGGAAGCCCAGCACGGTGACGCGGTCGAGCGCGGGCAGGGCGGCGAGGAGGCCGCTGAGCCCGAGGAGCAGCGCGCCGAGCAGTCCGAGGGCGCGCAGCGCGAGGCGGCGCTGCCGCAGGAAGAGGGCGCGGGCGGCCTGGGTGTCCTGCTCGTCGTCGGCGCCGGGGCCGGGCGGGGGCACGAGGTGCTGGGCCGGGCGATGGCGGCGGGAGAGGGCGATGCGCGTCTGCGGGCTGGTGACGCGGACGCGGCGCGGGCCGCCGCTCACCGGGCGGCGTCCCGGACGGCGGCCATCAGGCGTTCCTTGAGGGCGCGGGCGTGGCGGCGGCTGACGGGGACCTCGCCCGCCGGGGTGCGGGCGAGGAGCCCGGCGGAGCTGGTGGCGCGCAGGTCGCGGACCCAGTGGACGGCGACGAGGTAGCCGCGGTGGGCGCGGACGAATCCGGCCGGGCCCCAGACCTCCTCCAGGTGGGAGAGGGAGAGGCGGACGAGGTGGGTGCCGCGTGCGGTGTGGAGGCGGACGTAGTCGCCCTGCGCCTCGGCGTAGTGGACGTCGTCGCGGCGGACGAAGACGGTGTGGCGGCCGGTCTCGACCTGCACGACGGCCAGTTCGTCTGCGGGCAGCGCGGCCCCGGGGGCGGCGACGCGGGCGACGGCCTCGGCGAGCCGTTCGGGGCGTACGGGCTTGAGCAGGTAGTCGGTGGCGCCGAGCCCGCCGGCCTCGGCGGCGTGCCGTTCCGACGCGGTGACGAAGACGATGGCGGGCGGCCGGGACAGCATCCGCAGCACGCGGGCGACGGCCATCCCGTCCAGGCCCGGCATGGAGACGTCGAGGAAGACGGCGTCGAACGTGCCGGTGCCCAGCAGCCGTACGGCCGCCTCGCCGCCGTCCGCCTCGCGCACGTCGGGGGCCTCGGGCAGGCCGGTGAGCATGCGGGCCAGCTCCTGGCGGGTGGAGGCCTCGTCCTCGACGACGAGCACGCGCAGGCTCACCGCGCCGTCACCCCGCGCATGAACCGGGGCACGCGGATGACGGCCTTGGTGCCGCCGCCTGGCGCCGTCTCGATGACGAGGCCGTGCTCGGGCCCGTAGACGGTGCGCAGGCGCTGGTCGACGTTGGCGAGGCCGACGCGGCGGGCGGGCGGGCCGCTGCCGGCGAGGATCGCGCGGGCCAGCGCCGGGTCCATGCCGACGCCGTCGTCCTCGACCTCGATCACGCACAGCGGTCCCTCGCCGTAGCCGGAGACGCTGATGGTGCCGGGGCCCGGCTTGGGTTCGAGGCCGTGGCGGACGGCGTTCTCGACGAGGGGCTGGACGACGAGGAAGGGGATGGCGACGGGGAGTACCTCGGGAGCCATCCGGACGGACAGTTCGAGGCGGTCGTCGAAGCGGGCCCGTTGCAGCTCCAGGTAGGTCTGGATGGCCTGGAGCTCGTCGGCGACGGTGGCGTAGTCGCCCTTGGCGGAGAAGCTGTAGCGCAGGTAGTCGGAGAAGTCGCCGAGGAGGGTGCGGGCCCGGTCGGGGTCGGTGCGGATGCGGGCGCCGATGACGGCGAGGGCGTTGTGCAGGAAGTGCGGCGATATCTGGGCGCGCAGGGTGCGCAGGTCGGCCTGGGCGATGCGGCCGCGGGCGCGGCGCAGCGCGGCGTGGTCGAGGGAGCGGGCGACGAGCCCGGCGACGGCGGTGAGTTCGGGGCCCGCGCCGCCGTCGGTGACGAGGGCGCCGGACAGTTCGCCGGCGACGGTGAGCGGCATGGCGGACCAGGGCGGGCGGTGTGCGGGACCGCCGTCCTCGTAGGCCTGCCCGAGGAGCGCGGCGAGCGCGTCGGGCGTGGGCGGCGGTCCCGCGGCGGCGACGGGGCGGCCGTCGAGGTCGGCCAGGACGACGGTGCCCGCGGCCAGCAGGCGGCGCAGGCGCCGGGCGGCGGCGGGGGCGCCGCGGCCGGTGAGGCCGTCGCGCAGGTCGGTGTCCAGGTCCTGGACGAGGCCGAGCAGGCGCACGGTCAGGCGCGCGCCGGCCTCGGTGCCGCCGTCGCGCCGCGTCCGTATCCGGTCCAGCATGGCCCGACCGTAGCCGAGTGCGGCGGCGGCCAGTAGGCCCCCGGCAGCCCGCCGTGCGCGGGATCGGCGTTCGGCCGCGCGCTCAGTCCCCCGCCGCGGGCGCGCCGCCCCGTTCGTCCGCCTCCATGGCCTCCACCTCGTGCAGCGGCGGGTGGATCTCGGTCGGGCCGTACGGGTCGACGTCGGACGGGCGGGGCGGCTCGGGGCCGTCGGGGCCGACGCGCAGGAGGCGTTCGACGCGGATGATCTGGAAGTGGCGGCCGAGGACGTCGAGCGAGGAGCGGGGCGGCCCCTCGCGGAACTCCTCGGCCGCCGCCGCGTAGGCCGCCGCGTCGTCGGGGGAGGTGTCGCGCTCCAGGTGGGGCAGGAACTCGGCGAGGTAGTTGTAGAGCGTCGCGCGGGCGTCCGCGGGGCTGGCCTGGAGGCCGGCCATCGGCTCCCAGGAGCCGGTCTTGCGCTCGGCGAACGTGAACGTGGCGGGCAGCAGCACGACGCCGGGGTGGCTGGTGAGGGCCTCGCGTGAGTCGTCGCGGACCTGCCGGGGGATGCGTTCGGCCTGGTAGTGGAGGGTGA
The DNA here is from genome assembly GCF_047200595.1 of Streptomyces sp. MS19. Lineage (NCBI taxonomy): Bacteria > Bacillati > Actinomycetota > Actinomycetes > Kitasatosporales > Streptomycetaceae > Streptomyces > Streptomyces sp. MS19. The sequence continues at coordinate 87,353 of NZ_JBJZOH010000007.1, read as the reverse complement.
GCAGCTCCATGCGCTGGATGCTCTCCATGACGCTGGTGGGCGCCGCGTGGTCCACCAGGAAGCCGATGGTGCGGCTCTCGCTGTCGCGGACGCGGCGGTCGCCGATGTCGCGGCCGGGGTCGTCGGGGTCGGTGGGGCGCGGGCCCTCGATGCCGTCGGGGCCGATGCGGGCGAACTCGTCGGCCCGGACGATGCGGTAGCGCGCGTCGCCGACCGGCAGTTCGTTCACCGGCTCGGTCTCCAGGCGGGCGACGGCGGCGAGCAGCTGGTCGCGCAGCGGGTCGCCGGCGGCCGTCTCGTCCTTCGCCTTGAACCAGAGGTGCGAGTTGAGCCCGTCGCGCGAGTGCTGGGGGAAGCCGTCGGACACGTCGCTGAGGAGCCGCCAGCCCGGCTCGTCCTCGGGGGTCTGCACGGCGTAGCCGAAGACGGGACCGCGCAGGACGACGTGGGGGTAGCGCCCGGCGGCCTGGAGCGCGTCCTGTTCGGTGACCTCCGAGACGGGATCGTCCCGGTGGGTCACCCGGAAGGTCAGGTGGCGCTGCGAGTTCTTCCGGTAATCCTTCATGCGCCCAGTGTGACGGCAGCAGGGGCTACGTTGCTCCCGCTTTCACGGCCTTCACACTTCCGCGCACGAACGGGACGCGCCGCGCGCTCAATAGCCCACGGTGAAACGCTTGTTGAGGTGCGCCGGGCGCTCGATTTCGTCCACCAGTGCGGCGGCGTAATCCTCGGCCGAGATCCGGCTGTCGCCGTCCGCGTCGGTGATCAGCTCATCGAGGCCGGTCCGGTACTCCCCCGTCCTGGCGCCGGGCTCGATGGTCCCGGCGGGGCTGAAGTACGTCCAGTTCAGCTCGCTGGTGATGCCGCGCAGGTACGCGAGCGCGTCCCCGTGCGCGTGCATGATCTGGCGGACCTGGTCCGGCAGCCCCGGCGTGTCCCACACCGGCGCGCCCCCCGGCGTACGCAGCGAGCCCGCGCCGCCGACCATGATCAGCCGCGGGGCGCGCCCGCCCAGCGCGTGCAGCCCGGCGACCAGCGACTGGGCGGACGGCTCGATCAGCGCCGCGTGCCCGGGGCCGTCCCCGCCGCCCACCGCGCTCACGAGGACGTCCGCGTCGCGCCCGACGGCGCTGACGGAGGCGGGGTCCAGGACGTCGCCCGGCTCGACCGTCAGCCGGTCGTGCGGCTCGACGGACCCCCGGTACAGCTCGGGGTCGCGGACGACGGCGACGACCGCGTGCCCCCGGTCGAGGGCCTCGCGCACGACGCGGCGGCCGATGGTCCCGTTGGCTCCGAAGACGGCGATGGTGGCCAAGGCGCTGCTCCCGGTGGTACGGGGCGCCCGCCCGCCGGACGCCCGTCTCCCCCGCAGCCTGCCACCGGGGGGCGGCCGCGTCATGGAGGCGCCCGGGGCCTCGGGTGGGGAAACGCGAGGCCCCGGGCAGGGGAGGGTGGTCCTGGCGGGCCCGCGCGGGGCCCGTACGGGATGCGGCAGGAGGGCGGGTCAGTGCGAGCCGGCGCGCTCCGCCCCCGCGCCGGTGAGGGCGCGCACCTGGAGCCTGGCGAAGCGGTCGGGGTCCGCCTCGCGCGACGTCAGCGTGCCGATGACGGCGCACAGCAGGCCGATCGGGATCGAGACGAGCCCCGGGTTCTCCAGCGGGAACCAGTGGAAGTCCACGCTCGCGGGGAACAGCGACAGGCTGTTGCCCGACGCGTCCTCGCCCTTGCCGGAGACGACCGGCGAGAAGAACACCAGACCGACGGCGGAGATCAGCCCGCCGTAGATGCCGGCGACCGCGCCCCGGGTGTTGAACCGCTTCCAGAAGAGGCTGAAGAGGATCACCGGCAGGTTCGCCGAGGCCGCGATGGCGAACGCGAGGGCGACGAGGAAGGCGACGTTCAGGTTCTGCGCGAAGACCGCAAGCACGATGGACACCGCCCCGACCCCGATGGCCGCGAACCGCGCGACGCGCACCTCCTCCCGTTCGCTCGCCCGCCCCTTGCGCAGCACGCTGTTGTAGAAGTCGTGCGCCAGCGAGGACGACGACGCGATCGTCAGCCCCGCGACCGTGGAGAGGATCGTGGCGAACGCGACCGCCGCGATGAACGCCAGCATGATCGCGCCCAGCGTGTCCCCGCCGAAGTGGTCGCCGACCGCCTCGGCCAGCTGGGGCGCCGCCGTGTTCCCCGCCGTGTTCTGCGCCGTGATCGCCTCGCGGCCGACGAGCGCCGCCGCGCCGAAGCCGAGGACCAGCGTCAGCAGGTAGAAGGTGCCGATGATGCCGATGGCCCAGTTGACGGACTTCCGCGCGGTCTTCGAGTCGGGCACCGTGTAGAAGCGGATGAGGATGTGCGGCAGGCCCGCCGTGCCCAGCACCAGCGCGAGGCCCAGGCTGATGAGGTCCAGCTTGTTCACCATCGTCTGCCAGGCGTCACCGGCCACTTCGACGCCGTACCGCTGCCCCGGCTGGAGGAACGCGTCCCCGGCCCCGCTCGCGTTCGACGCGTCGCTCATCAGGGCGCCGAGGTCGAAGTCGTAGATCGACAGCACCAGCGCGGTCACCAGCAGCGCGCCGCCCATCAGCATCACGGCCTTGATGATCTGCACCCACGTGGTGCCGGTCATGCCGCCGAAGGACACGTAGACGACCATCAGGATGCCGACGACGACGATCCCGACGATCTTCGCCGTGTCCGCGCTCATCCCGAGGTACGTGTCGCCCTCCTCGATGCCGAGCAGCAGCGCGACCAGCGCGCCCGCGCCGACCATCTGGGCCAGCAGGTAGAAGATCGAGACGGTCAGCGTCGACACCGAGGCCGCCGTGCGCACCGGCCGCTGCCGCATGCGGTACGAGACGACGTCCGCCATCGTGAAGCGGCCCGAGTTCCGGAGCAGTTCCGCCACCAGCAGCAGCGCGACCAGCCAGGCGACGAGGAAGCCGATCGAGTACAGGAACCCGTCGTAGCCGAACAGCGCGATCATCCCGGCGATGCCGAGGAACGACGCGGCCGACATGTAGTCGCCGCCGATCGCGAAGCCGTTCTGGATGCCGGAGAAGCCGCGCCCTCCGGAGTGGAAGTCGGTCGCGGACCTGGTCCTGCGGCTCGCGCGCACCGTCACCAGGATCGTCACGGCGATCAGCGCCGAGAACAGGACCATGGTGATCAGCCGCTCCTGCGAGGTGCTCTCCTCGGCCAGCAGCATCATGCGTCGTCCCCCTTCCTGGCGGCGGGAACGCCCGTGCCCGGCTCCAGCTCGTCGCGCAGCTCGTCGGCCAGCGGGTCGAAACGGCGGTTGGCGTAGCGCGAGTAGAGGATCGCGATGCCGAAGGTCGTCACGAACTGGAGCAGCCCGAAGAGCAGGGCCACGTTCGCGTTGCCGATCACCTCGTGCGCCATGACGCCGCGCGCGTACGCGGACATCAGCACGTACAGCAGGTACCAGGCGAGGAACGCCACGCTCGCCGGGAGGACGAAGCGCACCAGCCGCGTCCGCAGCTCCCGGAACCGCGGGTCGTCGTACATGGCGGCGGACCGTGCCTCCAGATCACCGCCCGGCGGATCGCTGGCATCGGGGACGGGCTGCGTCGACGTCATCACCGGCTCCTGTCTTCGGGGGACGTGTGCTCCGGAAACGTCCGAGAGCGTCACACACCCTGCCTGAGCGCCGGGCCCACCTGTCGGCGAACGGTCGATATCCGCGCCGAACGGACGACGGCCCGCCGCCGCGCTGACGCCGCGCCGCGCACGCGCAGGGGCCCCGGCACCGCGCGCACGCGGTACCGGGGCCCCTGGGTGGAGCTGGTGAAGCTGTCAGGTCACTTGATGATCTTGGTGACCTGGCCGGCGCCCACGGTCCGGCCACCCTCACGGATGGCGAACTTCAGGCCCTCCTCCATGGCGATGGGCTGGATCAGCTCGACGCGCATCTCGGTGTTGTCGCCCGGCATGACCATCTCGGTGCCCTCGGGGAGGTGCACCACACCGGTCACGTCGGTGGTACGGAAGTAGAACTGCGGGCGGTAGTTGTTGAAGAACGGGGTGTGGCGGCCACCCTCGTCCTTCGACAGGATGTACGCCTGCGCCTCGAAGTCCGTGTGCGGCGTGACCGAACCCGGCTTGATGATGACCTGGCCGCGCTCGACGTCCTCGCGCTTGATGCCGCGGAGCAGCAGACCGACGTTCTCACCCGCGCGACCCTCGTCGAGGAGCTTGCGGAACATCTCGATGCCGGTCACCGTGGTGGTGGCCTTCTCGGTCTTGATGCCGATGATGTCGACGGTCTCGTTGACCTTGAGGACACCGCGCTCGATGCGGCCGGTCACGACGGTGCCGCGGCCGGTGATCGTGAAGACGTCCTCGATCGGCATCAGGAACGGCTTGTCGATGTCACGCTCGGGCTGCGGGATCGCGTCGTCCACGGCCTGCATGAGCTCCAGGACGCTCTTGGCCCACTCCGGGTCGCCCTCCAGCGCCTTCAGCGCGGAGACCTTCACGACGGGGACGTCGTCGCCCGGGAACTCGTACTCCGTGAGCAGCTCACGGACCTCAAGCTCGACGAGCTCCATGATCTCCTCGTCGTCCACCATGTCGGCCTTGTTCAGCGCGACGACGATGTACGGGACGCCGACCTGGCGGGCCAGGAGCACGTGCTCCTTGGTCTGCGGCATGGGGCCGTCGGTGGCGGCGACCACGAGGATGGCGCCGTCCATCTGCGCGGCACCGGTGATCATGTTCTTGATGTAGTCCGCGTGACCCGGGCAGTCAACGTGAGCGTAGTGACGGTTCTCCGTCTGGTACTCGACGTGCGCGATGGAGATGGTGATACCGCGCTGACGCTCCTCGGGAGCCTTGTCAATGTTCTCGAACGCGAAGCTCTCGTTCACGTCCGGGTACGCGTCGTGCAGCACCTTGGTGATCGCCGCGGTAAGAGTCGTCTTGCCGTGGTCGATGTGACCGATGGTGCCAATGTTGACGTGCGGCTTAGTCCGCTCGAACTTCGCCTTCGCCACTGGGGTCCTCCTGTGGACTGATGCTGTACGCCCCTCGCACTGCGCGGGAGGTTTTCAGAAATGTCGACCGAATCGGCCAGGACCCCGAGGGGGATGCCCTTGACCGCTTCGCTGATGGGCTGGGCGGCCGGGGGCACGAGGCCCCCGGACACCCTCTGGCTCCAGCCTACGGGCTTACTCGCCCTTGGCCTTCGCGATGATCTCCTCGGCGACGTTCCGGGGAACCTCGCCGTAGGAGTCGAACTGCATGCTGTAGCTCGCGCGACCCGAGGTCTTGGAGCGGAGGTCACCGACGTAACCGAACATCTCCGACAGCGGGACCAGCGCCTTGACGACCTTGGCACCGCTGCGGTCCTCCATGGCCTGGATCTGGCCACGGCGGGAGTTGATGTCACCGATCACATCGCCCATGTAGTCCTCGGGCGTGGTGACCTCGACGGCCATCAGCGGTTCCAGCAGGACCGGTCCGGCCTTGCGAGCGGCTTCCTTGAACGCCATGGAACCGGCGATCTTGAAGGCCATCTCGGAGGAGTCGACGTCATGGTACGCGCCGTCGAGCAGGGTCACCCTGACACCGGTCAGCGGGTAGCCGGCGAGCACGCCGAACTCCATCGCCTCCTGGCAGCCCGCGTCCACCGAGGGGATGTACTCCTTGGGGATGCGGCCACCGGTGACCTTGTTCTCGAACTCGTACCCGTCGCCTTCCAGCGGCGCCAGGGCGATCTGCACCTTGGCGAACTGCCCGGAACCGCCGGTCTGCTTCTTGTGCGTGTAGTCGAGCCGGTCCACCGTCTTGCGCAGCGTCTCGCGGTACGCGACCTGCGGCTTGCCGACGTTCGCCTCGACCTTGAACTCACGCTTCATCCGGTCGACCAGGATGTCGAGGTGAAGCTCGCCCATGCCCGCGATGATGGTCTGACCGGTCTCCTGGTCAGCCTTCACCTGGAAGGACGGGTCCTCCTCGGCGAGACGCTGGATGGCGACACCCAGCTTCTCCTGGTCGCCCTTGGACTTGGGCTCGATCGCGACCTCGATGACCGGGGCCGGGAAGTCCATCGACTCCAGGATCACCGGGTTGGCCGGGTCGGCCAGGGTCTCGCCGGTCGTGGTCTGCTTCAGACCCATGACGGCGACGATGTCGCCGGCGCCGACGCGGTCGATCTCCTCACGCTTGTTCGCGTGCATCCGGTAGATCTTGCCGATGCGTTCCTTCTTCTCCTTCACGGAGTTCTGCACCTGCGCGCCCGCCTGGAGCACGCCGGAGTAGATCCGGATGAAGGTCAGCTTGCCCAGGTGCGGGTCGCTGGCGATCTTGAACGCGAGAGCCGCGAGCGGCTCGTCCTCGGACGGCTTGCGCGCGATGACCTGCTCGGGGTCACGCGGCGAGGTGCCCTCCACGGCCTCGACGTCCAGCGGCGACGGCAGGTACTGCACGACCGCGTCGAGCAGGGGCTGCACGCCCTTGTTCTTGAACGCGGTGCCGCAGAACACCGGGGTGATCGTGGTGTCGCCGGTCCCGGTGGAGGCCAGGGTGACGCGGCGGATCGCCGCGACGAGCTGCTCCTGGGAAGGCTCCTCGCCCTCCAGGTACTGCTCCATGACCTCCTCGTCGTTCTCGGCGACGGCCTCGACGAGCTTGGTGTGCCACTCCTCGGCCTGCTCGCGCAGGTCCGCGGGGATGTCCACGACGTCGTACATCTCGCCGAGCTTGGTCTCCTCGGACCAGACGAGGGCCTTCATCCGGACGAGGTCCACCACGCCCTTGAATCCGGCCTCGGCGCCGATCGGCAGCTGCATGACCAGCGGGGTGGCCTTCAGCCGGTCGACGATCATGTCGACGCAGCGGAAGAAGTCCGCGCCCGTGCGGTCCAGCTTGTTCACGAAGCAGATACGCGGCACACCGTAGCGGTCGGCCTGACGCCACACCGTCTCGGACTGCGGCTCGACACCGGCGACACCGTCGAACACCGTGACGGCACCGTCGAGGACACGGAGCGAACGCTCGACCTCGACCGTGAAGTCGACGTGACCGGGGGTGTCGATGATGTTGATGGTGTTGTCGACGTCGTCCAGGATCCAGTGACAGGTGACCGCGGCGGACGTGATCGTGATGCCGCGCTCCTGCTCCTGCTCCATCCAGTCCGTCGTGGCGGCGCCGTCGTGGACTTCACCGATCTTGTAGCTCATGCCGGTGTAGTACAGGATGCGCTCGGTGGTCGTCGTCTTGCCCGCGTCGATGTGGGCCATGATCCCGATGTTGCGGACCTTGGCCAAGTCAAGTGAAGTGGTAGCCATATGGCTTCAGTCTTCTCTCGGTCTCGATGGGGGCGCGACTACCAGCGGTAGTGCGCGAAGGCCTTGTTGGATTCGGCCATCTTGTGGGTGTCCTCGCGCTTCTTGACGGAGGCACCCAGCCCGTTCGACGCGTCGAGCAGCTCGTTCATCAGCCGCTCGGTCATCGTCTTCTCGCGACGGGCGCGCGAGTAGCCCACCAGCCAGCGCAGGGCCAGGGTGGAGGAGCGACCGGGCTTGACCTCGATCGGCACCTGGTAGGTGGCGCCACCGACGCGGCGGGACTTCACCTCGATCGTCGGCTTGACGTTCTCCAGGGCGCGCTTGAGGGTGATGACCGGGTCGTTGCCGGTCTTGTCCCGCAGGCCTTCCATGGCGCCGTAGACGATGCGCTCGGCGGTGGAGCGCTTGCCGTTCAGCAGCACCTTGTTGATCAGCGAGGTCACCAGAGGGGAGCCGTAGACCGGGTCGATGTGAACCGGACGCTTCGGGGCAGGGCCCTTACGAGGCATGCTTACTTCTCCTTCTTGGCGCCGTAACGGCTGCGGGCCTGCTTGCGGTTCTTGACACCCTGGGTGTCGAGCGAACCGCGGATGATCTTGTAGCGAACACCCGGCAGGTCCTTCACACGGCCACCGCGCACCAGCACGATGGAGTGCTCCTGAAGGTTGTGGTTCTCGCCCGGGATGTAAGCCGTGACCTCGATGCCGTTGCTCAGTCGCACACGGGCGACCTTGCGCAGCGCCGAGTTCGGCTTCTTCGGGGTGGTCGTGAACACACGCGTGCAGACACCGCGGCGCTGGGGCGAGCCCTCAAGCGCGGGTGTCTTGTTCTTCTCGACCTTGTCCTGCCGGCCCTTCCGGACCAGCTGCTGGATCGTTGGCACCGTATCTCCGGTTTCTCTGTGCCGATCTCGATAAAGCTAACCTGGGCCACTCCCCGACCCACGCGGTCGGGTGTGTCGGAGAGACTGCGGGTGTCCGAACTCCTCGCGGAGCGGGAGGGACGCAGATCCCGGAGTCCATGCGGCAGGAAAAAGCGCAGGGAACACCCCAGGCACAAGGTCAGAGGGTACCTACCCCGGGGGCTGCGGTCAAAATGATTGGCTGCGCACGCACAATGACCCCATGGACACGCGTGGGGACACAGGAGGGGCCGCCGCGGGCAGCACCACGGCCGGTGGCGAGCGTACCGAAAGAACCGACGGGACCGACAGTCCCGACAGCGCCGAACGGGAGGCCGGCGGCAGCGGAGGGGGCAGCGGGGATGCCGGGGACGGCCAGGACGACGCCGGGGACATATCCCCTGACGGGGACGGTGCGGAGCCCTCCGCCCCCGGCCCGGCGGACGTCACGGCGGCCGCCCGCGGCGAGGAGGACGACGCGGGGGGAGACGGCGGGAAGGGCGGCGCGCGGACGCCGCCGCGCCGCAGGCGCCGCTGGCCGCTGGTGGTGGCCGCCGTCCTGGCCCTGGTGATCGCCGCCACAGGCGCCGCGGCCGCCTGGCTGTGGTGGGAGACCGACGAGGCGCTCGACTCCATCGAACGCATCCCCGACGCCCTGCCGACGCACCTGCCGGCCGGCGCCCAGCCGCCCCGCGTCGAGGGCGACGCGCAGGTGTACCTGCTGATCGGCGTGGACGACGACCGGGCGCCCGACCCGGACGAGCGGTGGCAGGCGGGCGTGGCCCGCAGCGACACGATGATGCTCACCCAGATATCCGCCGACCGCGAGACCGTCTCCGTCGTCTCGCTCCCCCGCGACACGTGGACCGAGATCCCCGGCGCCGGCGAGGCCAAGCTGAACGCGGCCTACTCCTGGGGCGGCCCCGCGCTGCTGGTGGAGACGGTGCAGAACCTCACGGGCGTACGCGTCGACCACGTCGCGGTCATCGACTGGTCGGGCTTCCGCGCGTTCACCGACGCCGTCGGCGGCGTGACCGTGGACGGCGAGCGCATGGACGGCCGCGAGGCCCTCGACTACGTCAGGGAGCGCAAGTCGCTCCCCGGCGGCGACTTCGACCGCACCAGGCGCCAGCAGAACTTCCTGCGGGCCCTGCTCGACCAGACCGCCGGCTCCGGCACGCTCACCGACCCCGGCCGCCTGACCGGGCTGCTCGGCACCGTCGGCGACGTCGTCAGCGTCGACGACCAGCTCAGCAACGGCGACCTGCGCTCCCTCGCCTGGGACCTGCGCGGCATCAGGGGGGACGAGGTCAGCTTCATGAACGCCCCCGTCGCCGGCACCGACCGCCGCCGCGGCCAGTCGGTCGTGCTCCTCGACGACGAGGCGGCGGCGCCCCTGTGGGAGGCCATGCGCGACGACGCCATGGCGGAGTTCCTCACCACCGACGCGGCCCCCGAACAGCTGGGCGACGAGGTGCGCTGACCGCGCCCGCCCGCACCGGCCGCCCGCACCGGCCGCCCGCACGCGCCACCACACGCCCGCGGGCCCGCCACGGGCGGCGACGATGCCGCCCGGACGGGCCCGCGTACTGCTGCTCGCGCGAGGATCAGCCCTGGTAGGGGCCGTAGTCGTAGTCCTCCAGCGGAACGGCCTGGCCGGAGCCGGTGCCGAAGGGCGAGTAGTCGATGTCGTCGTACCCGACGGCCGAGTACATCGCGGCCTTCGCCTCCTCGGTCGGCTCCACCCGGATGTTGCGGTAGCGGGACAGGCCCGTACCGGCCGGGATCAGCTTGCCGATGATCACGTTCTCCTTGAGGCCGATCAGGGAGTCCGACTTGGCGTTGATCGCCGCGTCGGTGAGCACCCGGGTCGTCTCCTGGAAGGACGCCGCCGACAGCCACGACTCGGTGGCCAGCGACGCCTTGGTGATGCCCATCAGCTGCGGACGGCCGGAGGCGGGGTGGCCGCCCTCGGCGACGACGCGCCGGTTCTCGCTCTCGAACTTCGAGCGCTCCACCAGCTCGCCCGGCAGCAGCTCCGCGTCGCCCGACTCGATGATCGTCACCCGGCGCAGCATCTGCCGGACGATGATCTCGATGTGCTTGTCGTGGATCGCGACACCCTGGGAGTTGTAGACCTTCTGGACCTCGCCCACCAGGTAGATCTGCACGGCACGCTGGCCGAGGATGCGCAGGACGTCGTGCGGGTTCGCCGCGCCGACGGTCAGCGGCTGGCCGACCGTGACGTGATCGCCCTCGCCCACCAGCAGACGGGACCGCTTGGAGACCGCGTAGGAGGTCTCGTCCGACCCGTCGTCCGGGGTGACGACGACCTTCTTCGTCTTCTCGGTCTCCTCGATCCGCACGCGGCCCGCCGACTCGGAGATCGGCGCGACGCCCTTGGGCGTCCTGGCCTCGAACAGCTCGACCACACGCGGCAGACCCTGCGTGATGTCCTCACCGGCGACACCACCGGTGTGGAACGTGCGCATCGTCAGCTGCGTGCCGGGCTCACCGATGGACTGGGCCGCGATGATGCCGACGGCCTCGCCGATGTCCACCAGCTTGCCGGTGGCCAGCGACCTGCCGTAGCACATGGCGCAGGTGCCGACGGCCGACTCGCAGGTCAGGACCGAGCGGGTCTTGACCGTCTCGACGCCGTGGCCGACCAGCTCGTCGATGAGCACGTCGCCCAGGTCGGTCCCGGCCGGGGCCAGCACCTTCCCGTCCACGACGATGTCCTCGGCCAGACAGCGGGCGTAGACGCTGCTCTCGGCGTCCTCCGCCTTGCGCAGCACGCCGTCGGGACCCTTGGCCGCGATGCTCAGCTTCAGGCCGCGCTCGGTGCCGCAGTCCTCCTCGCGGATGATCACGTCCTGGGAGACGTCCACCAGACGGCGGGTGAGGTACCCGGAGTCGGCGGTCCGCAGGGCGGTGTCGGCGAGGCCCTTGCGGGCGCCGTGCGTGGAGATGAAGTACTCCAGCACGGACAGGCCCTCGCGGAACGACGCCTTGATCGGCCGCGGGATGGTCTCGTTCTTCGCGTTGGAGACGAGGCCGCGCATGCCCGCGATCTGACGCATCTGCATCATGTTTCCGCGGGCGCCCGAGTCGACCATCATGAAGATCGGGTTGACCTTCGGGAAGTTCTCGCTCATGGCCTCGGCGACCTCGTTCGTCGCCTTGGTCCAGATCGCGATCAGTTCCTGCGTGCGCTCGTCCTTGGTGATGAGGCCGCGCTCGTACTGCTTCTGGACCTTCTCGTCCTGCGCCTCGTAGTCGGCAAGGATCTGCTTCTTGACCGGGGGCACGACGATGTCGGAGACCGCGACGGTGACGCCCGAGCGCGTGGCCCAGAAGTAACCGGCGGACTTCAGGTTGTCCAGCGTGGCGGCGACGATCACCTTGGGGTAGCGCTCGGCGAGGTCGTTGACGATCTGCGAGAGCTGCTTCTTGCCGACGGACTGGTCGATGAACGGGTAGTCCTCCGGCAGCAGCTCGTTGAAGAGCGCCCGGCCCAGCGTGGTGCGCATCCGGAAGCTGTCGCCCTGCTGCCACTCCTCGGACCCGTCGCCCTCGGCGGGCGCGGGCGGGGTCCAGCCGCGGGGCGGCACGGAGCCCACCGGGAAGCGGATGTCGATCTTCGCCTGGAGCGACAGCTCCCCGGCGTCGAAGGCCATGATCGCCTCGGCGGTGGAGGCGAACGACCTGCCCTCGCCCTTGACCTCGCGCTCCTCCTCGTCCGTGGTGAGGAAGAAGAGGCCGAGCACCATGTCCTGGGTGGGCATGGTCACCGGGCGGCCGTCGGCCGGCTTGAGGATGTTGTTCGAGGACAGCATCAGGATGCGGGCCTCGGCCTGCGCCTCCGCGGACAGCGGCAGGTGCACGGCCATCTGGTCACCGTCGAAGTCCGCGTTGAACGCGGTGCAGACGAGCGGGTGGATCTGGATGGCCTTGCCCTCGACCAGCTGCGGCTCGAAGGCCTGGATGCCGAGGCGGTGCAGGGTCGGGGCGCGGTTCAGCAGCACCGGGTGCTCGGCGATGACCTCTTCGAGGACGTCGTACACCACGGTGCGCTGGCGCTCGACCATGCGCTTGGCCGACTTGATGTTCTGCGCGTGGTTCAGGTCCACCAGGCGCTTCATCACGAACGGCTTGAACAGCTCCAGCGCCATCGCCTTCGGCAGACCGCACTGGTGCAGCTTCAGCTGCGGACCGACGACGATCACGGAACGCGCGGAGTAGTCCACGCGCTTGCCGAGCAGGTTCTGGCGGAAGCGGCCCTGCTTGCCCTTGAGCATGTCGGACAGCGACTTCAGCGGGCGGTTGCCGGGGCCGGTGACCGGACGGCCGCGCCGGCCGTTGTCGAACAGCGCGTCCACGGCCTCCTGGAGCATCCGCTTCTCGTTGTTCACGATGATCTCGGGGGCACCGAGGTCGAGCAGCCGCTTCAGGCGGTTGTTCCGGTTGATGACGCGGCGGTACAGGTCGTTCAGGTCGGAGGTCGCGAAGCGGCCACCGTCCAGCTGCACCATCGGCCGCAGGTCCGGCGGGATCACCGGGACGCAGTCGAGGACCATGCCGCGCGGGCTGTTGGAGGTCTGGAGGAACGGCGAGACGACCTTGAGCCGCTTGAGGGCGCGGGTCTTCTTCTGGCCCTTGCCGGTGCGGATGATCTCCCGCAGCCGCTCGGCCTCCTCCTCCAGGTCGAAGGTCTCCAGCCGCTTCTGGAGCGCGGCGGCGCCCATCGAGCCGTCGAAGTAGGTCCCGAAGCGGTCGCGCAGCTCGCGGTAGAGCAGCTCGTCGCCCTCCAGGTCCTGGACCTTCAGGTTCTTGAAGCGGGCCCAGACCTCGTCCAGACGGTCCAGCTCGCGCTGCGCGCGGTCGCGCAGCTGCTTCATCTCGCGCTCGGCGCCCTCGCGCACCTTGCGGCGCACGTCGGCCTTGGCGCCCTCGGCCTCCAGCTCGGCGAGGTCCGACTCCTGCTTCTTGGCGCGGGCCTCCAGGTCGGCGTCGCGGCGCTGCTCGACCTGCTGGCGCTCGACGGAGATCTGGGCCTCCAGCGACGGCAGGTCGCGCGTACGGCGCTCCTCGTCCACGTACGTGATCATGTACGCGGCGAAGTAGATGACCTTCTCCAGGTCCTTCGGCGCGAGGTCGAGCAGGTAGCCCAGGCGCGACGGGACGCCCTTGAAGTACCAGATGTGGGTGACGGGGGCGGCCAGTTCGATGTGGCCCATCCGCTCGCGGCGCACCTTGGCGCGGGTCACCTCGACGCCGCAGCGCTCACAGATGATGCCCTTGAAGCGGACGCGCTTGTACTTGCCGCAGTAGCACTCCCAGTCCCGGGTGGGGCCGAAGATCTTCTCGCAGAAGAGGCCGTCCTTCTCGGGCTTGAGGGTGCGGTAGTTGATGGTCTCCGGCTTCTTGACCTCACCGTGGGACCACTGACGGATGTCGTCAGCGGTGGCGAGGCCGATCCGCAGCTCGTCGAAGAAGTTGACGTCGAGCACTCTCGTCAATCCCTCTCAGGGTCGTGTGTGGTGGTCTGATCGGGGTCGGGGGGCTGGGCCGGGGGCGGCGTGGTGACGCCGTCCCCGGCCGGACCCGTCAGACCTCTTCGACGCTGCTCGGCTCGCGCCGGGACAGGTCGATGCCGAGCTCCTCCGCGGCGCGGAAGACGTCCTCGTCGGTGTCGCGCATCTCGATGGACATGCCGTCGCTGGACAGCACCTCCACGTTGAGGCAGAGCGACTGCATCTCCTTGATGAGCACCTTGAAGGACTCCGGGATGCCGGGCTCGGGGATGTTCTCGCCCTTGACGATGGCCTCGTAGACCTTGACGCGGCCGGTGACGTCGTCGGACTTGATGGTGAGCAGCTCCTGGAGCGCGTAGGCCGCGCCGTACGCCTCCAGCGCCCACACCTCCATCTCGCCGAAGCGCTGGCCACCGAACTGCGCCTTACCACCGAGCGGCTGCTGGGTGATCATGGAGTACGGGCCGGTCGAGCGGGCGTGCAGCTTGTCGTCGACCAGGTGGTGCAGCTTCAGGATGTACATGTAGCCGACGGAGATCGGGTCCGGGAACGGCTCCCCGGACCGGCCGTCGTACAGCCGGGCCTTGCCGGAGGGCAGGACCAGGCGGTCGCCGTCGCGGTTGGGGATGGTGGACTCGAACAGGCCCGCCAGCTCGTCCTCGCGCGCGCCGTCGAACACCGGGGTGGCGACGTTGGTGCCGGGCGCGACCTCGTCGGCGCCGATCGCCGCGAGCCGCTCCTTCCACTCCGCGTCGGTCCCCTCGACCTTCCAGCCCTGCGAGGCGAGCCACCCGAGGTGGATCTCCAGCACCTGGCCGGGGTTCATGCGGGACGGGACGCCCAGCGGGTTGAGGATGATGTCCACCGGGGTGCCGTCCTCCATGAACGGCATGTCCTCGACGGGCAGGATCTTCGAGATGACGCCCTTGTTGCCGTGGCGGCCGGCCAGCTTGTCGCCGTCGGTGATCTTCCGCTTCTGGGCCACGTAGACGCGGACCAGCTGGTTGACGCCGGGCGGCAGCTCGTCGCCCTCCTCGCGGTCGAAGACGCGCACGCCGATGACCTTGCCGGTCTCGCCGTGCGGCACCTTCAGGGAGGTGTCGCGGACCTCGCGGGCCTTCTCGCCGAAGATCGCGCGCAGCAGGCGCTCCTCCGGGGTCAGCTCGGTCTCGCCCTTCGGGGTGACCTTGCCGACCAGGATGTCCCCGGCCTCGACCTCGGCGCCGATGCGGATGATGCCGCGGTCGTCAAGGTCGGCGAGGACTTCCTCGGAGACGTTCGGGATGTCCCGGGTGATCTCCTCGGGGCCCAGCTTGGTGTCGCGGGCGTCGACCTCGTGCTCCTCGATGTGGATCGAGGAGAGGACGTCGTCCTGCACCAGGCGCTGGGAGAGGATGATCGCGTCCTCGTAGTTGTAGCCCTCCCACGGCATGAACGCGACCAGCAGGTTCTTGCCGAGCGCCATCTCGCCGCTCTCGGTGGACGGGCCGTCGGCGATCACCTGGCCGGTGATGACGCGGTCGCCCTCCTCGACCAGGACCTTCTGGTTGAAGGAGGTGCCCTGGTTGGAGCGGTGGAACTTCGCCAGCCGGTGCGTGACGTGCGTGCCGTCGTCGTACTGGATGGAGATGTAGTCGGCGGAGACATCGGTGATGACGCCGTCCCGCTCGGCCTTGATGACGTCGCCCGCGTCCACGGCGGAGCGGTACTCCATGCCGGTGCCGACGAGCGGCGACTCGGCCTGGATCAGCGGCACGGCCTGGCGCATCATGTTCGAGCCCATGAGCGCGCGGTTGGCGTCGTCGTGCTCCAGGAACGGGATCATGGCGGTCGCGACCGACACCATCTGGCGCGGCGAGACGTCCATGTAGTCCACGTCGGTGCCGGCGACGTAGTCGACCTCGCCGCCGCGGATGCGGACCAGTACGCGGGCCTCGGCGAAGCGGTAGTCGTCGGTCAGGCGGGCGTTCGCCTGCGCGATGACGTACCGGTCCTCCTCGTCCGCGGTCAGGTAGTCCACCGCGTCGGTGACGACGCCCTCGGTCACCCGGCGGTAGGGCGTCTCGACGAAGCCGAACGCGTTGACCCGGCCGAAGGCGGCGAGCGAGCCGATCAGACCGATGTTCGGACCCTCGGGGGTCTCGATCGGACACATGCGCCCGTAGTGCGAGGGGTGCACGTCACGGACCTCAAGGCCGGCCCGCTCGCGGCTGAGGCCGCCGGGGCCCAGCGCCGACAGGCGGCGCTTGTGGGTCAGCCCGGAGAGCGGGTTCGTCTGGTCCATGAACTGCGACAGCTGGCTGGTGCCGAAGAACTCCTTGATGGAGGCGACGACCGGCCGGATGTTGATCAGGGTCTGGGGCGTGATCGCCTCGACGTCCTGGGTGGTCATGCGCTCGCGGACGACGCGCTCCATGCGCGCGAGGCCGGTGCGGACCTGGTTCTGGATCAGCTCGCCGACGTTGCGCAGGCGGCGGTTGCCGAAGTGGTCGATGTCGTCGGTCTCGACGACGATCGTCCGGCCGTTCGGGGTGGCCGTCTCGGTCTCACCGGCGTGCAGGCGAACCAGGTACTTGATGGTGGCGACGACGTCCTCGACCGTCAGCACACCGGCGTCGAGCGGCTCGTCCCCGCCCAGCTTCTTGTTGATCTTGTAGCGGCCGACCTTGGCCAGGTCGTAGCGCTTGGGGTTGAAGTACAGGTTCTCCAGCAGCGTCTGCGCGGCCTCGCGGGTCGGCGGCTCGCCCGGCCGGAGCTTGCGGTAGATGTCGAGCAGCGCGTCGTCCTGCCCCTGGGTGTGGTCCTTCTCCAGGGTGGCGCGCATGGACTCGTAGTCGCCGAACTCCTCCAGGATCTGGTCGGAGGTCCAGCCGAGGGCCTTCAGCAGCACGGTGACGGACTGCTTGCGCTTGCGGTCGATGCGGACGCCGACCATGTCGCGCTTGTCGATCTCCATCTCCAGCCAGGCACCCCGGGACGGGATGATCTTGGCCGAGAAGAGGTCCTTGTCGGACGTCTTGTCGATGCTGCTGTCGAAGTAGACGCCCGGGGAGCGGACGAGCTGCGAGACGACGACGCGCTCGGTACCGTTGATGCAGAAGGTGCCCTTGTCGGTCATGAGCGGGAAGTCGCCCATGAAGACCGTCTGGGACTTGATCTCACCGGTCTCGTTGTTCGTGAACTCGGCGGTGACGAAGAGCGGCGCCGCGTACGTGAAGTCGCGCTCCTTGCACTCGTCGATGGAGTTCTTCGGCGGCTCGAACCGGTGGTCCCGGAAAGTCAGGGACATGGACCCGGAGAAATCCTCGATCGGGGAGATCTCCTCGAAGATCTCCTCCAGACCGGACTTCCTGGGTACGTCCTGTCCACTGTCCAGCGCAGCCTCGACGCGGGCCTTCCAGGCGTCGTTGCCGAGGAGCCAGTCGAAGCTCTCGGTCTGGAGCGCAAGGAGGTTCGGAACCTCAAGGGGTTCCTTGATCTTCGCAAAAGAGACACGCAGGGGTGCGGTGCTGGTGCCGTTGTTCGTACTGTTGGTCGAGGCGTTGCGCGAGGCGGCCAAGAGGGGGTCCTTCCGAGGGCTCGGACTCTCTGCGCGCGTACCCGCCCCCCTGGTGACGGGCAGGAGGCAGCTAGGCAGCGCAAAGGGTCAGTGTAGCCACAAGACCCACTGATGTCCAACGCCACTATCGACCATCGAGGAGCCACCCTCGGTGTACTCGTTCCGTGCCTCTCGCGATCCACGCCCGGCCGCCTCGTAGCCGGCTGCGGATCTTCCGTCTGACCGCATCACTTCCCACTCCGCCGAGCATCCATGCCTCGGTTCATGGACGGATCTGGCGGCGCGCCCTGAGAATCGCGCGCCCGGTGCGGTTCGTCAAGGCCCCTGGGAACCGAAGATCACCATACCTGGCCATCCCGTGGGGGCAAGGAGGCGGCCACCACAACGCCCAGGGGCGACCACCCGACTGGGTGATCGCCCCTGGGACGGACCCGCGTGACCTGCGGCGGAGGCCGCGGTCAGCGGGCGGAGATCACTTGACCTCGACGCCGGCGCCGGCGGCCTCAAGGGACTCCTTGGCCTTGTCCGCGGCCTCCTTGTTGACCTTCTCCAGGACGGGCTTCGGGGCGCCGTCCACGAGCTCCTTTGCCTCCTTCAGACCCAGCGAGGTCAGCTCGCGCACGACCTTGATGACCTGGATCTTCTTGTCGCCCGCACCGGTGAGGATGACGTCGAACTCGTCCTTCTCCGGCTCGGCCTCGGCGGCACCGGCGCCACCACCCTGCGCGGGCAGGGCGAACGCGGCCGGGGCGGCGGCCTCGACATCGAACTTCTCCTCGAACTTCTTCACGAAGTCCGAGAGCTCCAGCAGGGTCATGTCCGCGAACTGCTCAAGCAGCTCGTCCTGGCTCAGCTTCGCCATGATGGCGGTCCTTCCATGTCAAACGGGTCAATCGGCAGGTGCCGGGTGAACATCCGGGGTGTTGCGGGCGGGCGTATGCCTACTCGGCGGGAGCGGGCTCGCCGGCACCGCCCTTTTCGACCTTCTCGCGCAGCGCGTCCGCGGTGCGGACCAGCTTCGTGAGCGGGGCCTGGAAGGTCGCCGCGGCCTTGGCCATGGACGCCTTCATGCCACCGGCCAGCTTGGCCAGCAGCACCTCACGGGACTCAAGGTCCGCGAGCTTCACGATCTCCGCCGCGCTCAGGGTGCGGCCTTCGAGGACGCCCCCCTTGATGACGAGCGCGGGGTTCTCCTTGGCGAAGTCACGCAGACCCTTCGCCGTCTCGACCGGGTCGCCGGTGATAAAGGCGACGGCCGTCGAGCCCTTGAAGAACTCGTCGAGTCCGGTGACCCCGGCCTCGTTGGCGGCGATCTTGCTCAGCGTGTTCTTCGCCACACGGTACTGGGCGTTCTCACCGAGGGAACGGCGCAGCTGCTTGAGCTGGGCCACGGTGAGGCCGGTGTACGCGGTGACGACGGCCGCGCTGGAGTTCTCGAAATCTTGCTTGATCTCCGCGACTGCCGCGACCTTGTCGGTACTCGCCATAACCTCGGCCCTCCTTCCGGGACTTTCCGGGTGATTCGCAACCGCACGGAAGGGGGCCGGAGAAAACGGAAACGCCCCGGGCGCGGGCGCTCGGGGCGGACGGGGCCACGGCTCACACGGGTCCGGGAGGAACACACCGGACGGCCGTGGAACACACGGGACGTCGTACACGATCACCTGCGCGGGCCGCCCGCATCCAGCGGTTCCTTCGGCCACCGCGAGCCCCTCAGGGACGCACGGCGACAACCAGCGGTCTTTGGCTTCGTGAGCGAGGGTACGGGACGCGCCGCGCGGCAGGCAAATCGGGCGGCCCCCGCCACCCCCCGGCTCAGCCGCCGAAGCCGGACGCGAACCGCTCCAGGACCTCACCGAACTCCACGGCGCGGTCGGCGGGCGGCTCGGTGACCTCCACCTCGGTGCCCAGGTCGTCGTAGTCCACCTGGTACGTCACCTCGCCGCGCGCGGTCGTGTACTCCTGACGCAGGCGGACCGGGAAGTCGTCCTCGCCGACCCAGACGTCGACGGTCCAGCTCTCGATGCCCTGCTGCTCGACGGCGTCGGACAGCCGCTGCCGCTGTTCCTCGGTCAGCTCGCCCTCCCCGCCGGACGCCAGGGCCTCGTCCACGGAGACGGTGCCGCTGTAGTGCTCGGCCTCGGCGCCGTTCACCTCCTCGGTGCCCACCGCCTCGATGGACTCCGAGCGCAGCAGCAGCGCGAGCTGCCCGGCCGGGTCCTGGGCCGCGGTGTCCAGGGCGGACGCGACGGCGCCCGCGAGCCCGCCGGAGCCGCCAGACCCGCCCGCCAGCTCGGCGAGGTCGAGCCGCAGCCAGTCGCGGCCCTCGAACTCGGCGGCGAACGTCTCGTCGAGCGAGGCCCACAGCGTGTCGTCGAGCCACAGGACGCGGGTCTCCGCGGGCGACGCGGCGCCGAGGCCGAGCGCGTCGCCCTCGACCGTCGCGTCGATGGCCGGGTCGTCGCCCCAGGACATCACGCCGTCCGCCGTCACGCCGCCGTCCTGGGTGCCCGCGCCGGTGAGGGACGCCTCGAACGCGGCGGAGGTGGTCCGCCCGGCGCTGTCGGCCGCCGCCCGCACGGCCGCGAGGACCTCGGGGTCCGTGCCGGAGTGGGAGGCGCCCTCGGTGCGGTCCTCGGCGCCGCCGTCGTCGCCGGAGCCGCCGCACGCCGCCGTACCGGCGAGCAGCAGCGCCGCCGCCCCGCCGAGGGCCACGGCGCGCGCCGCCGTCCTGACGCCCGTCCTGGTCCACGGGTGGAGCTTGTCGGTACGCATGGTTCCCCCTCTCCTGGGGCCGGGGACCGCGCCCCCGTCGCCTCGTCCTGGCCGCACTGCCGTCTCCACGCTAACCCAGCGGGCGCCGGACGCAAACGGAACGCCCGCCTCCGCGCCGCAAGGGCACGGGGGCGGGCGTCAGTTGGGCCGGTACGGCCGTGGCGCGCGCGGCGGCTCAGACGAGGCTGTCCTCGGCGAGCAGGTCGCGGGTGCGGTTGGTGTCCACCGGGATGCCGGGGCCGATCGTGGTGCTGAGCGTCGCCTTCTTCAGGTAACGGCCCTTGGCCGCGGACGGCTTCAGCCGCAGGATCTCGTCCAGCGCGGCGGCGTAGTTCTCCACCAGCTGGCGCTCGTCGAACGAGACCTTGCCGATGATGAAGTGGAGGTTCGCGTGCTTGTCCACGCGGAACTCGATCTTGCCGCCCTTGATCTCGGTGACCGCCTTGGCCACGTCGGGGGTGACGGTGCCGGTCTTCGGGTTGGGCATCAGACCGCGCGGGCCGAGGACGCGGCCGAGGCGGCCGACCTTGCCCATGAGGTCGGGGGTGGCGACGACGGCGTCGAAGTCGAGCCAGCCGCCCGCCACACGCTCGATCAGTTCGTCGGAGCCGACGATGTCGGCGCCCGCGGCCTCCGCGGCCGCTGCACGGTCACCGGTCGCGAAGACCAGGACCCGGGCGGTCTTGCCGGTGCCGTGCGGAAGGTTGACGGTGCCGCGGACCATCTGGTCGGCCTTGCGCGGGTCGACGCCCAGGCGCATGGCGACCTCGACGGTCGCGTCGAACTTGGCGGACGAGGTGTCCTTGGCGAGCCGGACGGCGGAGAGCGGCGCGTACACACTCGTACGGTCGATCCTGGCGTCCGCGCTGCGAAGGTTCTTGCTGCGCTTCACTGCTGCTCCTGCGATTGAGTCGGGAGTCGTGGTGCGGGCCGGCGCAGGCCCTGCCACGGGAGGGTGGTCGTCCGCGGGGGCGGTCAGCCCTCGACGGTGACACCCATGGAACGGGCGGTGCCGGCGATGATCTTCTCGGCGGCGTCGAGGTCGTTGGCGTTCAGGTCGGGCATCTTGGTGGTGGCGATCTCCCGGACCTGGGCGCGCGTGAGCTTGGCGACCTTGGTCTTGTGGGGCTCGCCCGAGCCCTTCTCGACACCGGCGGCCTTGAGGATCATCTTCGCGGCCGGGGGGGTCTTGGTGATGAAGGTGAAGGAACGGTCCTCGTAGACCGTGATCTCCACCGGCACGACCCAGCCGCGCTGCGACTCGGTCGCCGCGTTGTAGGCCTTGCAGAACTCCATGATGTTGACACCGTGCTGGCCCAGCGCCGGACCCACGGGCGGCGCGGGGTTCGCGGCGCCGGCCTGGATCTGGAGCTTGATGAGCCCGGTGACCTTTTTCCTGGGAGGCATGCTCTCGGGTCCTCTACCTCAGTGTGCGATGGGCGCGTCCTCGGGTTGGCGACGCGTGCGCCCCCGGGGAGACCTGGCCGGTGTCCGGACGGAGGCATACCGGACCACGGTAACGGCTGCCGCCCCCCGGCCCAAATCGGTTCCCCGGACCGGGGCGCACGGGAAAGCCCACCCCTGCCCGGAAAGGCGGGGGTGGGCTTGCCTGTGCCGTGCGGACGGTCAGTTCTTCTGAATCTGGTCGAAGCTCAGCTCGACCGGGGTCTCGCGGCCGAAGATCTCGACGAGGCCCTTGACCTTCTTGGAGTCCGGGTTGATCTCGTTGATCGTCGCCTGGAGGGTGGCGAAGGGGCCGTCGGTGACGGTGACGGAGTCGCCGACCTCGAAGTCGAGCACCTGCACCTCGACCTTGCGGCCGCCGCCCGCGCCGCCCTCGGCGGCCGCCTCGGCGGCGGCCTTCTGCTCGACCTCGGGGGCGAGCATCTTGACGATCTCGTCCAGGGTGAGCGGGTACGGGTCGTACGCGTTGCCGACGAAGCCGGTGACGCCCGGGGTGTTGCGGACGACGCCCCACGACTCGTTCGTCAGGTCCATGCGGACCAGTACGTAACTGGGCAGCTTGTTCTGCTTGATGGTGCGGCGGTCGCCGTTCTTGATCTGGACGACCTCTTCCTGCGGCACCTCGACCTGGAAGATGTAGTCCTCGACGTTGAGCGAGACGGCGCGCTGTTCGAGGTTGGTCTTGACCCGGTTCTCGTAGCCCGCGTAGGTGTGCACCACGTACCACTCGCCGGGGAGGGTGCGCAGTTCCTCGCGCAGCGCGGCGACGGGGTCGACCGGCTCGGCGGGTCCGGCCTCCTCGGCGTCCTCCGCCTCCTCGCCCGCGTCGGCCTCGCCCGGCTCGGCGGCGGCGTCGGCGGCCGGTGCCTCGGCGGCGTCGTCAGCGTCGTCCTCACCGATCTCGTCGGTCTCCGTCGCCGCCTCGCCGACGGTCCCGACGGGGCCCGACTCCTCGTCCGCCTCCTCGACGATGTCGCGTGCGTCGCGTGCGATGTCGTCGTCCTCGGCCTCGGGGGACGCGGCGTCGTTGCGGTACGGGTCAGACACGATTGCTGCTTCTTCCTGCGCTTCCGGACACGGGTTTGATGATCAGCCGGAGTCGATGAGCCGGGTGATCAGCCGAAGACGTACTCGACGGCGCGGCTGAATCCCCAGTCAAGCACGGTCAGGATGCAGATGACGACGATGACGAAGACGATGACGGCCGTGGTGTACGTGGAGAGCTGGCGGCGCGACGGCCAGACGACCTTGCGCAGCTCCGCGACGACCTGCCGGTAGAACAGCGCGAGACGGCCGAGCGGGCCGCGCTTGGCACGCTTGCCGCGGCGGCCGGTGCCACCGCCGCCACCGGCGCCCTCGCCCCGGGGCTGGGGCTCTGGCGTCTCCACGGAGTCTGTGATCCCCGCCACTCGTCCTCACCTGTTCCCGGTCATGGTCATAAGCCGCCCGGTCCACCCGGACGGCTGTGTACCTAGCGTCTAGCAGGGCCGGAGGGACTTGAACCCCCAACCGCTGGTTTTGGAGACCAGTGCTCTACCAATTGAGCTACGACCCTTTACCGTGTGGCGTGCCGACAACGTACCGCATCGGGCACCACAGGTGAGGAGTGTACGTGGTGAAGCGCCGGGCGTCGAACGGCTGATGCGTCTTCATCGCCGAACCCCCGCGATCCGCCCCGCTCCCCGTGCGCATTCCCCCACACATCCCCCACCCCCCGCGCCCGTCCCGCCCCCTTCCACCCCTCGGAACCCGCGTGCCCCGGGGCGGGACGGTCTGGGACGATGCGTCTATGAGTGCCTCATCCTCCTCGTCCCCCGCATCCCCCGCGCAGCCGCCGGTCGCGCCCGCCGCCGGGCGCCGCGTCTCGGCCCGTGTCGGCGCCATCTCCGAGTCCGCCACCCTCGCCGTGGACGCCAAGGCGAAGGCCCTCAAGGCGGCCGGGCGCCCCGTCATCGGCTTCGGCGCGGGTGAGCCGGACTTCGCCACCCCGGACTACATCGTCGCCGCCGCCGAGGCCGCGTGCCGCGAGCCGCGCTTCCACCGCTACTCGCCGCCCGGCGGCCTGCCGGAGCTGAAGGAGGCGCTCGTCGCGAAGACGCTGCGCGACTCCGGGTACGGGATCAACGCGTCGCAGGTCCTCGTGACCAACGGCGGCAAGCAGGCGATCTACGAGGCGTTCGCCACGCTGCTCGACCCGGGCGACGAGGTCATCGTCCCGGCGCCGTACTGGACCACCTACCCGGAGTCGATCCGCCTCGCGGGCGGCGTACCGGTGGAGGTCGTGACCGACGAGACCAGCGGCTACCTGGCCACCGTCGAGCAGCTGGAGGCGGCCCGCACCGAGCGGACGAAGGTGCTGCTGTTCGTCTCCCCGTCCAACCCGACCGGGGCCGTGTACAGCCCGGAGCAGACCGAGGCGATCGGCCGCTGGGCCGTGGAGCACGGGCTGTGGGTGCTCACCGACGAGATCTACGAGCACCTGGTGTACGGGGACACCCGCTTCACGTCGCTGCCCGCCGCCGTGCCCGAGCTGGCCGACCGCTGCGTGGTCGTGAACGGCGTGGCGAAGACGTACGCGATGACCGGCTGGCGCGTGGGCTGGCTGCTCGGCCCGCAGGACGTGATCAAGGCCGCGACGAACCTCCAGTCGCACGCCACCTCGAACGTGAGCAACGTCGCGCAGGCCGCCGCGCTCGCCGCCGTGTCGGGCGACCTGTCGGCGGTGGACGCGATGCGCCAGGCGTTCGACCGCAGGCGTCGCACGATCGTGCGGATGCTGAACGAGATCGAGGGCGTGACCTGCCCGACGCCGGACGGCGCGTTCTACGCGTACCCGTCGGTGAAGCCGCTGCTCGGCAAGGAGATCAGGGGCCGCCGCCCCGCGACCTCGCTGGAGCTGGCCGGGCTGCTCCTGGAGGAGGCCGAGGTCGCGGTGGTGCCGGGCGAGGCGTTCGGGACGCCGGGCTACCTGCGGCTGTCGTACGCGCTCGGGGACGACGACCTGGTCGAGGGCGTCTCGCGGCTCCAGAAGCTGCTCGCGGAGGCGCGGGACTGACCCGGGCGCGGGACAGGGGTTCGGGACAGGGGTTCGGGCGTCCGCCCCTGCGGGGCACGCGACTACCGGCCGCCTCCCCGGATGCGGCAAGATCCTCGGATGGATCGTGTACGTGACGTCCGTGCCCTGCCCAAGGCCCACCTGCACCTGCACTTCACCGGGTCGATGCGGCCCGGCACGCTGCTGGAGCTGGCCGACAAGTACGGCGTGCACCTGCCGGAGGCCCTCAGCAGCGGCCGGCCGCCCCGGCTGCGGGCGACGGACGAGCGGGGCTGGTTCCGCTTCCAGCGGCTGTACGACGCGGCGCGCTCGTGCCTGCGGGAGCCGGAGGACATCAGGCGGCTGGTGCGCGAGGCGGCCGAGGAGGACGTGCGGGACGGGTCGCGGTGGCTGGAGATCCAGGTGGACCCGACCTCGTACGCCCCCCGGCTCGGGGGGCTGATCCCGGCGCTGGAGATCATCCTCGACGCGGTGGAGGAGACGTCGCGCGAGACCGGGCTCGGGATGCGGGTGCTGGTCGCGGCGAACCGGATGAAGCACCCGCTCGACGCCCGCACGCTGGCCAGGCTCGCGGTGCGCTACCGGGACCGGGGGGTCGTCGGCTTCGGCCTCTCGAACGACGAACGGCGGGGCCTGGCCCGGGACTTCGACCGCGCGTTCGCCATCGCGCGGGACGGCGGGCTGCTGGCGGCGCCGCACGGCGGTGAGCTGACCGGGCCGGCGAGCGTCCGGGACTGCCTGGACGACCTCCAGGCGGCGCGCATCGGGCACGGCGTGCGCGTGGCGGAGGACCCGGCGCTGATGGCGCGGCTGGCGGAGGCGCGGGTGACGTGCGAGGTCTGCCCGGCGTCGAACGTGGCGCTCGGCGTCTACGAGGAGCTGGCGGACGTGCCGCTGCGGACGCTGTGGGACGCCGGGGTGCCGATGGCACTGGGCGCGGACGACCCGCTGCTCTTCGGCTCACGGCTGGCGGAGCAGTACGAGATCGCGCGCGAGCACCACGCGTTCACCGATCACGAACTGGCGGAGCTGGCGCGGCAGTCGGTGCGGGCGTCGGCGGCGCCCGAGGACGTGCGGGGCAAGCTGCTGCTGGAGATCGACGAGTGGCTGGCGTTGTGAACCGTTGTCAACTTCCCTGTGGACGACGTGTGTTCGCCCTCCGATGGGCGGGCGTGGGCCTACAGTGATCGACAGCATCGGCGGCGGAAGGGGCCAGGTATGGGGTACGGGGACATAAGGGGCGGCGGGGAAGCGCCGGTGCCCGGGATCGATGTGACGCGGCCCAGCATCGCGCGGGCCTATGACGCGATCCTGGGCGGCAAGGACAACTACGCCGTGGACCGCGAGCTGGCGGACGCGATCGTCACCCAGCTGCCGGGCGCGCAGGTCATCGCGTTCGACAACCGGCGCGTGCTGGCGCGGGCGATCGCGGCGATGAGCGCGGCGGGCGTCCGGCAGTTCATCGACATCGGCAGCGGCCTGCCGACGGCGGACAACGTGCACCAGGTCGCGCAGCGGCACGCGCCGGAGTCGCGCGTCGTCTACGTGGACAACGACCCGGTGGTCCTGGCACACGGCCGCGCGCTGCTCGCGGAGAACGACAGGACCACCGTCATCACCGGTGACCTGCGGGACCCGGCGGCGATCATCGGCCACGAGGACACGCGGCGGCTGATCGACTTCGGGCAGCCGGTGGCCGTCGTCCTGTCGGCGATCCTGCACCACCTCAACGACGACGAGGACCCGCTCGCCCTGGCGCGCTACTGGCGGGACGCGGTGCCGTCGGGCAGCCATGTCTACATCAGCCACTTCCGCAGCGAGAACGATCCGGGCTCGGCGCGTCTCGAAGCCATCCTCCAGCAGTCGCTCGGCCGGGGGCGCTGGCGGACGGACGCGGAGATCGAGGAGCTGTTCGAGGGGCTGACGCTGCTTGAGCCGGGGATCGTGCCGTGCGCGCTGTGGCGGCCGGAGGGGGAGGGCGTGCCGGAGCTGAGCGAGTGGCAGCGGCTGATCGTGGCGGGGCTCGCCGTCAAGCCGTGAGCGCGGCGGCGTGCGGCGTCACAGGGTGGTGCCGACGGTCACCGGCTCGTTGACGAGGGTGATGCCGAACGCGGCGTGCACGCCGTCGCGTACCTCGCGGGCGAGGGCGAGGACGTCGGCGGCGGTGGCGGTGCCCCGGTTGGTGAGGGCGAGCGTGTGCTTGCCGGAGATGCGGGCGGGGCCGGTGCCGTAGCCCTTGGTGAATCCGGCGCGGTCGATGAGCCAGGCGGCGGAGGTCTTCGTCAGTCCCTCGCCCGCCGGGTAGGCGGGGGGCAGGATCTCCGGTCCGAGGCGGTCGGCGACGCGGCGCAGGAACGCGGCCCACTCCAACTCGCCCAGGACGGGGTTGGTGAAGAACGAGCCGGCGGACCACGTGTCGTTGTCCTCCGGGTCGAGGACCATGCCCTTGCCCGCGCGCAGCTTGAGGACGGCCTCGCGGGCGGCGCCGGCCGGGACGCGTTCGCCGGGGGCGACGCCCAGGGCGCGGGCGGTCTCGGCGTAGCGGAGGGGGGCGGAGAGCCCGGCGGCGTCCTCCAGGCGGAAGCGGACGCGCAGGACGACGTGGCGGGCGGGGTTCTCCTTGAAGCGGCTGTGGCGGTAGGAGAAGCCGCAGTCGGCGGCGGGGAGGGTGACGGTCTCGCGGGCCACGCGGTCGTAGGCGACGACCTCGGTGATGACGGAGGAGACCTCCTGGCCGTAGGCGCCGACGTTCTGGATGGGGGTGGCGCCGGCCGAGCCGGGGATGCCGGCGAGGCACTCGATGCCGGCGAGTCCTGCCTCGACGGTGTGGGCGACGGCGTCGGACCAGTTCTCGCCCGCGGCCAGTTCGAGGCGGGTGCCGTCGAGGTGGCGGCCGGTGGTGGCGATGCGCAGGGCGGTGCCGCGGAAGCCGTCGTCGGCGATGAGGAGGTTGCTGCCGCCGCCGATGACCAGGAGGGGTGTGGCGGTGGCGTCGGCGGCGTTGACGGCGTCGATGACCTCGTCGTCCGTCGTGGCGGTCACCAGGCGGTCCGCCGGGCCGCCGACCCGGAGCGTGGTGAGGGTGGCGAGCGGCGCGTTGTGGATCTCCTGCACCCGGCCAGCATACGGGCGGCGGCAGGGGGCGGCTCGGGCGATGAGTTCCGGGCGGGGCGCGAGTCGGTACGGGTGAGGGAATGCCAGCGTGCGACCGACAGGAGCGGATCATGCCGAACATCTCGACGAGTCTGTGGTTCGACACGAAGGGCGAGGAGGCCGCCAGGTTCTACGTCTCGCTCTTCCCGAACTCGGAGGTCACCCGCGTCACGCACTACACGGCGGCGGGGCCGCGCCCGGCCGGTGAGGTGCTGACCGTGGAGTTCACGCTGGAGGGGCGGCCGTTCATGGCGCTCAACGGCGGGCCCGAGTTCACCTTCAGCGAGGCGGTCTCGCTGGTGGTGGAGTGCGCGGACCAGGCGGAGGTGGACCGCTACTGGGCGGCGCTGTCCGAGGGCGGCGAGGAGGGCCCGTGCGGCTGGCTGAAGGACCGGTACGGGCTGTCGTGGCAGATCACGCCGGTGCGGGTGAACGACCTGGTGGCCGACCCCGACCCGGAACGTGCGCGGCGGGCGACCGAGGCGCTGTACAGCATGCGGAAGATCGACATCGCGGCGGTCGAGGCGGCGGCGGACGGCGCGGGGGCCTGACGCGCCCGCGGCGCGCGGGCCGGGACCGGACGGGGGTCGGTCCTGGCGCGCGCGCCGCTGCGGGTCGCTCGGTGGTGCGGGCGGGTCAGACGGCGACGGGCGTCCGTTCCGCGGGGGTCTCCTGCGGGGCGGGCGTCCGCCGGGCGCGGCGGCCGGGGGCGATCAGGACGGCGACGGTCGCGGCCAGCAGCGCCGCCACCCCGCCCCAGACGGCGGGGACCAGGCCGTCGGTGAAGCGCTGCGGCGTCTCGTACCCGCCCTGGGCGGCGAAGACCGACGCGAGGACGGAGACGCCCAGCGCGCCGCCCAGCTCGCGCATGGCGTTGCTGACGCCGGAGGCGATGCCCTGCTCGTGCGGCTCGACGCTGGCCATCACCATCTCGCCGATGGCGGCGAAGAACATGCCCATGCCCATGCCGCACAGGACGAAGCCGGGGATCTGGCCGGCGTAGCTGACGCCGGGCTCGGCGAGCACGGTGAGCCAGCCGAGTCCGGCCGCCATGGTGACCAGGCCGGTCGCGACGATGGGCCGTCCGCCGATGCGGTCGGACAGCGCCCCGGCGAGGGGGGCGACCAGCAGGGGCATGGCGGTCCACGGGAGCATCCGCAGGCCCGCGTCGGTGGGCGAGTAGCCCTGGATGAGCTGGAGGAACTGGGTCAGCAGGAAGATCGAGCCGAACATCCCGGCGTACATGAGGAGGTTCGTGGCGTTCACCGCGCTGAAGGCGCGGGAGCGGAAGAGGCGCATCGGCAGCATCGGCGCGTCGGTGCGCAGCTCCCAGGCGACGAACGCGACGAGCAGCAGGCCGCCGAGGATGAAGCCGGTCAGGACGCTGCCGGAGGTCCAGCCGTGCTCGCTGCCGCGGACGATGGCGAGGACGAGGCCGAACAGGCCGGTGCTGGCGAGGACAGTCCCGGGGATGTCGAGGCGGGTGACGCCGGGGGCGCGGCTCTCGCGGAGGCGGGTGGCGGCCAGGGGCAGCAGGACGATGCCGATGGGCACGTTCAGCCAGAAGATCCAGTGCCAGGACAGGTGGTCGGTGAGCGCGCCGCCGACGAGGGGGCCGCCCGCGACGGCGAGGCCGTTGATGGCGCCCCAGACGCCCAGCGCGGCGCCGCGGCGCTCGGCGGGGACGACGGCGGAGATCAGCGTGAGGCTGAGGGGGAAGATCCCGGCGGCGCCGACGCCCTGGAGGGCGCGGGCGGCTATCAGGACGTCGGTGGACCCGGCGAGGGCGGCGAGGGCCGAGGCGGCGGTGAAGAGGGCGATGCCGTACGTGAAGATCCGGCGGCGGCCGAAGCGGTCGCCGAGCGCGGCGGCGGGCAGCAGGAGGCAGGCGAACGGGAGGGTGTAGCCGTTGACGATCCATTCGAGGTCGTCGAGTCCGCCGCCGAGGTCGCCCCGGATGACGGGGAGTGCGGTGGTGACGACGAGGTTGTCCAGGGCGGCCATGAAGGTGGCGGCGCCGGTCAGGATCAGCGTCCAGACGATGAGGGCGCGCGGGGGCGCGGCCTCGCCGGTCGGTGCGGTGGGTCCTGCCACTGTTCTCTCCTGAAAGATTAGTGATTGCTCAATAACTTTGCTGGGCCGAAAAAAGGGCCCGGGACGGGCCGCGCGCTCAGCCGGCGCCCGGCAGGGCCTGCCGGTCGAGGGCCTCGCCGCAGGCGCCCCAGATCTGGTCCTCCGCCGTGAACCCCAGGCTGAGCAGGGTGTTGATCAGCATGCCGTCGC
Organism: Streptomyces sp. MS19; assembly: GCF_047200595.1. NCBI lineage: Bacteria > Bacillati > Actinomycetota > Actinomycetes > Kitasatosporales > Streptomycetaceae > Streptomyces > Streptomyces sp. MS19. The sequence continues at coordinate 57,319 of NZ_JBJZOH010000007.1, read as the reverse complement.
CGAAGAACCTCCCCGTACGCTCCGCGTCGGCGCCGAGCCACAGGTGGACGGCGTCCCACAGACCCCGCCAGTGGGTGCGGACCTCGGCGCCGAACGCCGTGTCCCCCGCGGCCTGGGCCGTGTGCACCGCGACGTACATCTGCATCTGGAACATCACGACGTCCTGGTCGGCGATCAGCTGGTTGTACGCCTCGCCCATCAGGTGCTCGACCTCGCCGGGCGCGGCGCTCTCGGGGGCCTTGCCCACAGCCGCCTCGAACGCCCGCAGTATGTCGCCCGTGCAGCGCTCGGCGGCGGCCAGGAAAATCGCACGCTTGTCCGGGAAGAGCCGGAAGAGGTACGGCTGCGAGACGCCGACGCGCTGGGCGATGGCCGCCGTGGAGGTGCCCGCGTACCCGCCGCGGGCGAACTCGGTGAGCGCCGCACGGATGACGCTCTCACGCCGCTCGTCGGCCGACATCCGGCCACTGCTCTTCGCCATGGAGAGAAAGTTAGTAAGCAATCACTACCTTGTCAACCGCGGAAGCGGCCCGGCCGTACGGGACGGCCGGGCCGGTGCGTGCTCAGGCGAGGCGGACCACCGCGCGGGACAGGCCGAGGACCTTCTCCCCCGCGCTGCGCGCCGTCAGGTCCACGCGGACCGTGCGCGCCTCGTCGTCCAGCCTGGCGCCGACCTTCGCCGTGACCTCGATCAGCGCGCCCGTGTCGTCGTCCGGCACCACGACGGGCTTCGAGAACCGCACGCCGTACTCCACGACCGCCGCCGGGTCCCCGGCCCAGTCGGTGACGACGCGGATCGCCTCGGCCATGGTGAACATGCCGTGCGCGATGACGTCCGGCAGCCCGACCTGGCGCGCGAACCGCTCGTTCCAGTGGATCGGGTTGAAGTCGCCCGAGGCGCCCGCGTAGCGCACCAGCGTGGCCCGGGTGACGGGGAACGACGCGGCCGGCAGCTCGGTGCCCGCCTCGACGTCGGCGTAACGGACGGTCGCGGTCATGCGGCCTCCTCCTCGACGCGGCGGGCGACCAGCTTGGTGACGACCGTCACGACGTGCTCGCCCGACACGTCGTGCACCTCGCCCCTGATGTCGATCATCTCGTTGCCCGCCCGGGAGGTGATCGAGTCGATCGTGGAGGTGACGGTCAGGCGGTCCCCGGCGCGGACGGGCCGCGTGTACGTGAACCGCTGGTCGCCGTGGACGACGCGGCTGTAGTCGAGGCCGAGCGCCGGGTCGGCGACGACGGTCTGCGCGGCGTCGAAGCTGACGGCGAAGACGAACGTCGGCGGCGCGATCACGTCCGGGTGCCCCAGGGCCTTCGCGGCCTCCTGGTCCGTGTACGCGGGGTGCGTGTCGCCGATCGCGACGGCGAACTCGCGGATCTTCTCGCGGCCCACTTCATAGGGCTCGGTGGGCGGGTAGCTCCGCCCTACGAACGACTGGTCGAGTGCCATCGCGCGGACTCGCCTCCATGACAGGGAGATGGGCCGTTCACCACCGCGAACCGTGCACGGCGGGAACGCGTGGACGGACACGGGAAGAGGCCGTCACCCCCACGGGGTGCGGCCTCGTCACGCGCTGGGCGAGCGCCGGGTCAGCGGGTCTCGCGGTGGGCGGTGTGCGCGTTGCAGCGCGGGCAGTGCTTCTTCATCTCCAGGCGGTCCGGGTCGTTGCGCCGGTTCTTCCTGGTGATGTAGTTCCGCTCCTTGCACTCCACGCAGGCCAGCGTGATCTTCGGGCGGACGTCGGTGGCAGCCACGTGAGTGCTCCTTGACGGAATGGACAGAACATCTGATGGAACGATTGAACACAGAGAAGAGTAGCCGATCGGAGGACCGACCCCGCAATCGGCTACTGAGGGTAGCGGCGACCGGACTCGAACCGGTGACACAACGATTATGAGCCGTTTGCTCTACCGACTGAGCTACGCCGCCTCGGAGCGGCCCCTCCCCGTCGCGCGGGAAGTGACGCACTCCAGAGCCCCAAAACGGAATCGAACCGTTGACCTTCTCCTTACCATGGAGACGCTCTGCCGACTGAGCTATTGGGGCGAGCGCTCAAGAGATTACACGGTCACGGCCGTAAGGCGAAATCGATACGGAAGGGCCGCCGGGGAATCGGCCGCTCCGGTACGACTATTCCGTCGCTCCCGCTCCTGGTACCGCCCGCGCCGTACGCTCCCCGTAATGCCTGATGACCGTCTTGTCCTCACTGGGCCTCGCCTCGCCGACGGAAGGACCGTGGACGTCGCGCTGAGCGCGGGCCGTATCGCGGCGGTGGGCACCCCGGGCAGCCTGGCGGGACCGGCCGCCGAGGGCGGCGACCGCCTCGACCTGACCGGCTGGCTGCTCCTCCCCGCCCCGGCCGAGCCGCACGCCCACCACGACACCGCCCTGACCGCCGCGGGCCCGCCCCCCGAGCAGACCCCCACCGCACTGCGCCGCCGCGTCACCGAGGCCGCGCTCGCCCAGCTCGGCCACGGGGCCACCGCCCAGCGCACCCACGTACGGGTCGGCGACGCCGTCGGGCTGACCGCGCTGGAGGCGGTCCTGGAGGTACGCCGCTCCCTCCAGGGGTACGCCGAGCTGGCCGCCGTCGCCGTGCCGCGCGTCCTCACGGGCCTGGCCGGGGCGGAGAACCGGGCGGTCCTGCGCGACGCGGCCAAGATGGGCGCGGGCGCCCTCGGCGGCGCGCCCGACCTCGACCCGGACCCGGCGGGCTACCTGGACGTGGTCCTCGGCCTCGCCGACGAGCACGGCTGCGCCATCGACCTGCACACCGAGGCCGACGACCCGGCCAGGCTCGCCCGCCTCGCCTCGGCGGCCGGCGCGTGCCGCTTCGGGGTGACGATCGGCCCGTGCGCCGGGCTGTCACGGCTGCCGCACGACGTGGCCGCGCAGGCGGCGGACCGGCTCGCGGCGGCCGGGGTGACGGTCGTCTGCCTGCCGCAGGGACCGTGCGGCCTGTCCGCCGGGGGCGGCGGGACGCCGGCGCGGCTGCTCGCGGCGGCCGGGGTGCCGGTGGCGGCGGGCGGCGGGGCGCTGCGTGACGTGGCGAACCCGGTCGGACGGGGCGACCCGCTGGAGGCGGCGTACCAGCTGGCGTCGCACGGCGCGCTGCGCCCGGCGGGGGCGTACGCGGCGGTGAGCGGGCGCGCGCGGGCGGCGATCGGGCTGCCGGACGTGCGGATCGAGGCGGGCTTCCCTGCCGAGCTGCTCGCGGTGCGCGGGGAGACGGTGGCGGGGGCGCTGTCGCTGGCGTACAGCCGTGTGGTGATCCACCGGGGGCGGGTCGTCTCGCGGACGAGCGCGGTGCGGGAGTACTCCGGCACGCCGGGGGACGCGAACGGCGGCCCCGGGCTGCCGCGCCAGTCGACCGGCTGAGGCCGAGAGGGGGCGGCTCGTGCGCGCGGTCTCGTCAGTCCCCCGGTATACCGCGACACTCCCCGTGATCCAGGACATCGGACGTCCCATGTGGGAGGTGCCCGACGGCCGTTCCACCGAGAGAAAGCTGGTGCCGGATGTCCCCCTCCACCGCCGGCCGGCGCGGTACGCCGCCTGGCCGGCCGCCGTCGGCGCGCTGCTCGCCGGTCCACTCCCCCACGCGCACGCGCAGCCGGCGCCGCAGGCGCAGGCCGCCGCGCCGGAGCGGCAGGTGCTGTTCGAGCCGGGCACCGATTCGGGGTACGCCTGCTTCCGCATCCCCGCCCTCGTGCGGACGACGCAGGACACGCTGCTCGCGTTCGCCGAGGGGCGGCGCGACAACTGCGGCGACGCCGGTGACATCGATCTGGTGCTCAAGCGCTCGTTCGACTACGGCAGGACATGGACGCCCCTGGAGGTGATCGACGCGGGCGGCGGCGACACGCACGGCAACCCGGCGCCCGTCGTGGACGCCGCCACCGGCCGCGTCCTCCTCGCCAGCACGCGCAACACCGGCCAGGGCGGCGGGAACTGCGGCGTCCCGTGCGAGCGCGTCCCGTTCCTCTCCTTCAGCGACGACGACGGCGCGACCTGGTCCGAGCCGCGCGACCTCGGCGCCGAGCTGCGGCCCGACGACTGGAACTCCTGGTACGCCACCGGCCCGCTGCACGGCATCCAGCTCCAGCGGGGCGACCGGGCGGGCCGCCTGCTGTTCACCATCAACGCCGAGACGTACGCGGGCGGCCGGGTCACCGCGAACCACGCGGCGCTCGCGTACAGCGACGACGGCGGCGACTCCTGGCGGCTCGGCGCGGTGGACAGCTGGCCGGTGGCGGCCGACGGGACGTTCCGCCAGAAGCCGTCCGAGAGCGCGGTGGCCGAACTGCCCGACGGCTCGGTCCACGTGAACGGCCGTGAGGAGTCGGGCACCGACCTCGGCCACAGGACATGGGCGGTGAGCGGGGACGGGGCGAGAGCTTCGCGGCGCCCTTCCGCGCGCTGCCCGACCTCTACACGCCGCAGGTGCAGGGTTCGCTGCTCCAACTGCCCGGAACCGACCAGCTGCTGTTCGCCGCGCCGTCCGATCCCGACCGGCGGCGTTCGATGATGATCAGGTCGTCGTGGGACGGCGGGCGCACGTTCGATTCCGTGGACCGGGGCTCGCTGGTGACGTCCGACTGGTCCGGCTACTCCGACATGGTGTGGACGGCCGACGAGCGGGTCGGGCTGCTGTACGAGGGCGGCGCGGTGGACGCGCGGGACGAGATCCGCTTCGTCCGCTTCGGCGAGGACTGGCTCGGCCCGCGCCCCGCGCCCCGCGCCCCGCGACCGTGGTCGGCGACCCGGCGGCCACGCCCGGCAGGTACGGCACGGGACTGCCGTTCGACGGCCCGCGGGACGCGGTGCGCCTGCCGTACCGCGACGCACTGCCGCTCGGCGCGCGGGACTTCACCGTCAGCCTCTGGTTCCGCTGCTCCGCGCGGACCGGCACCCACCCGTTCCTGTGGATGGGCGGCGTCGGGGGGAACGCGCCGCAAATCTGGGTGCGCGGCGAGCCGGAGAACGGGCGGCTGCGCGCGCTGCTCACGCCCAGGGAGGGCGCGGCGGCACCCGCGAGCGCGTTCGTGGACTCGGCGGGGGCGTTCGACGACGGGGCGTGGCACCACCTGGCGCTCACGCGTTCCGGCGGGCGGCTGTCGCTGTCCGTGGACGGCGGCGGACGTGCCGGGCTCGGGCAGCGGCCGGACAACCTGATGCGGCTCGTGGGCGCGCTGGACGAGGTGCGGGTGTACGCCCGCGCGCTGACGGCGGCCGAGCTGACCGCCGTGCGCCGGTCGAACGCCTCGCCCGCCGGTGCGATCCTCGCGCTGCCGCTCGACGGCGTACGCCCCGCGCACGGCGGGGGCTGACGTACCGTCGCAGGCATGCGCACAGTGATCGCAGGTGGACATGGCAAGATCGCCCGGCGTCTGGGCAGGCTGCTCGCCCAGCGCGGCGACCGGGTGGCCGGGCTGATCAGGAACGAGGAGCACGCCGCCGACCTCCTCTCGGACGGCACCGAACCCGTCGTCTGCGACCTGGAGACGGCCTCCGTGGAGGAGGTGGCGCGCCACCTCACGGGCGCCGACGCGGCGGTGTTCGCGGCCGGCGCGGGTCCGGGCAGCGGGGCGGGGCGGAAGGACACGGTGGACCGGGCGGCGGCGGTGCTCCTCGCCGACGCGGCGCAGCGGGTCGGCGTGCGGCGCTTCGTCGTCGTCTCGGCGATGGGGGTGGACGGGCCGCCGCCGCCGGACACCGACCCGGTGTTCGCCGCGTACCTGCGGGCCAAGGGCGCGGCGGACGCGGACATCAGGGAGCGGTCCGGGCTGTTCTCGACGATCCTGCGGCCGGGGCGGCTGTCGGACGAGCCGGGGACGGGCCGGGTGCTGCTGGCCGAGCCGCCGGTGGACGGGGGCGCGGTGCCGCGTGACGACGTGGCGGCGGTGCTGGTGGCGCTGCTGGACACGCCGGGGACGGCCGGGCTGACGCTCGACCTGGTCGGCGGGACCGAGCCGATCGCCGAGGCGGTCGCGGCGGTGAGCCGGCCGTAGCCCGGGGCTCCCGGGGCCCGGTGCGGGAGCGCGCCGGGTCTCGGGGGTTGTCGTGGCCGGGGCGGGCGCCTACCGCCGTTGTCGGACGTCCGATGTCCTGTCTCCGGGGTCTCGACGAGGAGGCAGCAGCATGGGAAGAAACGCGCGCACGGTGACGGTCGGCGCCCTGTCCGCCACCGGCGGCGGCGCGCAGGCCCGCGAGCAGGCGCCCGAACGCCCGCCGCGCGGCCGGTGCACCACATCCGTCCCGTTCGTCTCGGGCACCGGCGGCTACGACACGTACCGCATCCCGGCGGCCGTGACGACGCGGCACGGCACGGTCGTCGCCTTCGCCGAGGGCCGCGTCGGCGGCGCGAGCGACACCGGCGACATCGACGTGGTGGCGCGCCGTTCGGACGACGGGGGCTGCACGTGGGGGCCGCTGTCGGTCGTGGCGGCCGGGCAGGGCGACACGCACGGCAACCCGTCGCCGGTCGTCGATCCGGCCACCGGGCGGCTCGTCCCGCTGACGACGCGCAACAGCGGGGAGGTCACGGAGGACGAGATCATGCGGGGCATCGCGACGCCGGAGCAGAGCCGCCGCGCGTTCGTGCAGGTCAGCACGGACGACGGCCGTTCGTTCAGCGCGCCGCGCGAGATCACGGCGGACACGAAACTGCCGGACTGGCGCTGGTACGCGACCGGTCCAGGGCACGCGATCGCCCTCACGCGCGGGCCGCACGCGGGCCGGCTCGTCGTCCCCGCGAACCACTCGACGGCGCCCCCGGAGGGCTCGGCCGACACGGGGCGCGAGGCGAAGTACTACGGCGCGCACGCGCTGCTGAGCGACGACGGCGGCGCGACGTGGCGCATCGGCTACGTGGACGGCTCGTACGACGGCGCCGTCAACTCGAACGAGTCCACCGTCGCCCAACTCACGGACGGGCGGCTGTGGTTCTCCACCCGCGACCAGAACGGGACGGTGGCGGGCAACCGCCTGGGCGTGTGGTCGTCGGACGGCGGCGAGACGCTGGACGGGGCGTACGCCGTGGTGGAGTCGCTGAACGACGTGCCGGTGGTGCAGGCGAGCACGCTGCGGACGCCCGGCGCGGCGGGGCCGCTGCTGCTCTCCGGGCCGTCGGACCCGGCGGCGCGACGGGGGGATGCGGCTGTGGCGCAGCGACGACGACGGGCGGACGTTCACGCCGGTGGAGACGCTGTCGGCGGACCCGGCGGCGTACGCGGAGCTGGTGCAGGTGGACCGCAGGACGGTCGGCCTGCTGTACGAGACGGGCGCGACGAGCCCGTACGAGACGCTCACGTTCCACCGCTTCAGGGACCTCTGACAGGCCGCGGGGTCAGAGCAGCCCCGCGGTGGCGAGGAGGCGGGCGACCTTGGCCACCTCGTCGTCGGAGAGCGGGATCTGCGGCTCGGCCAGCGTCGCGTGGTCGATCACGCCCCGCAGCCGCAGCGCCGTCTTGAACGCGCCGAGCCCCGACGAGCCGCGCCCCATCCGCGCGGGCGCGCCGACGTGCACCATGGCGAAGAGCGCCACGAGGCGTTCCTGCTCGGCCCGCGCCGCCGCCCAGTCGCCGTCCGCGCACCGCCGGACCAGGCTGACGTAGCCGTGCGGGTCGACGTTCCCCAGGCCGGGGACGACGCCGTGCACGCCCATCAGGTGCGCCGCGTCCACGGTGACCTCGGAGCCGGTGAGGACGGAGAAGCCGTCGGGCGCGCCGAGGAGGATGTCCCGCAGGACGCCCTGGTCGCCGCTTGAGTCCTTCAGCCCGGCCAGCGCGCCGTCCGCGGCGAGGCCGGTGACCAGTTCGGCGGTCAGCTTGCTGTGCACGGACACCGGCAGGTCGTAGGCGATGACCGGTGCCTCGACCTGGCGGGCGAGCAGGCGGAAGTGCCGTTCGATCTCGGCCGGGTGGGTGCGGGTGTAGAACGGGGCGGTCGCGACGACGGCGTCCGCGCCCGCCGCGAGGGCGGTGCGGGCGTGGTCGAGGACGCGGGGCGTGGTCATGTCGATGGCCCCGGCGAGCAGCGGCACCTGGCCGCCGGCGTGCCCGGCGACGGTCTCCACGACCGTGCGGCGCTGCGCGTCGGTCAGGAACGCGACCTCGGAGGTCGAGCCGAGGACGAACAGCCCGTCCACCCCCGCGCCGGTCAGATGGTCCACCAGTCTGATCAGCGACGCGGTGTCCACCTCGCCGTCCGGCGTGAGCGGGGTGCAGACGGGCGGGATCACTCCGGTCAGCCGTGCCGGCAAGGTCATGAACGCGTCTCCTGTGCGGTGGCGGCCTGCTGGACCAGGTCGCGGGTGGCTTCACCGTCCCCGACGGGGTGGTGGCAGCGGTAGAGATGTTCCCCGTCGGCGCGGTCCGCGTCCGGCATCGACGCGGCGCACACCTCGTCGGCCTTCCAGCACCGCGTGCGGAACGGGCGGCCGCTCGGCGGGCGGACCGCCGAGGGCATCGGGCCGGTGAGGGGGATCGGCTCGATCGGGTCGAGCAGCCCGGGGGCGGCCGAGAGGAGCGCGCGGGTGTACGGGTGCCGCGCGTGCGCCGTGACGCGGTCCGCCGGTGCCTCCTCGACGACGCGGTCGCTCATGCGGCGGACGGTCTTGATGTCGTGCGAGATGAACACCATGGCCAGGCCGAGGCGGTCCTTGACGTCGAGCAGCAGGTTGAGGAGCTGCGCGCGCACCGACACGTCGAGGGCGCTGGTCGGCTCGTCGGCGAGGCCGGGGAGGGCGAGGACCGCGCGCGGGGGCCGTTCCCCGACGCGTTCTGGGCCGCCTTCCACCGCGTACGCGGCGACCTGCGCGCCGACGACCAGGACCCGCGCGTCGTCTGCGCGCGGCACGAGGACATCCTCGCCGCCCTGGAGGCGGGCGACGGGCCGCGCGCCGCCGTCGCGATGCGGGCGCAACTTCGCGGGCATCAGGCAGCTCCTCGCCGACCACGCCACGGCGGCGTCCTGACGCGGCGGCGCGCGGACACCGGACCCGCCCGGCAGACCCCGCCCCACCGGGCCGGGACTCGGCAGACCGGTGGAGCGGAGCGGCAGCCGCGCCCACGGCGCCGCCGGAACACACGGCGCGCACAGCGGACGCGACGCACCCAGCACGCGCGACACCCACCCGTTCCTTGACTCACGGTAACCGTTCATGGGTTCACCGTAAGCGCTCCGTAGCCGATTGGGTATCGCTCGTACGGGTGAACGCCGCCCCCGGCGCGGGCCGGGGACGGGAGGGCGGCGACCGGGCCGTTCAGGACACGGCGACGCAGTCCTCAAGGCGGTCCGCGAGCGCCGGGTCGGGGCGCGGCACGACGCCGAGGTCGCGGTCGCGCCCGATGTCCAGGCTGCCGAGCACCGCCGCCAGCTCGCCGCGGGGCCGCCAGACGCGGGGCCGCGCGGTCCACTCGTGCTCGCGTTCCAGCGGCTCCAGCTCGGCCGCCTGCCCCGCCCAGTGCTCGGCGTCCTCCGGCTCACCGCGCTGGAGGTGCAGCAGGCACAGGCACAGCGCCGCCGTGGACGTCCCCGCCCCGGCGCTGAACTCCCACCAGAAGCGCGCCCCGTCCGTCAGCCCGCTCAGGTGCAGCAGGCAGGCGAAGACCAGGCCGCCGGCGGGCTCGATCCGCTCGGAGTTGACCAGGCCCGCCATCCAGGCGGGCGCGCGGGCGTCGCGGACGAGCGAGCCGCACAGGGCGAGCAGCTCGCGCGCCGACCGTTCGCCGTCGCTCTCGTACGGCTCCGGCGGGAACGCGGGGGGCGTGGCCGGCGCGGCGTCGTCCAGCACGCGTTCGATGCGGCGCCTGGACGCGGCGATGTCCTCGGGCGTCACCCCACCGGGCACGAACGCCGCCCCGGCCAGCAGGTCATCGATCGGCGTCCGCACCGCGCCCGCCCCCTTCCATCGACAGTTCGCGCGCCAGCGTGCGGCGCGCGAGGTGGCGGTACGTCCGCACCGTCACCTCGGCGATGCCCATGATCCCGGCAGTCTGCGCGGTGCTGTACCCCAGCACGTACTGGAGCACGATCACGTCGAAGTGCCGGTCGGGCAGCTCGGCGATGGCCGCGTACAGACCCAACGCGCTCTCCAGCAGCGACAGTTCGGCCCGGAAGTCCTCCAGGACACGACGACTCACCTGCTGGAACGCGGCGGTGGCGGGCATCGCGTGCCGCCGCCCCTCGAAGATCAGCGCCTCCTCGACGGCGGACTTCATCATCGACCAGGCGGTGGCCTCCGGGGACTCCTCGCGCATCAGCATCGGCCAGTGCCGCGCGAGGTGCACGAAGACGCGGTCCACGAGATCGACGGCGCGGCGCCGTTCGCCCAGTTGCAGTTCGGCGTACGACAGGTACACCGGGTAGTACCGCTCGTGGAACGCCCAGAAGGCGGCGGGCATCGTGACCCCGGCTTCCCGTACGTCCGGCCGCGCCGGTCCCTGCCCGTTCATGCCCGCCCCCCGCCGCGCCGCGCCATGGCGTCGGTGCCGACACGCACGCCGACACCGAGCAGCCACCGGGCCAGGGCCCGTACGTCGGGGGCGAACACGCGCAGCGCGACGGCCAGGGCAAGCACACCGTTCGCGGTGTCGTAACTCACCTCTCGTCCTCCTTCGGAAGATCCGGCGAGAGCGTGATCGCCCTCAGCAATCAGCTAAGCGCGCGGAGTGCCCGAACGTGGAAGAGGGTGACCACCTCGATCCGGAACGTAACCACTCACCCCCACGCATATGCCAAAGGCACCCACCACAACACCTCCCCCACCAGCCCCGAACACCCCGGCACACGCCCGCGCATATGTCACACGCCCGGCGCGAACGTGACGCAGATCACGGCACCTCTCGCGCCCCCTCCACCACCCCCCGTGGGCATACGTGAGTCCGCCAGGCCTGCCTCGGACGGACACGGCCACGCGGAGAGGCAAACAGACGCGCCCCCTCACCCGACGGCAGAGTCACGAAGGTCGCCGCCGCAGCGCCGCACTCCTCGACTGCTCACGGAACCGGCTACTGCACGAGACACTGCGGGAGGCTCTGACCTGGCTCGACCGACCCAACATTCAAGAACAAGCGCCTCCCCACCCTCTTCAGCCGCACACCCCCTCCGCGCGTGCGGAGAGGACCGTCGGGTTCGCGATGCTGCCGGTGCCATCGACGGAACACCTCCGCGCGTGGGGAGAGGACGCCGTACTTCGGCAGCAAAGCCCGCATCGCGACGGAACACCTCCGCGCGTGCGGAGAGGACAGACGTGCCGACCTCTGGTACGCCCTGGGTGTCGGAACACCTCCGCGCGTGCGGAGAGGACAGGCAGGTCGGCGACCCCGGCCCGCGCGTCCCCGGAACACCTCCGCGCGTGCGGAGAGGACCTGCCCGGCGTCGTCTACTGCCCGCTTGAATGCGGAACACCTCCGCGCGTGCGGAGAGGACGCAGTCGTGGCCCTCCGCGACGCGGCGGGGCGCGGAACACCTCCGCGCGTGCGGAGAGGACAACCCGACCACGCACCCGGCGTCCCGGGCACGCGGAACACCTCCGCGCGTGCGGAGAGGACGCGATCCCGTCCGGCCGGGGTCTGCTGGCGTACGGAACACCTCCGCGCGTGCGGAGAGGACCGGCGTGGTCCGTGGGTTGCGCGGTGGCATGACGGAACACCTCCGCGCGTGCGGAGAGGACGACGCCGAGGGGAGACACGGCCGCCGAGACTGTGGAACACCTCCGCGCGTGCGGAGAGGACGGAACCGTCGCCCCGCCCGCGCCCGAGGTCAGCGGAACACCTCCGCGCGTGCGGAGAGGACATGCTGTGCGGCGCGAGGACGCGGAAGCTGTGCGGAACACCTCCGCGCGTGCGGAGAGGACACCAGGGAGATGCCAGCGCGTTGCCCCAGCGGCGGAACACCTCCGCGCGTGCGGAGAGGACCGGGCCCGGCTGGTCGTACTACGCCTGCAAGCCGGAACACCTCCGCGCGTGCGGAGAGGACCCGATCGCCTTGACCAGCACGCCGGTCTCCGACGGAACACCTCCGCGCGTGCGGAGAGGACCAGCGGGCTGTGCCGACCTGTTCGCGATGGCTCGGAACACCTCCGCGCGTGCGGAGAGGACACGGTCTGCTCGTAGGCGGCGGCGGAGGTCTCCGGAACACCTCCGCGCGTGCGGAGAGGACGCCGGATACCGGTGTGCACCCTGTGCACCTGCCGGAACACCTCCGCGCGTGCGGAGAGGACGCGTGTAGATGACGCGCCCGTTGAGGGACATCCGGAACACCTCCGCGCGTGCGGAGAGGACGCCGAGGACCTGCCGACCGAGGACCTCCTCGACGGAACACCTCCGCGCGTGCGGAGAGGACCGAACTAGGGTTTGTTCCAGGTTCGGATCATGTTGGACGGAGGCTGCGGATCCAGATCACGGCACCGCGTAAGTGGAGTCCGGCGAGGTAGCTGGTGGAGGTCTTGTCGTAGCGGGTGGCCAGGCCCCGCCACTCCTTGATCTTGTTGATGCAGCGTTCGACGGTGTTGCGGTCCTTGTACAGGTCCGGATCGTGACCGACCGGGCGGCCGCCGCGCGAGCCCTTCTTCTTGCGGTTGGCGGCCTGGTCGGCCTTCTCCGGGATGACACCGCGGATGCGGCGTTGCCGCAGGTAGGCGCGGTTGGCGCGGGAGGAGTACGCCTTGTCTGCCGCGACGGCGCCGGGCCGGGTACGCGGACGGCCGACCGGACCACGCACCCTGATGCCCTCCAGCACCGGGATGAAGCGGGGGCTGTCGGCGGCCTGTCCCGGTGTGACGATGAACGACAGTGGCCGGCACCGGCGTTCGGCCGCGAGGTGGGCCTTGGTGGTCAGTCCGCCCCGGGAACGGCCCAGTTCAGCCGCGCAGGGCCGGGCTCTGCGCCGCCGCCGTAAACGCCGCCGCTCCTCACGCGCCACGGCGTCGCTATCCTCGTCCGGCGGCACTATTGACGCGCTTTGCCCCTTTCGAGGAGCCCCTTTTCCTCGGTGACAGCCTTCTCCAGCTCGTCCAGCAGTTCGGGATCGACGGCCATTCCCGCCGCGTGATGATGAGCGCGGGCGACCGTGGAATCCACGCTGACCAGGTCGAGATCGACCTGTCCGCGGGCCGCCGCCTCGGCGATCATCCCCTCCATCAGCGTCCGGAAGGTCCCGGCCACCGCCCAGCGCTGGAACGCGCCGTAGACGGTCGACCAGGAGCCGTACTCCTCAGGCACGTCCCGCCAGGGACACCCAGTCCTGAACCGCCACATCACGGCGTTGAACAACCGTCGCAGGTCAGGGACCGGACCGCGCTCGCCCACCGGCAAGAACGGCTCGACCAACCCCCACTCGGCATCAGAGAGATCACCACGCGCCACCCTCGACAACTACCAGGCCCGGCCGTCCGGCGCCGGAGAATCTCCAAACCAGTGATTCGAACCTGGAACAGGCCCTAGGGCGTTGCCGTACTCGTCGCTGATCTGGAACACCTCCGCGCGTGCGGAGAGGACGCAGCGCCAACTGCGGGGGAGCACCGGTAGGGCGGAACACCTCCGCGCGTGCGGAGAGGACGCCGCGTCCCGCAGCCGCGCCAGCTCGGCGGCCGGAACACCTCCGCGCGTGCGGAGAGGACGGGGCTGTGCGGCGGCCTGGGCGGGCCGGGGGCGGAACACCTCCGCGCGTGCGGAGAGGACATCAGCGCCGCCGCCAGCCAGTCCCACGACCACGGAACACCTCCGCGCGTGCGGAGAGGACCCCGGAACCACCTGACGGTTCCGGGCCGGGGCCGGAACACCTCCGCGCGTGCGGAGAGGACCCCTGCTCGTCGAACGCGGCGAAGTACGCCGTCGGAACACCTCCGCGCGTGCGGAGAGGACGAGGAGTCGGTTGGGTCCTGTGTGGGGCAGGGCGGAACACCTCCGCGCGTGCGGAGAGGACGGCGGCGTGGTCCTGGGTGATGTGGAGCCAGGCGGAACACCTCCGCGCGTGCGGAGAGGACAAGCCGATGCCGTAGGCGAGGGGCAGCAGCTGCGGAACACCTCCGCGCGTGCGGAGAGGACAAGCCGATGCCGTAGGCGAGGGGCAGCAGCTGCGGAACACCTCCGCGCGTGCGGAGAGGACCTTCGCGAACAGGTACTTGATCGCCGCCACCGCGGAACACCTCCGCGCGTGCGGAGAGGACTACGTCCTCGTGGAAGGCGAGCTGGATGTTGACGGAACACCTCCGCGCGTGCGGAGAGGACGCCCACACGGCCCACCCCGGCTGCTGGGCCGACGGAACACCTCCGCGCGTGCGGAGAGGACGAAGGGGCGGACGGTCTCGGCGGTGAACTGTGCGGAACACCTCCGCGCGTGCGGAGAGGACACTTTCTGACCTGCGGCGTTAGAGTGGCTTTGCTGTTTCTTGACCTTCCCTTCGGAAGCCGATCAGGGTCAGGCCGTCGAAGTCCAAAGGTGCTCGGCGGCGGGTGCCCGCTGTCTGGAGGGAGAAGCCCTGTTCGTTGGCGTCGGGGTAGGCGAGGACTGCCATGCCATCGCCGATGTTGGCGGAGACCGAAGTCCACAACTCGTCGCGGACACGGGCCGACACCGTACCCACGTACAGCTGCGGAGTGACCTCCAGCAGCCAGCGGCTGAGCGCGCCGCGAAGGTGGTCGGGGACCGCTGTCGCGGAGATCATGACCATGGACGCCACTGGTTCACCCCTCCGTCCCGTGATTCAGGCCGCCCGGAACGACTCCGGCGACCGGGTCCCAGAGGTCCACGAGCTGTTCATCGGGATCCTCGGTCCCGTACTCCCCCGTCGGATCCAAGAGCTCCTGGATGTCGGTGACGATACGCGGCAGCAGTCGGAACAGACGCAGTCCGTCGCGGAAGGAGCGTCGGGCCTGCGCCTCCGGGTCGGTCGCGTCGTGGAGCGAGAACGCCAGCGGGATCGTGAGCCGGGCCTTGTACAGGTCGGCGATGTCGTAGACAAACGCCTGCTGGTTGCCGCTGTGGACGTAACCCAGTGCGGGTGAGCAGCCCAGAGCGACGATGGCCGCGTGGACGATGCCGTACAGGCAGGTGTTGGCAGCGGAGAGCGCGAGGTTCACCGGGTCCTGGTCTTCCCAGGACTCCGGATCGTAGTTGCGGCGGAAGCGGCCGATCTTGTGCTGTCTCGCGAGGAGTTGGTAGTGGGCCTTCACCCGCGCGCCCTCGAAACCACGCAGTTGTTGCAGGGTCGCGTCGGGGGAGACGGTCCCTGGCCCGAAGCGTTTCTCGTACATCGCACGCGCGACGCGGAGCCGTTGTGTGTCGTCCGCCCAGGCCCGGGTCTGGCGTTCCAGCCAGTTCGTGGTGAGGGAGTCGGGCAGCGTGGCGGCATAGCACCGGACGCCGCCCGAGCCGACGACCAGGACGGTGGTCCCGTGGCGGGCCAGGGTGGACAGGGCCCGAGCGGTGATGGACGTGCCGGGGCCCAGGAGGACACAGCTCAACGCGGCGGTCGGCAGGTAGACGGTCTGGGTGCCGTGGCGTTCGCTGGTGATCTCCGCGCAGACCCCCGTATCGTCCTGCTGCACCCGCGCGATATCGAGGTAGAGAAACGACAGGGAGTCGGCGACGCGCGGCAGCATCGCGACCGTGGGCGAGGCCAGTCGGCGCCGTGCCTGACCAGGGGTCTGCTGCCGCCCGCGGCGGGTTGTGGCCGTCACGCCGCGCCGCCGGCCGGTGCGACCGTCAGCAGACCGCAGCCGTAGGATTTCGCACGCCCGACGCCGGCGACGATCCGCTCCCGAAGCAGGTCAGCGTCCACGATCGTCGCGACCCCGTCGAACCGGGTGCGGTCATGGCGCATGCGCTGCTTCGCCGCCGCCCCCTGGGTGCCACGTGGGCCACGTACCGCGTCCAGGGGCTGGGAGAGCACACTCTCCGGCTCCAGACCGGCGGCCGTGGCCTGACGTCGCCACCACTCGTCGGCGGCGCGGCCTCCCAGCGGGACGACCGGCTTGAGTTCGTACACCTCACGGGTGGTGGCGCCCGGTCGCCGCACAGCGTTGGCCACGCAGCGGTAGCGGATACGGCGGCCCGGCTTGAGCGCGTCGAGCAACGGATCGAGGGGGCGGCTCAGCAGGGCACCGTAGCCGTCGGGCAGGCGAGCCGGATCGGGCTCGTGGGTGCTCTGGACGAACAGAGCGCAGCCCCGGGGAGTGTCCTCGACGCGGAACAGCACACCGAACCGGGCACGTGCGTCGTTGGCCTCGATGTCGGGGAAGAGCGACATCACGCGCCGGTGGAGACTGATCGCCGATCCGCCACCCAGCAGGTCGCCGCGAGCCGCGCGCGAGCGGGGGTCGAGCGTGAGGCGGCTGAGCCAGACGGTCATGGGTTCCCCCTCTCGGGGTGGGCGGGGTTCACTGCCAGATGCCTCCGGAGCTGGGCGAGATAGGCGCTGCCGAGTCCGGCGAACCGGTCCTCGGGCAGGGAGACGACACGGCGGTAGAGCTGTCGGCTCAAGTACGTCCGCCGTTTCGGGTGGAAGGACCGCGGGTCGTCGTTGATCGTGCTGGTCGCTCGCGCGGCCTCGGCCTCGGGGGTGGACTTCCACCCGTCGGGCACGGGCAGCGCGTCCAGCGGCGCTTCGGAGAGGAAGACGATGTCCAGCGCCCCCGCGCCCTTGGCCCGTTCGGCGGCGACCGGCAGGAGCACGAGGTCATGGAGCGGACGGTCGCTCCGGGCCAGCAGCACGGGGCCCTCGGGCGGGCAGGAGCGACGCCCGAGGAACAGGGGCCACCGCGGTTCACGCAGGGCCTCGGCGAATCGGTTCACCGCTTCTGGACCGGGTCCGCTCGCGGTACTGGTCAGGGCGACGGTGAAGGCTGCGTCGGCGAGGTAGGCGCGATGGCTCAGCAGCGTGGCGGTCGTGCCGCTGCGCTTTTTCCCCTCGGCCGTGGTGACGGTGTCGCGGGCGGGGAGGCCGCCGCCGACCGTGTGCAGGTCGGTCAGCAGGACGCCCGGCCGGTCCACGCGCACGGTCAGCGACAGGGCCGTCAGATCGTCGAGCGACGCGCCGCGCTCGCGCCCGAGCGCGGCGGCGAGCATCCCTATGACTCCCGAGCGGGTGGGGAACCGGGCGGTGTCCCGATCCGTGAAATGGCTCTTCTCTCCCCATGACTGGAGCGGACCGGCCAGCCGCAGGAGGAGCCCCGGCCGGTTGTCCGTCTCCTGACCGGTCACGCTGTGGCCTCGATGGTCTCCCCGCCCAGGGCGCTGCGCAGGGCGGTCTCGACCAACTCGTCGATCCCGTCGCGCCGTTGCCCCAGTTCGTCCAGCCCGTCGTGCCCGACGCCGGCCCAGCCGGCGGCCAGCAGCCGCTTGCGCCCCAGCATCCGGTTCGCCTGCGCGGCGTAGGCGGCCAAGCGCGCCACGGAGGGAATCTCGAAGCCCTCGCCCCGTGAGGACGCGACCGGCTTCTCGAAGGCGGCGGCGAAGGACAGCGGCCGGTCGGAACGGACCGCGAGGTGGACGAGGCCCGGGATGGTGTGGGGCGCGGTGGAGTTCTTCTTGGCGCCAGGCAGCGATCTGATGAACGCGCCGAGGAAGGCGCCGGTCAGTTCCCTTACGCTCGCTGCGTCGTCGCCGATGTTGCCGGCCAGTTCCCGGAGGTCGACGGTGGCGAAGCGGTAGAACGTGCCGGCGCTGTACTGGCCGTGCCCCATGTGGCCGCTGCCGGTGGCGTCGTCCCAGTCCTGGCTGACGTCGTCCACGGCGGAGAAGTAGTCGAACTCGACGTCCGTCTCGTGGGTGGTGAGGGCGTGCGCCACCTGTACGGCGCCGTCCACGCCCGCGTCGTCCACCTCTGCGAGCATCCGGCCGAAGAGGTTGATCACTCCGTTGCGTGCCTTCAGCACGCCGTCGATGGCCGCCTGCTGGAGCACGCTCTTGTCGGACGGCTTCTTGATGTCCTTGGCGGACTCCAGCTGCTCCCGGTGCTCCTCCGCGATGTCGGCCAGGTCGCGAACGGCCGTCTCCGGGACGTAGACGAGCGCGTTGGTGTACACCTTGTTGGAGACGGTGACGGTGGCGTTCTTGTCCTTCGTCTTCGCCAGCTCGAACTTGATGCTGCTGCCGGCGGCCACGTGCGCGCCGGCCCGCTCGGCGAGCGGGGACGGCCAGCCGCGTTCCTCCAGCTCCCGCGTGACGCGTTCGCCGATCCGCCGCGTGCGCAGGGCCCGCTCGCCGATCTCCTCCTGGAACTTCTCCCGCGTGGCGCGCTTCCAGGACTGGCTGCTCACCCTCGTGCGCTGCGCGTTCCCGTACTGGACAGTCTTCACCGAGTTGGTGTCGTCCCGGTTGAGATTGGCTACCGGGACTGACTGAATCACGTGGATGTCGATGAATCGCGCGGGACGGGTGGTTGGTGACACGGATTTCTCCATACTGCTGGTGTTGATCGGTTCGGAGTCGGTGGAGGCTTCCGGCGGGTTATTCCGGGCTGTCGTCGCCATCGGACCTGTCCTTGTCGTGGTGGCGTCGGCGGTAGTAGTCCTGGAGCCAGCGCCTGGCGATGCGGCCGGAGCGGTCCGGCCAGTCGATCAGGTCGGCCAGGAGCTGTGCCCAGTCCACGGGGACGTCGAGCTGACGCAGATAGAGGACCGACGGTGGCAGGCAGCGGTGGATGCCGCCGGCGCTCTGGCGGGTGAGCATGTTCAGTCGGCTCTCCGCCGCGCTCTCCCTCATCTCATGGTCTCTGCCGGGTGCCTCTGCCACGGCCTCGGCGAACGCCGTGCCCAGGCTGGTCCCCCACCGTTCCGGCCGCTGCGGCTCGTCGGCGGGCTCCGGCTCAGCCTCCTCCGCACCATCAGCCGCCCCGCCTTCGGCTTCCTCGGTGGAGGGCTCGTCCTCCGCCACCGAGCGGGGCCGTGAGGCGATCATGGCGGCGACGGTGAAGTAGGCGCGCTGCGTGGTGTCGGAGGCGTTGACCGGCAGCCACCTGGCGATGTGGCGGTTCATCGCGAAGGTGCTGCGGGCATCGATGTTCTGCCGCAGTCCGGCGCGCAGAGCGACGCGCGCGCCCGGGTCCGTGGCGCAGAGCTGGTCGATCCGCGAGACGTAGTCGAGGTGCATCTGGCGTCGTTTCGCCGCCCGGTCGAGGCCCGGCGACGCGGTGGTGGTCACGTCCTGTTCCCTTCCTGCGTTCTTGCTCGTGCTGGTGCGAGGCCGGTGGGCTCCTGGGCCCCTGTCAGCCCTGATGCGGGTCCTTCTTGGGTGTCCGGCGCAGACCCGCCCGCGCCTCGAACACCGCTTTGGCACCCCGTTGGCTTCCGGTGACCCCGCGCGTCACCTCGTCGAATGCCGCCTCGGCATGGCGAAGGAACGCTCCCCCTGCCTCTTTGTGGTCGAAGCCCACGTCGACTGCCCCGGGTCTGCGGCTCAGCGAGCGGAAGACCGCCCAGAACTGCTCCTCCGCCGCGGGCCAGTACCGGGCGGCGGCGGGCTTCGTCCATGCGTCGGCGTCGCTCTTGGGGTCGCGGACGTATGTGGTCCAGGCCCGTTTCAGCGCGCGGTCCAGGCGGAAGCCGTACGACTCGCCAAGGGCACGCAACCGGGCGATGGGATTGCTGGTCCTCGGCACCCTCTCCTCCACGAACCCGAGGACAGGTGGCGTGGAGGCGTCCACGAACTGCTTGTCCTTGGCCTGCCCGTCCTGTTCGAAGCCCAGGGCGCGTACGCCGAGGTCCTCCGACAGTTCCGCCGCCCAGGAGAAGACCGTTGGCCGCCGGGCCTGTGCGGAGCTCACCGGGTCCTTGAGCAACAGCGCGTCCAGGTCGCGCCAGAGCGCACGCCCCGAATCGGCGGGACGGGCGTAGCGGTTCCCCAGTTGGCTGATCTGCCAGATCAGGAAGTCATCGTCACGGGCCATGCGCCCCGTACGGTGGGCCCAGGTGATGTAGGCGTCACGTACCAGCGTCGGTGTGCCCCGGCCGTCGGACGAGTCGTCGTCGGGCACGAGCAGGAGGGCGTGCTGAGAGCGGCCTGTCAGACGGGAGCACGGCCCTTTCGGCTCCTTGGGCGGCGACGCGGGGTCGGGCAGTTCCTCGGTCTCCCAGGGGCAATGGTCCTCACCGGGCTGATCGCTCCGCCGTGGGGGCACCAGCCCGGCCAGCAGCGTCTCGAACAACGACGCGCCGACAGGGTGATAGGAGAGAGCGGTCCGCAGCGGCCCCGCCACGACGCTGGCGGTCTTCTCGCCGTCCACCTCGCGGGTGGAACACCGCCCGGCGGGTCCCCAGTAGTGCCAGACGAGCAGGTTGAGCACCGCATCGGAAACGGTCGGAAGGTCGGGATCCGCGTCCGATCCGTGCCGGAACCACGCGTGGTTGTTGCCGGCGGGACGCGTCACGATCAGCTTGTTGACCCCGGCGGCCTTGGCCGGGTCGCACTGCTTCTCCAGCCTTGGGTCCTGCATCCACGGCCGACCACCCACCGGGTCGAACACGAGGAACCGGTGGGCATGGCGAGTGGCGTACTCCTCGATACCGCTGGCGGGCAAGCGACCCGCGTCCCAAAGATCCTGCCGCCGCTCGGTCCAGTCCTCCTCCACGGTGCCCACCTGGTCGAGCCCGGTGACACGAATGGTCAGCGCGTACAGCACACGCAACAGCGCGGCGTGCGCGGGTGGTTCGGTGACGGCCAGCCCGGCGATCTCGTGCGCCCGGCTCAACAGCTGGACGAACCCGACTTGTTCGGGCCGCTCTCCCTCCACCCCATCAGCCCACCGGACAGGAACCCACGGCTCCTCCAGCAGATCAAACCCACCCACCGACATGAACCTCCTCGCTTGCGTACCCGCTACGAGCGGGCGACGTAGTTACTGACGTGCTCATCGGCGTCGCTCCAAGCCAAGTGACGAGCTGGTGATGACACCGTCTCCGGCATCGCAGCTCCACGAGTTGCCCTGGCTGTCAGGTGTCATCGGCAGCAGGACCAGTTGACGCAGCAGAGGTTGTTTCTCCCAGCTGGGCGGACGTTCCATGAGGCCCTCTGTCGTCCGGACCCATGTGCCCGGCACGGGAGTCACGAACGTCATGAGCTGCCGCACCGAGTCGCGGGAGGGTTTGGACCGCCAGTCGTCCGGCAGGGACACCGATCCCTCCCTGTCGAGAGTGATGTGGCCGGGCGACTGCTGGTACAGGCAGAGCACCCTGCCGGTGTCCGCTCCGAGTCGTGTGGTCAGCAGTTCCTCGGTGACTCCGATGTCCCGTTGGCTCAACTTGCTCAGGTCGCCGTTCACATCAGCGGGCGCGGCCACGGCGACCGTCTCGGCCATGCTCTGCTCGACCATCGCGCGAGCGGTCCGGTCGAGGTCCATACCCTTCAGTTCGCGCCTCGCAGCCTCGTCCAGACCGTGCGTGAAGTCCTCGGCGTAGACCTCGTCGATAAGGTGCTGGACATCACCGGGGACGGCGATCTCTCCGTCTGGCAGGCCGTCGAGCAGCGTGACGGTGCGGACCAGAAGGCTCGGGTCGTATACGGCGGCCATGGAGCGGGGGATGCCTCGTGCACCGGTGCTTCCGGCGGGCGCCAGGACCACCAGACGAGGGCGTTCCTCGTCGGCGAGCCAAGCGGGCCGCCCGGCCTTCCCCCGCGCATGGCGGCAACCGCGCCCCGCGCGCTGCAACAGCTGGGCCAAGGGGGCCAGATCGCTGACCACGAGGTCGAAGTCGAGGTCGAGCGACTGCTCGACCACCTGCGTGGCCACCAGGATCGACGGAGCGCGAACCGCGGCGCCGTGCGGCTGCCCTTCCTGCGGTTTCCCGTACGCCGCCTCGCACTCCTCGCTGATCCGCTGTCGCTCGCGGGCCGGGAATCGGGAGTGAAGCAGACGGATGCCACCATCGCGCTCCGCCAGTCCGGGGAACGCCTGGCTCACGTCGCGGTAGGTCTGCTGGGCCTCGGCCACCGTGGTGCAGCAGACCAGTGCGGTGCCTCCCCCGGTCGCGACCGGGTCGAGCACCTGCCGGAGGGCGGCACGGCGCCCGCCCACGACCGGCTCGGACATCTGGTCAACGTCCCAGGCAACCGTCCGGAGGTCGATTCCGAGGGTCCTCGTGCGCAGCGTTCCGGTCCGCCGCGGCCTTGTGACCTGCCCTGTCCCGACGTCCGCGAACAGCCAGCCCGGATAGCAGGGTTCGACGGGCTGGGGGTCGCGGGATCCGGCACCACGGCGATAGGCGTCCACCAGCGAACCGGCGGACTGCCCGGTGAGCGTCGCGGAGAGGAGGACCACGGGCGACCTCAGCGCCCCGAGCCATTCCAGCAGCCGCACCAGGTGTTGATGCATCCACGGCCCGTAGGCGTGCGCCTCGTCCAGGATGAAGACTTTTTCCGAGAGCCCGAAGAGCCGCAGGGCGTTGTGGGTGACGGGCAGCATCGCCGTGAGCGCCTGGTCGATCGTCCCGGCGCCGAGGGAAGCCAGGATCGGGCGTTTGGACCCACGCAACCAGCCATCGGATTCGACGACCGTCCCCTGCGGCGCGCTGATCTGGCTCAGCTCGGGGGCGGGGTCCTGGTCACTTTCAGCGGGGTCGTCGGCGTAGACCGGGCTGAGCCACGCCATGGAGTGGAGAAGTGTCAGCGCGCGTTCGCCGGACAGCGCCACGTTGGCGTACCGGCGCACGCGGGGAAACATCCCGTCGGCGGTCGCCATGGTGGGCAGCGCGAAGTACAGGCCGCGGGCGTCAGCCGCGCGCCCCAGGATGGAGGCCGCGTACAGCGCCGCCTCCGTCTTCCCGTCGCCCGTGGGGGCGGTGATGAGCACCAGCCCAGGCCCACGTTCCGCGACCAGCGCGGGGAGTCGCTCGACGATGTCCCGCTGCAACGGATTAGGAGGGAAGGGGAAGATCGCGTCGAACTCCCGGTCGTTGAAGTGCGCACGCCCGAGGCGACTGGCGGCTACCGCCTCCTCGGCCCGGCGGGACGATCGGGCGAAGTGCGCGTCCAGTTGCTCCTGGCTGCCGATCCAGTCCGTCGGCGGGAGCAGCGTCCTGACGCTCGGGGTCTGACTCGCCAGCCAGTCCGCCACGACGACGAGCCCGCAGACGACGACGGCCAGCTCCGGCGGGAGGCCTCCGGCGGGAACGGCTTCAGCGCCGAGAACGCGGCGCACCTCGCCGAGATGGAGGCGCCGTTGCTCGGCCCATCCCTCCTCACCCAGGGCCGGCTGGACGGCGCTCCCCAGCAGCAGTTCCTTCTTGCCGAGCACGCCGCCGAAACGCCCGTGATGCCCGCCCAGCAACTGGGCGACCTGATGCGCGACGGACTGGCGCCGTTTCCCGTAATCCATGGGGTAGCCGACTTCGGCCAGCAGGTTGACCAGAGCCCAGTGGGTGGCCATCTCGTGCCGGAACTCGCGCTGCCTTTCGGCGCCCGGTGCGGAACCGTAGACCGACTCACCGCTCAACCGGGCGAAGGCGGCCGGGACCTGGGCCTGGAAGGGCGGCGTGATCTTGCCGAGATCGTGAAGGGCAGCCCAGAAAGCCGTCACGTCGCGTGCTGCCTCGACGGTCAGACCGAGCGCCGCAGCGATGCGCTCACGCGTCGTAGCGCCCAGCACGGTGTCCCACAACACACGGTAGACCGCCCCGGTGTCCAGCAGGTGGCACACCACCGGATAGGGCCGCTCCAAGCCGTGCTCCTTGCCCCACAGCCGGCAGTCCAAGGCGGTGCACATCGGTGCGGTGAGCCGTTCGTCAGTCACGGGGATATCGATAGCAACGGCCACTGACAATCGCCCCACCTGTTGAGCTTTCCAGCTATGTCCGAGCGCCTGGTGACGAGCGACTACCAGCCACACTGGGAGAGATCACCACGAGCAACCGGATTACCGGACGAAGGACCTGCCTCGCGTCGACCTGCTACGAAGCTGCGCCACCGCTCACTTCACCCGTCACCGGCAGCAGCCACTCACGCTGTTTTCAAGACAACTCCAAGCAAACAGGCCATGTGCGTCCGCTGTCTGAAAATCCCCGCCACCGCACCGACCTGCCCTACGGGCACGCGCTCAGCTTCTGACTTCGTACCGCCCCGAGTTTGCGTCCGACGCCGCCCCTTAGACTTCCCGGCATGCACCCCGGAGCCGGCACAAAGCAACCCGACCTCAACGGCAAAGAAACAGCAAAGCCCTTCTAACGCCGCAGGTCAGAAAGTGTCCTCTCCGCACGCGCGGAGGTGTTCGCGGCGCGGCGGGCACGCGGCGGTGTGGGCGCGGTCCTCTCCGCACGCGCGGAGGTGTTCCGTCCACCCCCGAGCGGCCCCCGCTCTTCACGCCGTCCTCTCCGCACGCGCGGAGGTGTTCCGAAGGCGAGCCCGCAGCTCGTCGCCGCTGTCGCGTCCTCTCCGCACGCGCGGAGGTGTTCCGTGACAGCCGACGCGACACCGATGCCGCTGGACGTCCTCTCCGCACGCGCGGAGGTGTTCCGGTCGCTTTCGGGTCCCAGGAGTAGCCGGGCGCGTCCTCTCCGCACGCGCGGAGGTGTTCCGTCCTCGGCGGGGGCGGGCGCGGGGTCTGTCACGTCCTCTCCGCACGCGCGGAGGTGTTCCGGTCCGCGAGCTGCCAGGCGACGGCGCCGGACTGTCCTCTCCGCACGCGCGGAGGTGTTCCGAACGGCTGCCCGGTCAGGTCGGTGACCGGTACGTCCTCTCCGCACGCGCGGAGGTGTTCCGCCACGGACGGACGGACGGACGGGCAGGGCGGCGTCCTCTCCGCACGCGCGGAGGTGTTCCACCGCCGGGATCACCGTCGAGACGCGCGCCCGCGTCCTCTCCGCACGCGCGGAGGTGTTCCGTCCCCAGATCTCCGTGTCCATGTCCATGATCAGTCCTCTCCGCACGCGCGGAGGTGTTCCGTGGTCGGTCGGCTCCGAGGACGTGCACTGGGCGTCCTCTCCGCACGCGCGGAGGTGTTCCGGGAGAGCAAGCGCTGTACGGCAACCCACAGGGGTCCTCTCCGCACGCGCGGAGGTGTTCCGGTCGACACCAGCGCCGTGTTCGGTGACGGCGCGTCCTCTCCGCACGCGCGGAGGTGTTCCGGAGCCCCGATGACCCTCTCCTCGTCCGAGTACGTCCTCTCCGCACGCGCGGAGGTGTTCCGATCGGGGCTCTCGCCGCGCGCCGGGAGGGTTGGTCCTCTCCGCACGCGCGGAGGTGTTCCGGAGCAGGCAATGCAGCGTACCAACGAGCTGAAGTCCTCTCCGCACGCGCGGAGGTGTTCCGGCCGCGGCCGTCGCGGTGGAGCGCACGGGGCTGTCCTCTCCGCACGCGCGGAGGTGTTCCGCTGACGCTCACCCACGAGCAGTGGGACGTCTTGTCCTCTCCGCACGCGCGGAGGTGTTCCGCTCGCGACCGTCCTCGTGCCCGTCATCACCGAGTCCTCTCCGCACGCGCGGAGGTGTTCCGAGGTAGTCGCCAACCCGGACATCGCCGGGCCACCGGGTCGCCGGGGCGGTTCCGAGCGGCCGGAGAAAGCTGGCGGGTGGATTCGTGCGCCCGTGCTCGGGCACTCATGTCCTCCACATGACGATCACGATGGCGGCGCCCAGGATCAGGACACGTGTCGCATGGCGGATCTGAGGCTTCGGCGGGCTCACGGGGTGCTCGCCAGAAAGTCACGGAGCCGATCACGAACAGATCGGATACTGACGCTGGCCATGGGCACCCACGCCGCTCCCCCCGTACCGGCCGCCGAGACCGACACAGCGCTCGAATGGGCTCGGTAGAGATACCGGAAGCCGATGCGGAGGCGCGGCCCGTACCGGTGCTGACCAGGGCGGGCCACATCGATCAGAAAGGGGCCGCTGACGCCCGGCTCCGCCCACACGTCCCGGATGCCGATCTCCTCGGCGAGCAGCCGGAGCGCTGTTCCGCTGAGGGCGTCGTCCTGCTCCTCGGGTTCTGCTTCGGTGAAGGCGAAGCCGCCACGGTAGCGACGTGCGAGAACGTATCCCCGCTCGTCCAGTACGACTGCGCCCACCGTGATGGCGGGGCAGCGTCCATCATGTGTACAGATTCGACGCTGGGCGTGGTCCCGAGCCGCGTCGTACAACGGCATCATGGCCGTCTGCTCAGCAGGGCGCTCCGCGAGGTAGTGCGACAACTCCCTGACGATCTGGCTCACCTCGACGGTCACGGGAGGTTCAGCCCTTCGCGCTGGGCGTAGATGCACAGGAGGCGGCGAGTGATCAGGGCGGTCTCGTGGAGATGGATGAAGACCCCGAAGGCCGGCGTCTCGTCGTTGGGTCGGCTCCCCCGCTCGATCAGGGAGAGGGCCATGTGGCGCAACGCCCGCGCCTCCCCGTTGCCGACCTGCCCGAGACCCGTGTCCAGGAGGCTGTTCAAATGGCGCAGGACCATGGGGAGAATTTCGTCCATGGCCGGGCGAGTCGTGGTGCCCGTCTCCATGGCCAGGACATGATCGGTCAGCGCGGAGATTCCCTCGACATCGACGGTGTGATCGAAATTCCTGCCACCGACCGCCCCAGATGCTTTGCCGATACTTGCCAACGCCACCACGTCCCCCCGGGCACGTTTTGGAACCGTGCACTCAACCGTAGAGAGGACGACGAGAAGAACTCCAGGAGTGTGCCCGAACTTGCCGTGATCAGTCGAGCGAATTGATCGCTTTGGTTATGAGGTCACGCGCGCCATGGCCGTGGACAGCGAGCTTGGCGAGGTCGGTGAAGGTCTCGACATACATGGCCACCTCGTGCTTCTGCACGACAGTCAGATACGCGGACACCAGTTCGACATTCACGGTGTGCTCATCGAAAAGGAAGAATCCTTCGACAGGCATGAAAGCCCGCTCGACGTCTCGGGGGATGATCCCGATGCTCACCGTGGGCAGAGCCATCACTGTGAGCAGATAGCCGAGCTGTCCGGCCAAAATCTCCGCTCCGCCGACGCGGTGATAGAGGGCATCCTCTTCCAGCAGGATGGCGAACTGGCGATTGCTGTAGACGGCCTTCTGCTTCTCGACGCGGACTTCGACCGCCGTATCGATATCATCCTTCAGGCGGCGACGATCACGAACTGACGTCAGAAGTGCCTTGATGTACGAAGCGGTTTGCACCGGTCCCGGGATGAGCCACGGCGAGTAGAACCGGAACCGCTGAGTGCGCTCCCAGAGCGGCAGGACGGAGCGCTGAGCCCACGTGAGACCAGCGCGCTCCATGCTGTGCCATTCGACGTACATGCCCTCGATGCCTCGGGCCGTCGACACCAGATCCTCAGCCTGGTCGTCCGCTCCGCACGCGTGGCACCAATCGCGAAGGTCGCGCTCCGAGGGCGCACGTGTGCCGCTCTCGAAGCGCGAAGCCTTCGACTCGTGCCACCCGACTCTCTCGGCCAGAGCACGCTTTGTCAGCCCGGCCGCACTCCGGATTTCACCCAGGCGGCGTCCGAGCGCCTTACGCGCTGCCTGGACGCTTGACGATGCGGCTTCCATTTTGCGGTGACAGTCCCGGGTGAAGTCTCAGCGCACTTCGAAGTCTGCATGAGGTGTGGCTTGCTTCCAAACCGCCTCGAAGGCAGACTCGCAGAGCTTGACGATCTCCGGGCCCTCGGTGAGTTCCGGTTCCGTCGGCTCGCCTTCCCCGTCAAAGTGATTGACGTACACAAGGGAGGAGTCGAACAACCAGAAGTCGTTGCCCGGGAGCGTGATTCCCGTGGCGTCTCGCCGCGAGAGCCAGCGCACATCCTCGCCCGCCGCGATGTTCAGACCCGCCGTCACGTCATACTCAAAGCGGATGTATTCGCTCACGGGAGTCGATACCACGCGGGCTCGACGGATCGCAACTCCGCGCGAAACAGACTCACCGACGATGGAGCGCCAGGCCCCCCATCGCTGCGGATCAATGGACTTTCCGGCCTTCCAGTCGATGAACGCCGAGTCCGTCTTTGAATATGCGTCCCGCGTCTCCAGATGAACAGCGCTTCTCTGGCAGTCGTGGAAGAGCTCTTTAAACGTCGGAGCCTCCGCCATCCTTCTCCATCTCCGAGTTGGCGCCCGTACCGAACCTGTCGTCCTCGCGGAAGAACTGCACCATGTAGCGCGGGATCTGCACAACCGTCTCGTGGCCGGGAATGGCCATCTGCCCGAGCCGCTCCGCGTCCTCAACCTTGTAGCCCTGCACGAGATAGCAGTCCAGCTCCTCGTCCAGGTACACGGTCGGACTGTTGCCCTCCGGGCTGTTGGGGTCCTTGCCGAGCATACGCAACGCCATGATGCCCTCCTCCTGAGACCGGTGTCGCCCTGCTTGCCGATGCTGCCCGAAGCGCTGACGCAACGTCGAGTGACATGCCCAAACTTGCCAGAAGTCCTCGGCACCCCCAGGGGCTTGAAGAACTCCAGTGACCAACTCGTCGTATCCAGGCACGCAGTCACGACCGTGGAGACAGATGGCGATGTTGCCTTACTGATCAGTTGAGAACGAGCGCGGCACCAGGCTTGGCTGTGATCGGGGGTCGGCGGAGGACGGGCCTTGCCCATCCCACCGGAGCTGGTCGCCATGCTCCGCTGGCACATCGAGGCATACGGATTCGCCCCGGACGGCCGCCTGTTCCGCACCAACCGGGGAGGGCTGCTCCAGGACACCGGATACGGCGAGGTCTGGGAAAAGGCGCGTAAGGCCGTGCTGCCTCCGCACCTCCTCGGCACCGATCTCGCCAAGGACCCCAGGAGCCTGCGGCCCGCCGGGCTCTCCGGGCAGCTCAGTGCCGGTGTCCCCCCGCAGACCGTCGCCCAGCGCGCCGGGCACAGCGTGGAGGTCCTGCTCCGCGTCTACGCCCGCTTCGTCCACGACACCGACGAGGACGCCAACCGCCGCGTCAGCGAGTGGCTCCAGCGCTGGGGATAGCCCCATCCGGAGCCCGGTTCCCCCCACAAATCCCCCACGCGTGCCCGACAACACGCGGAATCCTGCGGGGTAAAGTGGGACATAGGGGACTTTCTGGCGAGCGGGCCCCGCTGGCCGCATAAGTAAACCCCCGACCGCGTTTCCGCAGGTCAGGGGCTACTTTGAGCAACGTGGCGGCGCCAGGATTCGAACCTGGGAAGGCTGAGCCGGCAGATTTACAGTCTGCTCCCTTTGGCCGCTCGGGCACACCGCCTCGCAACGCGGTAAACGATACCCGATGGGGCGGGGTGGTCCGCCACCCGGTTGTGCGCCGCTGTGGGCGGGCGCGGGGTCGTTAGGCTGTCCGGCGACCCGTGACCGGCGAGTTTCGTGAGGAGCCACATCACCATGGCCGACTCCAGTTTCGACATCGTCTCGAAGGTTGACCGGCAGGAGGTCGACAACGCGCTCAACCAGGCCGCGAAGGAGGTCTCGCAGCGGTACGACTTCCGCGGCGTGGACGCGTCCATCGCCTGGTCGGGCGAGCGCATCGAGATCCGCGCCAACGCGGAGGAGCGCGCCAACGCCGTGCTGGACATCTTCCAGACCAAGCTGGTGAAGCGCGGCATCTCCCTGAAGGCGCTGGACGCGGGCGAGCCGCAGGCGTCGGGCAAGGAGTACCGGCTGTACTGCACCGTCAAGGAGGGCATCTCCACGGACGACGCGAAGAAGGTCGCCAAGCTGATCCGCGACGAGGGTCCCAAGGGCGTGAAGGCCCAGGTGCAGGGCGACGAGCTGCGCGTCAGTTCCAAGAGCAGGGACGACCTCCAGGAGGTCCAGCGGCTGGTGCGCGAGAGGGACTTCGACTTCGCGGTGCAGTTCGTCAACTACCGCTGAGCGGTGCGGAGGGTCACGCGGGACGGGCCGTCGAAGGGGGCGAGGGACAGGACGGTCGCGGGGGTGCGCAGGCCGTCCTCCGCGCGGAAGAGGGTCCGTACCGCGTCGAACGGGACGGTGTCGGAGGAGAGCGGGGCGGCGCGGTCGCAGAGGGCGCGGAGGGTGTCCGTCATTTCCGCCTCGCTGTCCGCGCCCTCGCCCCAGATGTCCCATAGCAGGGTCTCGGTCCTGTTGAGCGCGGCGATGTCGAGGCGGACGTTGCCCGCCACGAACCAGCTGCCGGTCAGCGCGCCGTCCGGGAGGCGCAGGCCGAAGCAGGCGGGGTCCGCCTCGCCGGTGCGCAGGGCCTGCCAGGCGCGGCCGGCGACGAGGAAGCGGTCGCGCGGGATGTCGAGGGGGTCGAAGGCGATGCCGAAGCGGTCCGTGACGAGGGGGTCGGCCAGTTCGGCGTCGGCGAGGAGCCAGCCGCGTCCTGGCGCCCAGTATTCGGTGACCATGTGGTCGTCGTGGAAGCCGTCGGTGCTGAAGTAGCGGGCGAAGCCTGAGCGGACGCGGGCGGGGGTGCCCGTGTGGCGCAGCATCGAGCAGTGCAGCAGGGCGATGTCGCGGCAGATGCCGACGAAGCGGTCGGCGGGGGCACGGGGCTCGGTCAGTGGGGCGGGGTCGCGGGAGACGATGAGGCGGAGGGTGTCGTCGGTGTAGCGCGTCTCGGCGTCGTGGGCCAGGCGGTCGGCGGGGATGTCGTAGCCGTAGAGCGGGCCTTCCATGCGGTGGATCACTAGGTCGCGGGCGACGCGGGCGAGCCGGGCGGGGTCGGCGGGGAGGGCGTCGTACAGGCGGGCCAGGTCGCCGGGGTCGGAGAACGGGCTCTGGGCGGTGTAGTAGGCCGCTTCTGCGGGGTCGAGACGGGGCTCGGGCACGGGTGGACTCCCCTTGGTGGTGCGGCGGTTGGGCCGCGGAGCGCTGAGTGAATCGATCGTACGTTCTATTGCGTGGCGGTGGCGGCCGGGATCAGGCGGTGGTCGCGTTGGTAGACCAGGTTGTGCAGGTCGGCCGATGCGATGGCGCGGAGGGTGGGGATTTCGGCCTCGGCCTGGTGTGGCGCGAAGACGTTGAGCGGCCACTGGCCGACCATGCCGCCCTGGAGGTGGGGGCGATGGAACGTGCGGCCGTAGAACGTGTGCAGCCGGAGCGAGGCGACGCGGGCCGCGCGTTGCTCCGGCCAGGAGAGGTCCCATGTCGCGTCGGGGGTGCGGGGCGGGGTCGTGGCCGTGGGTGCCGTCGCGCAGGTCGGTGAAGTGGCGCAGTAGCGCTTCGGTGTAGGGGAGTGGGGTGGGCGCGGTCATCGGGTGCTCCTCAGCAGTTCGGTGTGGGCTGCGGCGAGGTGTGCGGCGGTGAGGCGGCGGGCGTAGGCGGTCACGTCGTCCGCCACCGGGTCGAGCGCCCCCACCGCCAGGACGGTGGGGGCCAGGCCGGTGAGGTCAGCGGCGCGGAGTGGGGTGTCGCCGCCGTAGGCGCGCCAGGCCGCGGACAGAGTGGCCGGCTGGGGGAAGGCGGCCGGGTCGCGGTGGTAGGAGGGCGCGGTGCAGGCGGGGTCGAGGGGCGGGTAGGCGAGGATCTGGGCGGCCGGTTGCTCGTCGCCGCGGTCCCGGAGGGCCAGGGCGGCGGTGGCGGCGAGGGTGGCGCCCGCGCTGTCGCCGCCGAGGGAGACGGGGGCGCCGTCCGCCTGGGCGCGGGTCCAGTCGTAGGCGGCCAGTACGTCGTGCAGCGGGGCGGGGTACGGGTGGGCGGGGGCGAGCCGGTAGTCGACGCCGACGAGGGCGGTGCCGGCCTCGGCGGCGTAGTCGGCCAGGGCGGGGAACCACGCCGCGGTGGAGCCGGTGTGCCAGCTGCCGCCGTGGGCCCACACGAGCCAGCCGCCGGGCCGGTGGGCGTCCGGGGGGACGACCACCGGGTACCAGGGGGTGCTGTTCATCGGCGGGCGGGGAGGAAGCGGAAGGCGAGGAGGGCGCCGGCGAGGACCAGCGCCGCGTTGATGCCGATGGCCAGGGTGACGCCGGGGAGCACGTCGTCCGGGGCCATGCGGGCGGTGGCGATGGCGCTCATCACCGGGATGCCCATCGTGATGCCGACCTGCTGGGTCATGGTGGCGAGCCCGGTGGCGAGGCCCTGCTCGGCGTCGGGGAGGCCGGAGGTGGCCGTGACCATGAAGCCGGTGATCATCAGCATGTTGCCGACGCCGCCGACGAACGTGGCGGCCAGCACGAGCCAGATCCAGGAGCCGGACGTGCCCAGGGTGACGAGCAGCGCGGTGGCGACGGCCTGGACGACGCCGCCGGTGAGGATCGCGGCGCGGCTGCCGATGCGGGAGACCGTGCGGCCGCCGAGCGTGCCGCCGACGACGGTGCCGAGGCCGAGGACGCCGAACGCGAGGCCGGTCGCGAGCGGCGTGTAGTCCAGGACCTCCTGGAGGTAGAGGGTCAGGAGGAAGACGAGCGACGTCTCGGTGAGGAAGGCGGTCAGGCCCGCCGCGTTGCCCCAGACGACGGTGCGGCGGCGCAGGATCGTGACGGGGACGAGCGGCGCGTCCGCGTTCTTCTCGATGATCCAGAAGGCGATGAGCGCGGCGGCGCCCGCGACGAGGGTGCCGAGGGTGACGGGGTCGGTCCAGCCGGAGCTGTGGCCGTTGTTCATGCCGAAGACGAGCAGCAGCAGACCGCCGGTGACGCTCGCCGCGCCCGGTATGTCGAGCCGGGGGCGCCGGGCGGGGCGCGCGTCGCGGATCAGGGACGGCGCGAGGACGAGGACGAGCGCGGCGACGGGCACGTTGATGAAGAACGCCCAGCGCCAGGAGAGCAGGTCGGTCAGCAGGCCGCCGAGGATGGCGCCCGCGGTGAAGCCGGCGGACATCAGCGCGCCGTTGAGGCCGAGGGCGCGGTCGCGCAGGGCGCCTTCGGGGAACGCGGTGGTGAGGAGGGCGAGCCCGGCCGGGGTGACGGCGGCGGTGGCGAGGCCCTGGAGGACGCGGGCGGTGAGCAGTATCTCGGGCGAGGTGGCGAGGCCGCCGAGGAGGGACGAGGCGCCCAGGACGGCCATGCCGACGAGGAAGACGCGCTTGCGGCCGAGGAGGTCGCCGACGCGGCCGAGGAGGAGGGTGAAGCCGGCGGCGGCGAGGGCGAAGGCGGTGGCGATCCACTGGAGGCCGCCGAGGGAGAAGCCGAGGCCCTCGCCGACGACGGGGAGCGCCACGTTGAGGATGGAGAAGTCCACGGCGATCATGAACTGGGCGCCGAGGAGCAGGGTCAGGACGAGCTTCTGGCGGCCGGTCATGCGGGGTGGCGTGTCGGGGGGTATGTCGCGGGCGGGG
Source organism: Streptomyces sp. MS19 (assembly GCF_047200595.1). Taxonomy (NCBI): domain Bacteria; kingdom Bacillati; phylum Actinomycetota; class Actinomycetes; order Kitasatosporales; family Streptomycetaceae; genus Streptomyces; species Streptomyces sp. MS19. The sequence continues at coordinate 24,192 of NZ_JBJZOH010000007.1, read as the reverse complement.
GCGGTGGACCGGGTGGCGGTGGGCATGGGCGTACCTCTCAGACCGCCTAACGGGTCTCTGTTTCCGTTAGCGCGAGATGAGCATAGCCCGATGGGGATGACTAATGGAACCTGGTTCCCGTTAATGCTGGGGATGGGTGTAGCCGGAGGCGGGGTGGACACCGAGAGTAATATCCGCAACCAACGCCGAACCGCCGCGCCGCCGGCCGGGACGAGGAGCCCTCCGTGTCGATGATCCGCAGCTTCCGCAGGGCCGTACGGCTCAGCCGGGAACGGCCGACGCTGCCCACCAAGGTGGACCTCAGCCACCCCGCGCGCTCGCCGCTCGGCAACGCCGTCGTCAACTGCGCCGTCTACCTCCAGGGCCACCGCAGCCCGGGGCGGCTGACGACGGACGAGGCGATCGAGCTGGTGCGCAAGCGGCGCGGCGGCTTCGTCTGGATCGGGCTGCACGAGCCGACCGCGGCCGAGTTCGAGGACATCGCCGAGCTGTTCGGACTGCACCCGCTGGCCGTCGAGGACGCCGTCAACGCGCACCAGCGGCCCAAGCTGGAGCAGTACGACGACACCCTGTTCACGGTGCTCAAGACGGTGCGGTACGTGGACCACGAGCGGCTGACGGCGAACAGCGAGGTCGTGGAGACGGGCGAGATCATGGTCTTCACGGGCAAGGACTTCGTCGTCACGGTCCGGCACGGCGGGCACGGCTCGCTGGGGCCGCTGCGGGAGAGGCTGGAGAGCGAGCCCGAGCAGCTCGCCAAGGGGCCCTCGGCCGTGCTGCACGCCATCGCCGACCAGGTGGTGGACCAGTACCTGGACGTCGCGGCGGCGGTGCGGGACGACATCGACGACATCGAGACGGCCGTCTTCGCCGACACCAGGGGGCGCGGCGCCGCGTACCCCGGACAGATCTACCAGCTCAAGCGCGAGCTGCTCGAACTGCGGCGGGCGGTGGCGCCGCTCGACCGGCCGCTGGAGCAGCTCTCCGAGGGCGGGCTGCCCATGATCGACCCGGACATCCGCAGCTACTTCCGGGACGTCGCCGACCACCTGTCGCGCGTCTCCGGGGAGATCAACGGCTATGACTCGCTGATCGACTCGATCCTCCAGGCGAACCTGTCGCAGGTCACGGTCGCGCAGAACGAGGACATGCGGAAGATCACCGCCTGGGCGGCGATCCTGGCCGTGCCGACGATGGTCTGCGGGGTCTACGGCATGAACTTCGACCACATGCCGGAGCTGCACTGGCGCTTCGGCTATCCCCTGGTGATCGGCGTGATGCTGGTGGCCTGCTTCCTGATCCACCGGGGGTTCCGGCGCAACGGCTGGCTCTGAGGCGCGGGCCGGGGCGGGAAGACCGGAAACCGACAGGACGTGAAGGGCTTTGAACGGGGCGGAGATGAGCTGACCGGAGTGGTCCCGGATCTGTCCGTGGTCGGTGCACGGGTTAGACCAAAGTCGTGACGTTCCTAGACGAACGCCAGGTCCGCGGGGCGAAGGGCATTGCCTAGGCTGGGCCCGTGGACAACGCGATCCTGAACGCGATCGAGGAGTTCGTCTCCACCCCCTGGGTGTACCTGGCGCTCTTCGTCGTCGCGAAGCTCGACGGCTTCTTCCCCGTGGTGCCGAGTGAGACCCTGGTGGTCACCCTCGGGGTCTTCGCGGCGACGGACGGCACCCCCGACGTGGGCCTGATCATCCTGGTGGCGGCGCTCGGCGCGTTCACAGGCGACCACATCTCGTACTTCATAGGCAGGAAGTCGGGAGCGCGGATCTACTCCCGGCTCAAACCCGGCAGCCGCACCCAGCGGGCCTACGACCAGGTCGGCAACCTCCTGGAACGGCGCGGCGGCCTGATGCTGATCGTCGCCCGGTACATCCCCGGCGGGCGCACGGCGGCCACGCTGACCACCGGCGCCACCGGCTACCCGCTGCGCCTCTTCTCCCGGTACGACGCGATCGCCGCCGTCAGCTGGGCCGTGTACTCGGCGGGCATCGGCTACCTGGGGGGCCACGCGTTCGAGGACAACCCGCTGCGCGGTGTGGCCCTCGGCCTCGGGCTGGCGCTGGCGATCACCGTGCTGCACGAGGGCGTCCGGCTCCTGCGCAACCGCATATCCGCCGGCCGCGCCTCCGAGGACTGAGCTCAGCTCCAGCGGTAGTGGGGCAACCCGTTGGAGGTCGGCACCACTTCGCGGCCCAGCGGCATCAGCGAGACCGGGATCAGCTTGAAGTGGGCGATGCCGAACGGGATGCCGATGATCGTCAGACAGAAGGCGATCCCGGCGGTGATGTGGCCCAGCGTGATCCAGATGCCGGCCACGATCAGCCAGATCACGTTCCCCACCAGGGACGCGGCGCCCGAGTCGTGCCGCTCGGTGACGCGGTACCCGAAGGGCCACAGCGCGTAGCCCGCGATGCGGAAGCACGCGATGCCGAACGGGATCGTGATGATGAAGATGAAACAGAGGATTCCGGCGATCGCGTAGCCGAGCGCGAGCCAGAAGCCCGAGAAGACAAGCCAGATGATGTTCAGAAGAGTGCGCACGACACCAGCATGGCGTCAGGGGCGGCCACCCGCCATGCGTTCGAGCCTTTCGATGCGCTCGGCCATCGGCGGATGCGTGGCGAACATCCGGGCCAGGCCCTCGCCGCGGCGGAACGGGTTGGCGATCATCAGGTGGCTCGCGGTCTCCAGCTGCGGTTCGGGGCGCAGCGGCCGCGCCTGCGTGCCCGCCTCCAGCTTGCGCAGCGCGCCGGCGAGCGCCAGCGGGTCGCCGGTCAGGCGGGCGCCGGACGCGTCGGCCTCGTACTCCCGCGACCTGCTGACGGCGAGCTGGATCAGCGAGGCGGCGATCGGGCCGAGGAGCATGACCAGCAGCATCCCGACGATCCCCGGGCCGCCCTCGTCGTCGTCGCGCCCGATGGGGATGAACCACGCGAAGTTCACCAGGAACATGATCACGGACGCCATGGCGCCCGCGACCGACGAGATGAGGATGTCCCGGTTGTAGACGTGGCTCAGCTCGTGGCCGATGACGCCGCGCAGCTCCCGCTCGTCGAGCAGCCGCAGGATGCCCTCGGTGCAGCAGACGGCGGCGTTGCGCGGGTTGCGCCCGGTGGCGAACGCGTTGGGCGCCTCGGTGGGCGAGATGTACAGCCGCGGCATCGGCTGCCGCGCCTCCCCGGCCAGTTCGCGGACCATGCGGTAGAGCCCCGGCGCCTCGAATTCGCCCACCGGCCGGGCGCGCATGGCGCGCAGGGCGAGCTTGTCGCTGTTCCAGTAGGCGTAGCCGTTGGTCGCGAGGGCGATCAGCAGGGCGATGACGAGGCCGCCCCTGCCGAAGAAGCTGCCGATGATCAGGATGAGGGCGGACATCCCGCCGAGCAGGGCGGCGGTCCGCAATCCGTTGTGCCGGCGGTGCACGGGAGCCCTCCTGGTTCCGCAGCGTGGGGGTGGCCGGTTGTACCGGAAATCGGGTTTCTCCACTGACAGTGGACACTGCTGAAGGAGACAACGCCATACGGGGGAAATCCGTTCCCACCCCCGGCGCGGCTACACGGCGGTCACCCCGGCGCCCTGTCAGAGGAACGAGCCGGTGGTGAACCCCAGGACGAGCTGCGGCGCGCCGGAGAGCGCGAGACCGGCCAGCGCGGCGAGCCCGATGGCCCCCGCCAGGGGTTTCCCGGGCCGCCAGGCCGGGCCCGCGGAGGGGACGGCGGCGGGCTCGGGGGTGACGGGCTCGGGGGTGACGGGCTCGGGGGCGGGCCGGAAGAGCAGGGCCGCCCAGCGCAGGTAGTAGTACAGCGCCACGGCCACGTTGAGCGCCATGACGACCGCGAGCACGCCGAGCCCCGCGTCCACGGCGGTGCGGAAGACCGCCACCTTGGCGAACAGCCCGATCACCCCGGGCGGCAGCCCCGCCAGGCAGAGCAGGAAGAAGCCGAGCGCCAGCGCGGCGAGCGGCCGCCGCGCCCACAGGCCCCGGTAGTCCGCGAGACGCTGCCCGGGGCTGCGCCGCCCGACGTACGCGGCGACGCCGAACGCGCCGAGGTTCACCGCGGCGTACATCAGCGCGTACGCGAGGAGCGTGCCCATGGCCTCGTCCGCGCCGACGTACGCGCCCGCCGCCACGGGCACCAGCAGGTATCCCGCCTGCCCGACGGACGACCAGGCCAGCAGCCGTACGGCGCCGCCCGGCGCGTCCTCGGTGGCGCGCAGGGCCGCCGCGTTCCCGACCGTCATGGTGAGCCCGGCGAGCACCGCGACGGCCGGGCCCCACAGGTGCCCGTGGTCGGGGAAGCCGCGCGTGGTGAGCACGACGAGGCCCGCGAGCCCGGCGGACTTGCCGACGACCGACAGGTAGGCGGCCACCGGCAGCGGCGCGCCGAGGTAGGTCTCGGGCACCCAGAAGTGGAACGGGACGGCCGCCGCCTTGAAGGCGAAGCCGACCAGCGTCAGCGCCACCCCGGCGTCGGCCAGCGTCGCCAGGCGCGGCTCGGCGGCGGACAGGCCGCCGCTGATCTCGCCGAGGCGCAGGCTCCCCGAGGCGGCGTACACGAAGCTGACGCCCAGCAGCCCCACGGCGGTGGCGGCGACGGAGGTGAGGAAGTACTTGAACGCCGCCTCCGCGCTGTCGCCCTTGCCCCGCGGTTCTCTGCGCAGCGCGACGAGGGCGTAGGTGGGCAGGGTGGTGACCTCTAGGGCGATGATCAGTGTCGCCAGGTCGCGTGAGGCGGGCAGCAGGACGGCGCCGGTGACGGAGGACAGCAGCAGGAACCAGTACTCGCCGCCGGGCAGCGCGCGGTCACCCGATCGGGGATCGGTCTCGGGCAGGGAGAGCAGCGCCGTCAGGAGCGCGCCGCCCAGCACGAGCAGCTGGATGAGCACGGCGAAGCGGTCGGCGGCGTACGAGCAGGCGCCCGGCCCGTCCGCCAGGCAGAACGTCACGCGGTCGCCGTGGCGCAGCGGGATCAGCGACAGCGCGGCCAGGGCCAGCCCCGTGAGGGCGAGCGGGCCGAGGAGCCGCTTGCGCGCGACGGGCAGGAAGAGGTCGGCGACCAGTACCGCCACGGCCGTCACCGCCGTGATGACGGGCGGCGCGACGACGGCCCAGTCCACGCTCTGCGTCAGGTGGTCCACGAGGCTGGTCATCCGGCGACTCCGGGCAGCAGGTGCCGCACCGCGGGATCGGTGAGGCCGAGGAGCAGTGCGGGCCACAGTCCGGCGAGCAGCGTGAGCGCGGCGAGCGGCCCGTACGCGGCGTACTCGTGGCGCCGCAGGTCGGGGAGCGCTGCGGGGGCGCTCGTCGGCAGGGCGTCGCCCATGCAGACGCGGCGCACCACCAGCAGCATGTACGCGGCGGTGAGCAGCGTGCCGACCGCGGCGACGGCGACGTACGTGACGTAGGCGGGGCGGCTCAGTCCTGCGGCCGGGTCGAAGGCGCCCAGCATGGCCAGCAGCTCGCCCCAGAACCCGGCGAGTCCCGGCAGCCCCAGCGACGCGACGGCGGCGAACGCGAGCAGCCCGCCGAACCGGGGCGTGCGCCCGTACAGCGCCGCTCCCCCGGCCCCGGCGAGGCGGTCGAGGTCGGTGGTGCCGGTCCGTTCCTTGAGCGCGCCGACGAGGAAGAACAGCAGGCCGGTGATGAGGCCGTGCGCCACGTTGGCGAACAGCGCGCCGTTGACCCCGGTGGGCGTCATGCTGGCGATGCCCAGCAGGACGAAGCCCATGTGGCCGACCGACGAGTAGGCGATCAGCCGCTTGAGGTCGCCGCCCGCGCCCTGCCGGACGAGGGCGAGGCAGGCGAGCGACGCGTACACGATGCCCGCGACCGCGAACGCGCCGAGGTAGGGCGCGAACGTGCGCATGCCGTCGGGGGCGATGGGCAGCGCGATGCGGACGAAGCCGTAGGTGCCCATCTTCAGGAGGACACCGGCCAGCAGCACGGACCCTGCGGTGGGCGCGGCGGTATGGGCGTCGGGGAGCCAGCTGTGCAGCGGCCACATCGGGGTTTTGACGGCCAGGCCGATGCCGATGGCGAGGACGGCGAGCAGTTGGGTCGTATGGGTGAGTCCGTCGCCGTGCGCGTCGGCGAGGGCGGTCATGTCGAACGTCCCCGCGCGCAGCCCGATCAGCAGCAGCCCCAGCAGCATCACGACAGAGCCGAGCACGGTGTAGAGCACGAAGCGCCACGCCGCCGGTCCGCGTCCCTCGCCGCCCCAGCGGGCGATGAGGAAGTACATCGGCACGAGCACGGTCTCGAATGCCAGGAAGAACAGCAGCAGGTCCAGCACGGCGAAGGTGGCGAGGGTGCCGCCTTCGAGCAGCAGGATGAACGCGACGAACGCGCGCGGGTCGCCCCCGGCGGGCGGGCGGACGTACGCGTGCAGGGTGCAGAGGAACGTGAGCAGCGCCGTCAGTACCAGCAGCGGCAGCGAGATGCCGTCCACGCCCAGGTGCAGCCGCACGCCCAGCGAGGGAATCCACGACACGTCCGTCTCGGCCTGCACGTCGCCGCCGGGGCCGTCGCGGTCGAAGGCGGCGGCGAGGACGAGCGTCAGCAGCAGGACGGCCCCCGAGACCGTCACGCCGTGGCGCAGCACGTCGCGCTCGGGCCCGCCGGGGCCGCGCAGCCCCGGCGGCGCGGGCAGCAGCGCGGCGGCCGCGCCGAGCAGCGGCAGGGCGACGACGGCGATCAGCAGCCAGGCGGTGACGGTGTCGTTCAGCGGGATCACGGGTCGGTCCTCACTCTCCGGCGGCCACGAGGACGGCGGCGACGCCGAGCACCAGCGCGCCCGCGACGACGGCGCTGAGGTACGTCTGGACGTTGCCGGTCTGGGCGCGGCGTGCCAGCGCGCCGAGGCGTCCGGGCGCGGCGGCGGCGCCCCGTACGTAGGTCTCGATCACGGCGCGGTCGAGGAAGCGGACGAGCTGGGCCCCGGCCTGGGTGGGGCGTACGACGGCCGCCGCGTACAGCGCGTCGAGGTGGAAACCGGCGGCGGCCGGGGCGCGCAGCGGGCCGAGGAGGGCGGGCGCCGGGTCGGACCAGGCGCGGCGCCAGGCGGCCCAGGCGGCGAGCAGGCCAGCGAGGGCGGCGGCGACGGCGAGGACGGTGGTGGTGGGCTGCGGGCCGAGGCCGTCGCCGTTCCACCAGCCGTCGAGCCACGGGTAGGCGAGGCCGAGCAGCAGCGACGGCACGGCGAGGAACCACAGCGTCGCCGTCATCACGGGGCCGGCGCCCTCGGGGGCGGGCACCGGGTCGGGGCGGGTGTCGGCGGGGCCGTGGAAGGCGAGCAGGAAGAGGCGGGCGGCGTACGCGGCGGTGAGCAGCGCGGTCAGCAGCCCGGCGACCAGGACGAGCCACCCGGCGACGGCGGGCGCGCCGTGCCCGTCGCCGACCGCGGCGTGCTCGGCGGCGGCCAGCACGGCCTCCTTGGAGAAGAACCCGGCGAACGGCGGCACGGCGGCCAGCGCGAGCAGTCCGATGGCCATGGTCCAGTACGCGTCGGGGGCGCGCCCGCGCAGGCCGCGCATGCGGGACAGGGCGCGCAGCGAGCCGGTGCCCGCCGTGTGGATGAGCACCCCGGCGGCCAGGAAGAGCAGGGCTTTGAACGCGCCGTGGGTGAGGAGGTGGAAGACGGCGGCGTCGCGGTCGGCGACGGCCAGGGCGCCCGTCATGTAGCCGAGCTGGCCGATGGTCGAGTAGGCCAGCACGCGTTTGACGTCGTCCTGGGCGAGGGCGGCGAGCGCGGAGCCGAGGAGGGTCAGCGCGGCGACGGCGGCCAGGACGGTCAGGGCGGCGGCCGACGCGGCGAAGACGGGCAGCAGGCGGGCGATGACGTAGACGCCCGCCGCGACCATGGTGGCCGCGTGGATCAGCGCGGAGGCGGGTGTCGGGCCCGCCATGGCGTCGGGCAGCCAGGTGTGCAGGGGGAACTGCGCGGACTTCCCGGCGACCCCGGCGAGCAGCAGCAGCGCGACGAGCGTGGGGTGGCCGAGCTGGAAGTCGGAGAGGGAGGACGTGAGGCGGGTGACGATGGCGCTGATGCGGAACGTTCCGGCGTCGGTGGCCAGCAGGAGGATGCCGATCAGGAACGGGACGTCACCCAGCTTGGTGACGAGGAACGCCTTCAGCGACGCGGCACGCGCGGCGGGTGTCTCCCAGTAGTGGCCCACGAGGAAGTACGAGCAGACGCCCATCACTTCCCAGCCGACCAGCAGCACGATCAGGTCGTCCGCGTACACCACGAGCAGCATGGCGGCGGTGAACAGCGAGATCAGCGCGGCGTACGACGCGTAGCGCGGGTCGTCCGCCATGTAGCCGATGGAGTACAGCTGCACGCACGTGGCGACGACGGCCACGAGCACCGCGACCAGTACGGCGAACCCGTCCAGGTGCAGGGCGAGGTCGATCGGGATTCCGCCGGTGGGTGTCAGGCGCGTAGCGGCGTCGATCGGGTCGTCGCCGCCCTGGCGGACGGCCACCAGTACGGCGAACCCGGCGGCGGCCAGCGTGGGCAAGACGGCGAGCGGCCGTACGTACCCGGGCGCGCGGCGGCCCGTCAGCAGGATCAGCGCCGCGGCGGCCAGGGGCAGCAGCAGGACGAGGGCGGCGGCGGTCGTGGTGTTCACTCGGTCTCCCGCTGCGGTCCGCGCGGTTCGCGTCCGGCCCGCAGCTCGTCGAGGGCGACCGTGCCGCGCGCGCGGTGGACGAGCAGCACGATGGCGAGGCCGATACCGATCTCGGCGGCGGACAGGGCGATGAGGAAGAGCGTGAAGACCTGGCCGGCGTGGATCGCGTCGCGCAGCCAGACGTCGAAGGCGACGAGGTTCAGGCTCACGGCGGCGAGCATCAGTTCGACCGACATGAGGACGAGGATCGCGTTGCGCCGGGCGAGCACGCCGTACAGGCCGACGCAGAACAGCAGCACGGCGAGCACGGCCGGGTAGACGAGGTGCATCAGCGGTCACCGCCCCCGTGCTCCCGGGCGCGGGCCTGCGAGCGGGTGCGCGAGACGACGATCGCCCCCACCAGCGCGGCCAGCAGCAGCACCGACAGCGCCTCGAACGGCAGCACCCACGAACGGAACAGGCTGTCGCCGACCTGCTCCGCCGTCCCGCGCGGCGTCCCCAGGTCGATCCACGCCGTGCGGAACGCGTCCACCACCAGCGTGACCAGCAGGGCAGCCGCTGCCAGCGCGACGGCCAGCGCCACCGGCCTGTTGCCCGAGTCGGCGTCCGGCGAAGGGCCGATCGGCGCCCGCGTGAGCATCAGGCCGAACAGCAGCAGCACGACCACCGAGCCCAGGTAGATGAGGACCTGCACCCACGCGACGAACTCGGCGGTCAGCAGCAGGTACTGCACCGCCAGGCCGCCGAGGGCGACGACGAGCCACAGCGCCGCGTGCACGAGCTGCTTCGTCGTCACGCACAGCACGGCGGCGCCCAGGACGACGAGCCCGACGAGGACGAAGACGACGTCCTGCCCCGAGGGCGACAGCATCTCCCGGCCCGTCACCCGCCCGCCTCCTGCCCCGTCTGCCCGGTCTGCTCCGCGGCCCGTTCCGCCGCCTTGCGCGCGGCGGCGATCTCCTTGGGCTCCTCGGCGGCCGGGTCGGGCGGCGGCGGCTCGGGCACGGTCCACATCCAGGCGCGCAGCCGGTCGCGTTCGTGTGTCAGCTCGCGGATGTCGGTCTCGGCGTACTCGAACTCGGGCGACCAGAAAAGGGCGTCGAACGGACAGACCTCGACACAGATCCCGCAGTACATGCACAGCGAGAAGTCGATGGCGAACCGGTCGAGCACGTTCCGGCTGCGCTCCCGCCCACCGGGCGCGACCGCGGGCAGCGTCTCCTTGTGCGAGTCGATGTAGATGCACCAGTCCGGGCACTCGCGCGCGCACAGCATGCAGACGGTGCAGTTCTCCTCGAACAGCGCGATCACGCCCCGGCTGCGCGGCGGCAGCGCGGGGGACGTCTCCGGGTACTGCTGGGTGACGGCCCTGCGGGTCATCGTCCGCAGCGTGATCGCCAGCCCTCTGGCGAGCCCGGACCCGAAACTCATGCGGTCACCACCCTGATGATGCCGGTCAGCGCGAGCTGCGCGAGCGCCACCGGGACGAGCACGGTCCACGCGAACCGCTGGATCTGGTCCGCGCGCAGCCGGGGCCACGCGACGCGCGCCCAGATGACGGCGAAGCTGAGCACGCCGGTCTTCAGCAGCATCCACAGCCAGCCGAGGCTGTCGGACGCGGGCCCGTGCCAGCCGCCGAGGAACAGGACGGCCGTCAGCGCCGAGATGACGACGATGCCCGCGTACTCGGCGAGCAGGAACAGCGCGAACCGCAGCCCCGAGTACTCGGTGTACGCGCCGAAGATGATCTCCTCCGGCGCGATCGGCGCGTCGAACGGCGGCCGTTGCAGCTCGGCGAGCCCGGCCGTGAAGAAGACCAGCCCGCCCGCGAGCTGCCACGGCACCCACCACCACGCGAACGCGTCGAGGATGCCGGGCAGGCTGAGCGTCCCGGCGGCCATGGCGACGGACGCGGCGGCGAGCAGGAGCGGCAGCTCGTACGCCATCAGCTGCGCGGCGGTGCGCAGCGCGCCGAGGAGCGAGTACTTGTTGGCGGACGCCCAGCCCGCCATCAGCGAGCCGAGGACGCCGACGCCGAGGACGGCGAGGACGAAGAAGATCCCGGCGTCGAGCGTCTGGCCCACGAAGCCGTCGGGGCCGACCGGGATCGCGATCAGCACGACGAGGTACGGGATCAGCGCGACGGCGGGCGCGAGCCGGAAGATCCGCCGGTCGGCACCGGCCGGGACGGTGTCCTCCTTCTGCGCGAACTTCACGCCGTCCGCGACGAGCTGGGCCCAGCCGTGGAAACCGCCCGCGTGCATCGGGCCGAGGCGGCCCTGCATGTGGGCCATGGCCTTGTGCTCGGCCTGCCCGACGAGGAGGGGGAGGACGAGGAACGCGACGAGGACGGCGAGCAGCCGCCACACGACGTCGAGGACGTCCATCAGCGGTCCTCCTCCCCGCGCTCGCCGCCGGGGGCGTCCGGTTCGTCCGGGGTCTCCGTGTCCGCCGGCTCCTCCGCGCCGTCCGGGGGCTGGAGCCAGGGGGCGTCCCCGGCACCGGCCCGGCGCACTCGCCCGGCCGCGCGCCGTTCCTGCCCTGCCGCGCCCTCACCACCGGCCGCCCGCCGGCTCGCGGAACCGTCACCAGCGGAGCGGTCGCGCCGGGCCGGACCCGCCGCAGCCTCCTCGGCCGTCGAACGGCCGCGCCCCGCCGCGCCCTCCGCATCCTCGCCGGCGGCAGCCCGCTGACTCGCCGAACCCCCACTTGCCGAACGACTCCGCCGCACGGGCCCGGCCGCCCGCCGGCTCGCGGAACCGTCGCCGGCCGAACGGCCCGTCTCCGCCGCGCCCTCCACGTCCTCGTCGGCGGCAGCCCGCTGACTCGCCGAGCCCTCGCCCGCCGAGCGGCTCCGGCGCGCGGGACGGCCCTCCGCGCCCTCGGGCGCTCCCGGGCGCCGGCTCGCGGACCCCTCCCCCGCCGACCGCGCACGCCGCACGGGACGCTCCGGCGCGTCCGCCCGCGCGCGCCTGGCCGGGGCGGCGGGGAGGGTGCCCTTCAGCGGCCCCCACTCGTTCGGGTCCGGCACCCCGGGCGGCAGCGCCTGCCGCCGCCGCGGCCCGCCGTGCTCCGACTCCCCCGGCTCCTTCGCGCCGGGCCACGCCTTCGCGACCCGCGCCGCCAGCACGAAGTCCTTCCGCAGCGGATGCCCCTCGAAGCTCTCCGGCAGCAGCAGCGGCGTCAGCCCCGGGTGGCCGGGGAAGTCGACGCCGAACATCTCGTGCGTCTCCCGCTCGTGCCACGCCGCGCCCGCGTACACCTCCGTCGCCGTCGGCAACGACGCCTCGGCGCGCGGCACGGCCGTCCGCAGCAGCAGCCGCCGCGGCGCGGGGACGTCCGGGCCCGGCAGCGCCACCACGTGCGCGCACACCCGGAAGACGTCCGCCTCGTCCACCGCGCTCAGCCAGTCGAGGAACGTGCACCCCAGCTCGTCGCGCGCGGTGCGCAGCGCGGCGGGCCAGGCGTCGCCGCCCGGCACGTCCACCGTCAGCACCCCGTACGCCTCCGACGCCTCCGCGCCGGGACCGAACAGCCCGGACGCCTGGCGGGGCAGCCAGCCGACCGTCACCGGCCGCCCTCCCCCGGCGCGACGAGCGGGCTGGTGAGCGCGGCGGCGGACGGCGCCGCGGACGGCGCGTAGCGCTCCGCGACCGACTCCTCGGCGATCTTCTCCTGGAGCTTGAGGATGCCCTGGAGCAGCGCCTCGGGGCGCGGCGGACAGCCCGGCACGTACACGTCCACGGGGATGATCTGGTCCACGCCCTTCGTCACGGAGTACGAGTCCCAGTACGGGCCGCCGCAGTTGGAGCACGCGCCGAACGAGATCACGTACTTCGGCTCCGGCATCTGCTCGTACAGCCGCTTGACGGCCGGCGCCATCTTGTCGGTCACCGTCCCGGAGACGACCATCAGGTCCGCCTGCCGCGGCCCCGGCGCGAACGGGATGACGCCGAGCCGGATGAAGTCGTGCCGCGACATCGACGCGGCGATGAACTCGATGGCGCAGCAGGCAAGTCCGAAGTTGAAGACCCACAGGCTGTAGCGGCGGCCCCAGTTGAGGACGACCTTCATCGGCTCGGGGGCGAGCCGCGCGAGCGCGCCGAGGCGGGGCGCGGGGGTCAGATCCATTCCAGTACGCCCTTCCGCCACGCGTAGAGCAGTCCCACGGCGAGGAAGCCGAGGAAGACGAACATCTCCGCCAGCGTCACGGCGCCGAACCCGTCCGCGGCGAAGACGGTGGCCCAGGGGAAGAGGAAGACGGCGTCCACGGCGAAGATCACGTACAGGAACGCGTACACGTAGTACCGCACCTGCGTGTGCGCCCAGCCCTCCCCGACGGGATCGACGCCGCACTCGTACACGAGCAGCTTCTCCGGCGTGGGGGCGGTCGGCCGTAGCAGGGCCCCGGCGCCGAACGCGACGGCGACGAACAGGACGCCCACCACCGCGACCAGACCGACGACGGAGTAGCCGTGGAAGTAGTCGGGCACGTGCGGCCTCCGCGGACCTGTGGGGAGGAGGGGACTGACTGCACGGGAGTCTAGGGGGTGCGGGCCGCGTTGTGACCACGCTGCCCGGGGACCGCGGGGGTGGGGACAACCCCACCCCCGGTCCGCCGACACACCCCATGGCCGCTGTCCTGCGCGTTCGGCACCCTGGAGGCGTGCCGTACCGCTCCGAGAGGTTCCCCGCATGATGACGACGCTGCTGCGCATGCCGTTCGAGCCCCGCACCCTGCGCGAGGGGCTCCACTTGCTGCTGAACGGGCCGCTCGGTGTCCTGAGCATGGTCCTCACGGTGACCTGCCTGGCGACGGGCTTCGGGCTGTCCGTGACGTTCATCGGCCTGCCGCTGCTGGCGCTCACGCTGATCGCGCTGCGCTGGTGGGCGAGGGTGAGCCGGGGGCGTGCGCGGGTGATGCTGGGGGCGCGTATCGAGGAACCGGAGCGTACGGGGGCGTGGCTGCGCCGCGTGCGCCGGGAGGAGAAGGGGTGGCTGGCGGTCCTGGGCCAGGTGCTCAAGGAGGGGCAGTCCTGGCGGGGCGCGGCGCACGCGCTGCTGCTGCTGCCGTGGGGGGCGTTCACGTTCCTGCTGATGGGCGTCGCGTGGGCGGGCAGCCTGTCGATGGTGACGTATCCGCTGTGGTTCTGGCCGCTGCGTGACGCCGGCGAGCCCGGCATCGGCATCGGCACCGACGGCGACGGGGGCGGCTGGGTGTCGGACACCCCGCTCGAACTGGTCCTGGTGGCGCTCCAGGGGGTCGCGCTGCTGCTCGTCACCGCGCCGGTGATCCGGGGCGTGGCGGCGGCGGAGCGCCGGATGACGGCGCTGCTGCTCGGTCCCTCGGCGGCGGCCGCGCGGGTGCGGGAGCTGGAGTCGGACCGCGCCGCCGTCGTGGACACCTCGGCCGCCGACCTGCGGCGCATCGAACGCGACCTGCACGACGGCGCGCAGGCGCGGCTCGTGGCGCTGGCGATGGACCTGGGCATGGCGAAGGAGAAGCTGGCGACCGACCCGGAGGCGGCGGCGCGCATGGTGGACGAGGCGCACGGCGAGGTGAAGGTCGTGCTCCAGGAACTGCGCGACCTGGCGCGCGGCATCCACCCGGCGATCCTCACGGACCGGGGGCTCGGCCCGTCCCTGTCGGTGCTGGCGGCGCGCTGCACGGTGCCGGTGACCGTGGAGGTGGAGCTGGCGGCGCGGCCCGCCGAGGCCGTCGAGGGGATCGCGTACTTCACCGTCTCCGAACTGCTCCAGAACGTCAGCAAGCACAGCGGGGCCCGCCACGCAGGGGTGGAGATCTGGCGGGCGGACGACCGGCTGATGATCCAGGTGCTGGACGACGGGCGCGGCGGCGCCGACCCGGCGGCCGGGTCGGGCCTCGCGGGGCTCGCGGACCGGCTGGCGGCGGTGGACGGCGTGCTGGCCGTCAACTCGCCGCAGGGCGGTCCCACCACCGTGTCGGCCGTGCTGCCCTGGCGCGACCGGGCGGCCGTGGGCGCGCGCCGCGGATGAGATGCTGCACGGGCACAGGACGACCGGCTGACAGGAACGGGGGACGAGCGCCGTGCGGGTGGTGATCGCCGAGGACTCGGTGCTGCTGCGCGAGGGGCTGACGCGGCTGCTCACGGACCGGGGGCACGAGATCGCCGCCGGGGTGGGCGACGGCGAGGCGCTCGTGGCGGCCGTGCGGCGGCTGGCGGACGCGGGGACGCCGCCCGACGTGGTGGTCGCGGACGTCCGGATGCCGCCGACGCACACCGACGAGGGCGTACGGGCGGCCGTGCGGCTGCGGGCGGCTTTCCCGGACCTGGGGGTCCTGGTCCTGTCACAGTACGTGGAGGAGCAGTACGCGACGGAGCTGCTCGCCGGGTCGAGCCGGGGCGTCGGCTATCTGCTGAAGGACCGGGTCGCGGACGTCGGCGAGTTCGCCGAGGCGGTGGAACGGGTGGCGCGCGGCGGGACGGCGCTGGACCCGGAAGTGGTCGCACAACTGCTCGGCCGGAGCCGGAAACAGGATGTTCTCGAAGCGCTGACGCCGCGGGAAAGAGAAGTCCTAGGACTAATGGCCGAGGGACGAACGAACTCGGCCGTCGCGGCGCAGCTGGTGGTGAGCCACGGCGCGGTGGAAAAGCATGTCAGCAACATTTTCGCGAAGCTGGGACTGGCGCAGAGTGACACAGATCACCGCAGGGTGCTGGCGGTTCTCACGTATCTCCATTCCTGAGGCGCACGGGGCGGCCGGGCGGCGTGTTCCGGTCGCGGCGCGTCGCTGACCAGTCGCTTTTCCGACGCGTTCGCCGTCGGCGGACGGATCACGGCCGTGGCCGGGAAGTCTCTCCCCGAGCCACGTCCATCATGTGATCACCATCAGGAAGGCATGCCTTACCCGCGTACCATGGCTGACACGAGCCGCCTCAAGGAGGGCTAAGCAGTGACCACTGAGGTCGACCAGGCGAGCCAGGACAGCGTCGGCGGGAACAGCGGCGCCGGCAAGGACGTCCGGCGTCTGGACCGGGTCATCATCCGGTTCGCGGGGGATTCCGGGGACGGAATGCAGCTGACCGGCGACCGTTTCACCTCCGAGACCGCGTCGTTCGGCAATGACCTCGCGACGCTGCCGAACTTTCCCGCGGAAATCCGGGCGCCCGCCGGGACCCTGCCCGGCGTCTCGTCGTTCCAGGTGCACTTCGCGGACCACGACATCCTCACTCCGGGTGACGCCCCGGACGTGCTGGTCGCCATGAACCCGGCCGCCCTCAAGGCGAACGTGGGGGATCTGCCGCGCGGCGCCGAGATCATCGTCAACACCGACGAGTTCACCTCCCGGGCCGTGGCCAAGGTGGGGTACGCGGGCGACCCCCTGGAGGACGGCTCCCTCGACGCGTACGGCGTCCACCGCGTGCCGCTGACGACGCTGACGGTGGAGGCCCTCAAGGGCTTCGACCTGACGCGCAAGGAGGCGGGGCGCTCCAAGAACATGTTCGCGCTCGGCCTGCTGTCGTGGATGTACCACCGGCCGACCGAGGGGACCGAGGCGTTCCTGCGGGCCAAGTTCGCCAAGCGGCCGGAGATCGCCGAGGCGAACCTCACCGCGTTCCGCGCGGGCTGGAACTTCGGCGAGACCACCGAGGACTTCGCCGTCTCGTACGAGGTGGCGCCCGCCGCGTCCGCGTTCCCCGCCGGGACCTACCGCAACATCTCGGGGAACCTGGCGCTGGCCTACGGCCTCGTCGCCGCCTCGCAGTGCGCGGAGCTGCCGCTCTACCTCGGTTCGTACCCGATCACCCCGGCGTCGGACATCCTGCACGAGCTGTCGAAGCACAAGAACTTCGGCGTGCGCACCTTCCAGGCCGAGGACGAGATCGCGGGCATCGGCGCGGCGCTGGGCGCGGCGTTCGGCGGCTCGCTGGCCGTCACGACGACGTCAGGTCCCGGCGTGGCGCTGAAGGCCGAGACGATCGGCCTGGCGGTCTCGCTCGAACTGCCGCTGCTGGTCGTGGACATCCAGCGCGGCGGCCCGTCCACGGGCCTGCCGACGAAGACGGAGCAGGCCGACCTGCTCCAGGCCATGTTCGGCCGCAACGGCGAGGCGCCCGTGCCGATCGTCGCGCCCGCGACGCCCGGCGAGTGCTTCACGGCGGCGCTCGACGCGGCACGGATCGCGCTGACGTACCGGACACCGGTCTTCCTCCTCTCGGACGGCTACCTGGCGAACGGCTCGGAGCCCTGGCGCGTTCCCGAGATGTCGGAACTGCCCGACCTGCGGACCTCGTTCGCGACCGCCCCGAACCACGAGCTGGCCGACGGCACCGAGGTGTTCTGGCCGTACCTGCGCGACCCGGAGACGCTGGCGCGCCCCTGGGCCGTGCCCGGCACGCCGGGGCTCGAACACCGCATCGGCGGCATCGAGAAGCAGGACGGCACCGGCAACATCTCGTACGACCCCGCCAACCACGAGCACATGGTCCGCACGCGCCAGGCGAAGACCGACGGCGTGACCGTGCCCGACGTGGTGGTGGACGACCCGGACGGCACGGCGCGCACGCTCGTGCTCGGCTGGGGCTCGACGTACGGCCCGATCACCGCCGCGGTCCGCCGCATCAGGCGCGAGGGCGGCAAGGTCGCGCAGACCCACCTGCGCCATCTCAACCCCTTCCCCGCGAACCTCGGGGAGGTGCTGCGGTCCTACGACCGCGTGCTGCTGCCGGAGATGAACCTCGGCCAGCTCGCCCTGCTGCTGCGGGCGAGGTACCTGGTCGACGTCCGGTCGATCACGCAGGTGACGGGCCTGCCGTTCAAGGCCGAGCGGCTCGCGTCCGCGATCAAGGAGGCTCTCGACGATGACCACTGAGGCTGTCCAGGCCGCCGACCGCATCCGTACGGCGCTGTCCCTGGTGCCCGCCGCCACCGGGCGGCAGTCGGCGAAGGACTTCAAGTCCGACCAGGAGGTCCGCTGGTGCCCCGGCTGCGGGGACTACGCGGTGCTCGCCGCCGTGCAGGGCTTCCTGCCGGAGCTGGGCGTGGCGCGCGAGAACATCGTCTTCATCTCCGGCATCGGCTGCTCGTCCCGCTTCCCGTACTACATGAACACGTACGGCATGCACTCGATCCACGGCCGCGCGCCCGCGATCGCCACGGGTCTGGCGACGTCGCGGCGCGACCTGTCGGTGTGGGTCGTCACCGGTGACGGCGACGCGCTGTCCATCGGCGGCAACCACCTGATCCACGCGCTGCGCCGCAACGTCAATCTGAAGATCCTGCTGTTCAACAACCGGATCTACGGACTGACGAAGGGGCAGTACTCGCCGACGTCCGAGACGGGCAAGATCACGAAGTCCACGCCGATGGGCTCGCTGGACACGCCCTTCAACCCGGTGTCGGTGGCGCTGGGCGCGGAGGCGTCGTTCGTCGCGCGCACGGTGGACTCGGACCGCAAGCACCTCACGAGCGTGCTGCGCGCGGCGGCCGAGCACCGCGGCTCGGCACTGGTCGAGATCTACCAGAACTGCAACATCTTCAACGACGGCGCGTTCGACGTCATCAAGGACAAGCAGACCGCGCAGGAGGCCGTGATCCGCCTGGAGCACGGGGAGCCGATCCGCTTCGGCGCACCCTGGGCCGAGGCGGACGGCGGCGACGGCCTGGGGACCCAGGGCGTCGTGCGCGACCGGGCGACCGGCGAGCTGAAGGTCGTGGACGTGACGGTCGAGGGCACCGACGACGTGCTGGTGCACGACGCGCACGCCGCCTCGCCGACCACCGCGTTCGCCCTGTCCCGGCTGGCGGACCCGCAGACGCTGCACCGCACGCCCATCGGCGTCTTCCGCGGCGCCGAGCGGCCCGTCTACGACGAGCTGATGGCGGAGCAGCTGGAGCAGGCGGTCGTGCGGCGCGGCAAGGGCGACCTGGGCGCGCTGCTGACCGGCAACGACACCTGGACCGTCGCGGGCTGACCCGCCCCCGCGCCGGAGCGGCGCGCACCGGTATGACAACCGGGCCGGGCGCGGCGTACCGTCAGCAACGCCGCGCCGTCCGGCGGGGGCCGTACGTGGTGGAAGGGGTCGCGGTGGCGGGGTCCGGGGGAACGGCGAGCAGGTCGGGGATCGCGCTGGGGCTCGGCGCGTTCGGTATGTGGGGGCTGCTGCCGCTCTACTGGGACCTGCTCGACTCGACGGGCCCCGTGGAACTGCTGGCGCACCGCGTCGTGTGGTCCCTGCCGACCGCGCTGCTGCTGCTCGCGGTCGTCCGCGACTGGGGCTGGATACGGCCGCTGCTGCGCCAGCCGAAGCGGCTGGCGCTGGTCGCGGCGTCCGCGACGCTGATCACCGTCAACTGGTACGTCTTCATCTGGTCGGTCGCCGAGGGGCACGTCCTGGAGGCGTCGCTCGGCTACTTCATCAACCCCCTGCTGACCATCGCCCTGGGCGTCCTCGTCCTGCGCGAAAGGCTGCGCCGCGCGCAGTGGGCGGCCGTCGCCATCGGCGGCCTCGCGGTGGTCGTGATGAGCGTGGCGTACGGGCAGGTCCCGTGGATCTCGCTGATCCTGAGCGTCAGCTTCGGGACGTACGGGCTGGTGAAGAAGACGACCGGGCTCGACGGGCTCCAGGGCTTCAGCGCGGACTCGGCGTTCCAGTTCCTCCCGGCGCTGGTCTTCGTGCTGGTGCTGGGCGCGCGGGGCGACGGCACGTTCACCGCCGAGGGGCCGGGGCACGCGCTGCTGCTGGTCAGCAGCGGTCTGGCGACGGCGCTGCCGCTGATCTTCTTCGGCGCGGCGGCCATGCGGGTGCCGCTGTCGATGATCGGGATGATGCAGTACATCGCGCCGGTCTGCATGTTCCTGCTGGGGCTGCTGGTCTTCGACGAGGAGATGCCGCCGGAGCGCTGGGCCGGCTTCCTCCTCGTCTGGGTGGCGCTCACGGTCCTGACGTGGGACGCGCTGCGCCAGGCGCGGGTGAACCGCAGGACGGTCGCCGCCCGCGTCCCGGGCAGGCCGGCGGGGCGGGACGGCGCCGCCGCGCCGGCCGAGGGGCGCCCGGTCGGCTCGTGAGCCGGGCCGCGGGCCGTTCCCTCGGCCGTTCCGTCAGCCGCGCAGGAAGGTGAGCAGGTCCTCGGTGAAGCGTTCCTTCGTGCCGGGGACGAGGGCGAGGCCGTGCGAGGCGCCCGGGTAGACCGTGAGCGTCGCGCCGGGGATGAGGGCGGCGGCCTTGCGGGACGTGGCGTCGAGGGGGACGACGCGGTCGCCGTCGCCGTGGATCAGCAGCGTCGGGATGTCGAAGCGGCGCAGGTCCTCGGTGAAGTCGGTCTCGGAGTACTCCTTCACGCAGGCGATGGCCGCCTTGAGGCCCTGGCGCATGGCCATGGACCAGAAGAAGTCCTCCAGGCCCTGCGAGAACCGGCCGGCGCTCCCGCCGGAGGTCCCCTCAGCGGCGTCCCCGCCGTCCTCGCCGTCGTCCTCCGTGGCGCCGGTGCCCGCGCCGAAGAAGCGGGGCGCGAAGTCCCGCCAGAACTGCGCCCGGTCCGTCCGCAGCGCCTGCCGCACGTCGTCCAGCGCGTCGATCGGGACGCCCTCGGGGTTGGTGTCCGTCTGGAGCATCAGCGGCGGCACGGCCGCGACCAGCACCGCCCTGACGACGCGCCCGGTCCCGTGCCGCGTGAGGTAGCGCGCCAGTTCGCCGCCCGCCATGGAGTGGGCGACGAACGTGATGTCGTGCAGGTCGAGCGCCTCGACGAGCTGGGCGAGGTCGTCGGCCCAGGTGTCCATGTCGTTGCCGTGCCACGTCTGCGTGGAACGGCCGTGGCCGCGCCGGTCGGGCGCGACGCCCCGGTACCCGGCCTCGGCGACGGCGATGAGCTGCTCGTCCCAGGCGTCCGCGTCGAGCGGCCAGCCGTGGAGGAAGACCACGGGCGCGCCGATGCCCCAGTCCTTGTAGTAGATCTCCGCGCCGTCGTGCATGGTCACGGACGCCATGCGTGCCTCCCGGGGGACGAGGGTGAGCCCTGACAGAAGCCATTTAACGCATATCGCACGAAAACACCCGGGTAACGGCGCGTGCGGACGGGGGCCGCGTCACGCGGGAGCGATGGTCAGCGTGTAGATCAGTCCGTCCCGCAGGGTGAAGGAGTGCGCGCGGTCCACCTCGCCGCCCGGGACGTCGCCGGACAGCCGCAGGGTGACCGCGCAGTGGGTCTCGTCGTCGCAGTGTCCGCCGGACAGGATCTCCGTACGGGTGTGGGCGGTGTACGCGCGGGCGAGCCAGGCGGCGATGGCGGCGGTGCCCGCGTGGGTCGTGCCGTCGTCGGTCACGGTGGCGTCCGGGGTAAAGGAGGCCAGGGCGGTCGTGGTGTCGTGCGCGCGGTGGGCGTCCAGGTAGTGGCGCACGGGGGCGGGGAGCGCGGCCGGGGGGATGTCGGGCATGGGCGTGCCTTCGGGTGGGGGCGTCAGACGTGGGGGGACGAGCTGACCATGTCCTGGGAGAGCTGCCACAGGCGCTTGGCGCGTTCGGGATCGAGGGCGTGGGCGGCGACGCCCCGGTCGGTGCCCTCGACGTGGGGGACGGCCTCGTTGCAGTCCTCGAAGTACCGGCCGCCGACGTGCGCGAGCGGAGGGTAGGCGGCGAGCAGCACGGGGGTCGCGGCGCCCTGCTCGGGCGTCTTGAACGTCTCGCCGGAGGAGGTGGCGCGGTCCAGGTCCTCCTGGCTCATGTAGCGGGTGAGGCGGGAGAGCACGGCGCCGGGGTGCGCCGCGTTGACCGTGATGCCGTCAGGTGACCAGCGGCGGTTGCCCTCGACGGCGAACAGGACCGCGGCCGTCTTGGACTGGGCGTAGGCGACGGCGGGGTCGTAGGGGCGGTGCCGGAAGTTGAGGTCGTCGAGGTCGAGGCCGTCGCGCAGGTGGGCGCGCGAGCTGAGGACGACGACGCGGGCGCGGTCGGCGGCGGCGAGCGCGGGCCGCAGGCCGGTGGCGAGGGCGAAGTGGCCGAGGTGGTTGGTGGCGAACTGGAGCTCCCAGCCCTCGGCCGTACGGCTCTCGGGGGTCATCATGACGCCCGCGTTGGCGACGAGGATGTGCAGCGGGCCGTCCCAGGCGAGGGTGAAGGCGGCGACCGAGGCCTGGTCGGAGAGGTCGAGCGGCGCGACGAGGAGCTGCCGGTTGCCGGTGGTGCGGGTGATGTCCTCGGCGGCGTGGCCCCCGGCGGCGGTGTCGCGTACGGCGAGGGTGACCTCGGCGTTGGCGAGGGCGAGCGCGCGGGCGGTCTCGACGCCGATGCCGGAGGAGGCGCCGGTCACGACGGCGCGGCGGCCCGTGAGGTCGATGCCGTCGACGACCTGGGCGGCGGTCGATTCGGCGGTGAACGGCGTGATGATGCGCTCCGGCTCGGTCATGGCGCCCTTCCGTCGGCTGGCCGGAATTCTTCCGGCTTTTCCGACATTATGGGCGAGGCCCCGCGCCGGGGCGGGGCAACACGGTCAGGGGCCGGCGTCGCCGTCCCGGCCGGGGGCGGGGGCCGTGGCGAGGCCGCGCGCGAGGCGGCGCAGGAGCCTGGCGGCCTCGGCACGCTGCCGTTCCGACAGGCCGGCCACGGTCGCGGCGTCCAGCGCCTCCCAGACCCGGCGGACCTCGGGCAGCAGGGCGCGGCCCGCGGGGGTGAGCGCGACGAGGACGGCGCGGCGGTCGGCGGTCGAGGGGGTGCGGACGAGGAGCCCCTTGCGTTCGAGGCGCTGGAGCGTACGGCTGACCGTGGAGGGGTCGAGGCCGAGGGCGCGCACCAGGCGGCTCTGCGGCTGCCCGTCCTCCTCGGCGAGCCGCATCAGGACCAGCTCCTGGCCCGGATGGAGGTCGAGGTTCTTGAGGAGGGCCGCGGCGGCGTTCTGGTGGGCGTGGGCGAGTCGGACGATCAGGTGGCTCGTCTCGCCCTGCTCGGTCATCTGCTCCCCAGTTGTTTGGCGCGCCACATACTACAGGCGTCCCATCTGGGACTCGGCCGCGCCGTCGCGTCGTGTGGGCGGGGCACGGGTTACGGTCGGCCAGCCGGTGAACTCAAGGGCGAGTGGGACGACGGAGGGACGGAACGATGACCGATCGTGCGGACGTGATCGTGGTGTTCGGCGGCACCGGGCGGCAGGGGGGCGCGGTGGCGCGCGAACTGCTGCGGCGGGGGCGGCCGGTGCGCGCGGTGGTGCGGGACCCGTCGTCGGACGGCGCGCGGGCGCTGGAGGGCGCCGGGGCGGAGCTGGTGCGCGGCGACATGGACGACCGCGGCTCGCTCGACGCGGCGCTGCGCGGCGCGTACGGCGTCTACAGCGTGCAGACCTTCACCGGGCCAGGCGGTCCCGCGGGTGAGGCGCGGCAGGGCGCGCTCGTCGCGGACGCGGCGGAGCGGGCGGGGGTGTCGCACTTCGTCTACGCCTCGGTGGGCGGCTCCGACCGGGGAAGCGGCGTCGAGCACTTCGAGTCCAAGGGCAGGGTCGAGCGGCACATCGAGGCGCTGGGGCTGCCCGCGACGATCCTGCGGCCGGTGTTCTTCATGGAGAACTTCGCCTGGGCCGGCCCGCGGCGGCGGGACGGGGAGCTGGTGCTGACGCTGGCGCTGCGGCCCGCGACACCGCTCCAGATGATCGCCGTGGCGGACGTCGGCGTCCTCGCGGCCGACGCGTTCGACGACCCGGCGGGCCACCTCGACCGGCGGATCGAGATCGCGGGGGACGAGCTGACGGGCCCCGGCATGGCGGAGGCGTTCGCGACGGTGGCCGGGGAGCCGGTGCGCTTCGAGACGCTGCCGGACGAGGTGCTGCGGGAGCAGGACGAGGAGACGGCGGTGATGTTCCACTGGTTCGACACCCGGGGATACGCGGCGGACCTCGCCTCGCTGCGGGCGATCCGGCCGGAGCCGACGACGCTGGAGGCCTGGGCGCGCGGCAACTGGACGGTGCCCGAGGCGTGAGGGCGGCCGCTCCCCGGCCGATTGTCAGTGGCTCCGGTTAGGCTCACGTCGCCGCCCGTCCTCGTGGGGGGAGGACGGGCGGCGAAGACGCGTCGCCGGGGCAGTGACGGGCCCCGGAGCGCGGTGGTGACGGCTGGGAAAGGGATGGGAGGTGGTGGGGTGGACATCGCCGACGCGCAGCGGCTCGCGTGGGAGAACAAGCTGGCCAAGGGCTTCAACACCACGGATGTCGCTGTCGAGTTCGGGCTTCTGACGGCGGAGGTCGGCGAGGCGTTCACGGCATGGCTGAAGCAGCGTGACGACCTGGGGGAGGAACTCGCCGATGTCTTCCTGTATCTGACGGCGATCGCGCAGATGCGGGGGATCGACCTGGCCTCCGAGGTGGCCGGGAAGATCGAGAAGAACAGGCGGCGGGTGTACGCGAGGGACGAACGGGGCGTCCTGCACCGGGTCCGGGAGGGCTCGGAGAGCGACGAGGACGAGGGGGAGCGCACGGCGGGGACGGGGAGGACGGACACACCGCGGATGGAGGGCTCCTGAGCGGTCGTGTCCGCCCGCCCGCCGGGCGGCGGGGGGGGGGGGGGGGGGGGGGGGGGGGGGGGGGGGGGGG
>NZ_JBJZOH010000006.1:0-244083 GCF_047200595.1 Streptomyces sp. MS19 | reverse complement strand
CCCCCCCCCCCCCCCCCCCCCCCCCCCCCCCCCCCCACGCCGTGTCCGCGGTCGTCCATGCCTCCGGAGAGCTCAGTGGTCGCTGTTCTCCGGCACCTCGGTGGCGTCGGAGGGCTCGTCCAGCCAGTCCGGGCTGTTCTGCCCGCTCCACCACTTCCACGCGGCGTACGCGCCACCGGCCACCAGGCCGATCATGCCCGCCTTGCGCAGCAAACGGCCCGTACGCGCCCGCCGCTTCCTGCGGCGCACCGCCGCGCGGATGTCGCGGGTCGAGACGTCGCCGCGCAGCGCCGCGAGGGCCACCTGCGAACGGACGGTCGCCTCCTGCCGGGCGGGGCCCGCGGCGGCCTTGGCGCGCGCCACCGCCGGGACCACCTGGGAGGTGTACTGCCGCTTCGCCTGAGTGGCCGCCTTCCTGGCCGCCGGTGCCACGTGGGCCCCCGCCTGCTGCGCGTAGTGGACGGCGTTGTCCTTC
The DNA here is from genome assembly GCF_047200595.1 of Streptomyces sp. MS19. Lineage (NCBI taxonomy): Bacteria > Bacillati > Actinomycetota > Actinomycetes > Kitasatosporales > Streptomycetaceae > Streptomyces > Streptomyces sp. MS19. Next base: position 243,608 of record NZ_JBJZOH010000006.1, on the reverse strand, counting down.
GCCGCCAGGGCGTAGGGGGTCACCATGTCAGTGGCGTGGCGCACTCCTGACTTCCCGTTGTGACTCACTGTTCCTCCTCCATGCGCTTACCGGTGGCGTTTGTCCACTCGTGCGGAAATCATTCCTGGTGAAAGGCGATCCGGCACGTGTAACGGCCATCCGGGGTCACCGCGTGTCGTGCCGCCGTGGCAGGATCGGTAAGCGTCACTGACGTAGACGGAAGGTAGATCGTGGCCGAGCAGCTCCATGCCACCCTGAAGACCAACCGCGGCGACATCGAGGTCCGGCTCTTCCCGAACCACGCGCCGAAGACGGTCAAGAACTTCGTCGAGCTGGCCGAGGGCTCCCGCGAGTGGACCCACCCCGCCACGGGGCAGCGCCTGACCGAGAAGCTGTACGACGGCACCGTGTTCCACCGCGTGATCAGCGGCTTCATGATCCAGGGCGGTGACCCGCTGGGCAACGGCACCGGCGGTCCCGGGTACAAGTTCCAGGACGAGATCCACCCGGACCTGGCCTTCACCCGCCCGTACCTGCTGGCGATGGCCAACGCGGGTCCCGGCACCAACGGGTCGCAGTTCTTCATCACCGTCGCGCCGACCGCCTGGCTGACCGGGAAGCACACCATCTTCGGCGAGGTCACCGACCCGGCGTCGCAGCAGGTCGTGGACGCCATCGCGACCACCGCGACCGACCGCGGCACGGACCGGCCGGTCGAGGACGTCGTCATCGAGTCGGTCGTCGTCACCCAGAAGGACTGACCGCCGCGGGAACCTTTCCGGTCCCCTGGGCGTCAACGCCGCAGGGGGCCGGAACGCTCCCCGTACCTGTACGGTCGGTGGTAACGGGTCACCGAGGGGAGACGGAGACGATGGCGCAGTGGTACGGCCAGCCGCCGCAGCAGCCGGCGCTGGCGCGGTGCTTCCGGCACCAGGACCAGGAGACGGGTGTGCGCTGCACCCGCTGCGACCGTCCGATCTGCCCGTCCTGCATGATCCCGGCCTCGGTCGGCTACCAGTGCCCCGAGTGCGTACGCGGTTCCGCCGCCGCCGTGCGGGCCACGCGCCCGCGTACCCTGGCGGGCGGCACGCTGACGGCGAACACGCAGCTGGTCACCCTGAGCCTGATCGTGCTCAACGTCGCGATGTTCTTCGCGGTCCTGGCCCGGGGCGACACCATGGTCACCGACCTCGGCATGCTGGGACACGCGGTCGACTTCCGCACCTACGAGTGGGTCGGCGTCGCGGACGGCGAGTGGTACCGCCTGCTGACCTCGGCGTTCCTGCACCAGCAGCTGTGGCACATCGCGTCCAACATGCTGGGGCTCTGGTTCCTCGGTCCGCAGCTCGAAGCGGCGCTCGGCCGCGTACGTTTCCTCGCGCTCTACCTGATCTCCGCGCTGGCCGGGAGCACGCTCTCCTACGTGCTGGCCGAGCAGAACGCGGTGTCCCTCGGCGCCTCGGGCGCGATCTTCGGCCTCTTCGGCGCCACGGCCGTGCTCGCCCGCCGCATGCGCGCCGACATCCGCCCGATCCTGGTGCTGCTCGCCATCAACATGGCGATCACCTTCACGCTGCCCAACATCGCCTGGCAGGCGCACATCGGCGGCCTGGTCGGCGGCGGCCTCGTGGCCCTCGGGATGGTGCACGCCCCGCGGCGGAACCGGCTGCTGATACAGGTCGGCACCTGCCTCGCCGTGACCGCCGTCCTGGTCGTCGCCCTCGTGGTCCGCACCTCGGACCTGCTCGGCTAGCGAGCCGGAGTCAGGCCGTCCGGCGGGTTATCCACAGGCCGGGCGGCTCCTGTGCACAGCGTGGAGGGGCCGGCCCCGAGCGCGACCGGTCAGCGTTTCCGCAGGCGAACGGGGGTGCGGACACCCTCCGATGTCCGCACGGACGTTCCCCCCGCCCACCGGTTATCCACAGATCGTGTGATGTTCGGTGGATAACTTGACGTCCGTCGGCGGTGTCAGCGCCGGCACGTCACTTCCACTGCGTCGAGACGACGAACCCCAGGGCGATGAATCCGAAGCCGACCACGATGTTCCAGTTCCCCAGCGCCTCGACCGGCAGGTCGGCCTGGGTCACGTAGTACACCACGATCCAGGCGAGCCCGATCACGAACATCGCCAGCATCAGAGGGGCGACCCACCGGCGACCGCCCATGTCGAGCTTGGTCGTCGTCCGCTTCTCCGGCGGAGTATAGGTGTCGTCCTTCTTCTTGCGAATCCTGGACTTCGGCACGAGCGCTCTCCTGTCGATGCGCTTCTCAGCGCGTAGCACGGGACACGTCCGTTAGCGTAGTGCGTCAACCGCTGTTTAAGGAGACCAGGGGTACGGTGAACAGCATCCGGTTCCGGCCGGCGCGGCTGCGCACGGCAGCGGTCTTCGCGCTCGCCGGGCTCATATTCTGGTCCAGCTTCCAGGTGTCCCGCGGCAACAACATCCGCACCGACGACTCCCTGCTCCAGATGTCCGATCTCATCAGGGAACGCGCCCGGGACAACGAGACGCTGGAGTCCGCCACGGCCACACTGCGGGACGAGGTCGAGGCCCTGGCCGACCGCGACACCGCGGGCGACCCGCCGGACCCGGCGGAGACCGCCCGGCGCGAACGCCTCCAAGCCGCCGCCGGCCTGACCCCCGTCGCCGGCCCCGGCCTCACCGTCACCCTGACCGACGCCCCCGCCGACGCGGGCGCCCTCGTCCCCGGCGTCCCCGAACCGTCGCCCAACGACCTGGTGATCCACCAGCAGGACCTCCAGGCCGTCGTCAACGCCCTGTGGTCCGGCGGCGCCGAGGCCGTGCAGGTCATGGACCAGCGCCTCATATCCACCAGCGCCGTCCGCTGCGTCGGCAACACCCTGATCCTCCAGGGCCGCCTCTACTCCCCGCCCTACACCGTCACCGCCGTCGGCGACACCGCCGCCCTGCGCGCCGCCCTCGACGCGTCCCCCGCCATCGGCACCTACCAGCAGTACGTCACCGCGTACGGACTCGGCTGGGACGTCACCGACCACGCCTCCGTCACCGCCCCGGCCTGGGAAGGCGGCGTCGGACTCCAGTTCGCGGAGCCCGCGGAATGAGGACGATCGCCCCCGGCCCCTCTCCGGCGCGTCGTACGCTTGGGGCATCCTGTGTTGATCGAAGGGGTGGCTGAGCCATGTACGGGTGGATCTGGCGGCACCTGCCGGGCAACACGCTGGTACGCCTGCTGATCTCCCTCGTGCTGGTGCTCGGGGTCGTCTACCTCCTGTTCGAGTACGTGTTCCCGTGGGCCGAGCCCCTGCTCCCCTTCAACAACGTGACGGTCGAATGAGCGCCCCCATGCAGACCCGCATCCTCGTCGTGGACAACTACGACAGCTTCGTCTACAACCTCGTGCAGTACCTCCAGCAGCTCGGCGCCGAGTGCGAGGTGCTGCGCAACGACGCGGTCGTCCCCGGCCACGTCACCGAGGGCGGATTCGCGGGCGTCCTGCTCTCCCCCGGCCCCGGCACGCCCGAACAGGCGGGCGTCTGCATCGACATGATCCGGCACTGCGACGCGGCGGGCGTCCCCGTCTTCGGCGTCTGCCTGGGCATGCAGGCGATGGCCGTCGCGTACGGCGGCATCGTCGGCCGCGCGCCCGAGCTGCTGCACGGCAAGACGTCCCCGGTGGAGCACACCGGCGCGGGCGTCTTCGCCGGCCTGCCGAGCCCGCTGACGGTGACGCGCTACCACTCCCTCGCCGTCGAGGTCGCCACCGTCCCGCCCGTCCTTGAGGTCACCGCGACCACCGCGAGCGGCGTGATCATGGGGCTGCGCCACCGTGAACGCGCGGTCGAGGGCGTCCAGTTCCACCCCGAGTCGGTCCTCACCGAGGGCGGCCACCGCATGCTGGCCAACTGGCTCGCGGACTGCGGCGCCCGGGACGCGGTGGCGCGCTCGCACGGCCTGGCGCCCGTGGTCGGCCCCGCGCCCCGGCAGGAGTCGGCGGCGTGACCCAGGGCCGCCCGGAGGACGCCCCGTTCCCCGCGTCCTCCGGCGAACAGCCGCCCCCACAGCCCCGGGACACCACGGACGAGCCGCCCGCCGCCGTACCGGCGGCACAGGCGCCTCCCGCGCAGGACGCCGACGCCGACGCCGACGTCCCCGCGCCGCGCCGGGCCCGGCAGGGACGGCATGCCGGGCCGCCGGAGGAGGAGGTCCCCGGCCTTCCCGCCGACGTCCCGACGGAGATACTCGGCGTCACCCGGCCGGAGCCCGCGGCGCCGCCGCCGCAGCAGCCGCACGTTCCGGAGCCGGAGCCCGAGCCCGACGAGGCCCCCCCTCCGCCCGCGGCGGGCATCGACCACGCGACCGTGGGCCTGCGCCGCCCCGCCGACCTCCTGCCGCCCCCGTCCCCCGTCCCGCCCGCCACCGGCGGCCGGGCCGCACGCCGCCACGCCGCACGCCGCAGGCAGGGCCCCCGCCCCGCCGCGCCCCTCGCGACGGACAGCGCGCCCGACGGCACGGTCACGGGCGGCCGCGCCGCACGCCGCCGCGCGGCCAAGGCCGCCGCCAAGGCGGCCCGCCAGACCGGCACGGCGATAAGCAACGTCATCGGCGAGCTGTTCATCACCACGGGCGTCGTCCTCCTCCTCTTCGTCGTCTACCAGCTGTGGTGGACGAACGTGGAGGCCCGCGCGCACGCGCGGCACGAGGCGGACTCCCTCCAGGAGCAGTGGGAGGCCCCCGAGGACCCCGCCGAGGAGGCCCCCGACCCCCGCGCGCCCGGCGCGTTCTCGCCCGGCGAGGGCTTCGCCATCCTCTACCTCCCCACACTCGACGTCCGGGTCGCGATCGCGCAGGGCGTCGACGAGGAGGAGGTGCTCGACAACGGCATGGTCGGCCACTACACCGAGGACGACGGCCTGCCCACCGCGATGCCGTGGGACGAGGAGGGGAACGTCGGCCTCGCCGGGCACCGCAACACCCACGGCGAACCGTTCCGCTACATCAACCAGCTCGAACCGGGCGACCCGATCGTCATCGAGACCCAGGACGCGTACTTCACCTACGAGATGGCGAGCCGTCTCGACTCGACCTCGCCGTCGAACGTCGCCGTCCTCGACGCCGTGCCGGACCAGGGCGGCTTCACCGAGCCGGGGCGTTACGTCACGCTGACGACGTGCACGCCGGAGTTCACGTCGACGTACCGGCTGATCGTCTGGGGCGAGCTGACCGAAGAGCGCCCGCGCAGCGAAGGGAAGCCGGATGCCCTCGTCCAGTGAACCGCCCCCGGCCACCGCCGACCCGGCGGACAGCCCGGAGAACGCGGCAGATACCGACAGCCCGGACACCACCGGCGGCCCCCCGCCCCGCGTCAGCGCCGCGCGCCGCCGGATCGCCGCCGCCGTGGGCGTCGCGGGCGAACTGCTCATCACCGCCGGCGCCGTCCTCGCCCTCTTCGTCGTCTACTCCCTCTGGTGGACCAACGTGGTCGCCGACCGGGAGGCCCGCCAGGACAGCGACGCCGTCCGCGAACACTGGGCAGCCGAGGGCGCCCCGGACGGCGAGGACACCGGCGCCCCCCGCACGTACGACCCGGAGGACGGCATCGGCTTCCTCCACGTCCCGGCGATGACCGACGACGAGATCCTCGTCAAGGAGGGCACCGGACTCGACATACTCAACGGCGGCGTGGCGGGCTACTACGAGGACCCGGTCGAGTCGGCGATGCCCTGGGACGAGGAGGGCAACTTCTCCCTCGCCGCCCACCGCGACGGCCACGGCGCGCGCTTCCACGCGATCGACCACATCGAGGAAGGCGACCCGATCGTCTTCGAGACGCAGAACACCTGGTACGTCTACCGCGCCTTCGCGATCCTCCCCGAGACATCGAAGTACAACACGGACGTCCTCGCCCCCGTCCCCGCGGAGTCGGGCGCCACCGAGGCGGGCCGCTACATCACGCTGACGACCTGCACGCCGGTCTACACGTCGCGGCACCGCTTCGTCGTCTGGGGCGAGCTGGAGCGCACCGAACCGGTCGACGCCGACCGCACCCCGCCCGAGGAGCTGCGCAACGCCTCCTGACCCGCCGCCCCAGGCCGCAGCGCCTTGTGGAGAGTCCGCGGCTTCTCCCCGGTGTCGCCGGCCGGCGGTGCTTCCCGTGGGCTGGGCCACGCCGTCGTCGGGGCACCGGCTTCGGACACCGCCCGCGGCGCCGCGGACTGCCTCAGGACTCGTCCGGCCGGTCGGAGGTGACGACGAGGGCCGTCCCCTCCAGCGGGCTCCCCACCGGCGTCTGAGCCCACTTCTTGAGCACTCCCGGCTCCGCGGAGACCCTGAGCAGCAGCTTGGTGACGTCTTCGGCGCTCGGAGTCGCGGGCAGCACGCACCGCAGGAGGCGTTCACCGGAGGCGCTGCCGTACTCCTCCTCCCCGTCCTCCTCAAGGTCGTCCGGCACCCACCGGGACACCTCGACGTGCCAGGCGTCCGCGCCCTCGCCCCCGGGGTCAGGTGCGGAGACCGTCAGGAAGTGGCGATCCGCGTCGTGCGGCTCGGCGAAGATCTCGGGGTATTCGAGCGAGAACATCCCGTCGTCCGCCTGCGCCGCCGACCACTGGTCGAAGGCGGTGACCAGCAGCCGCAGGTCCGCGACCGCCGCCTCCCGCTCCTCGCGGGTGATGCCTTCCTCAAGACGGTCCAGTTCCCTCCGCATCTGACGCGTCAGGAGCTGCATTCCCCCGTTGTACGCGACGAACGGAAACTCGGAATCCCAGGAACGCTGGTTCTCCCCGGGCACGGCGACCGCCCCCGAGTATTCGGCGAACGCATCGCGCAGTGCACGTTCCTCTGTCTCCAGCTCCGCCTCGATCGCGGTCCGGATCGGGGCGGTCGCGGCCGCGACCGCCTCGTCCAGATCGGCCAGCGCCTGATGGAGATCCCAGCAGACCCACTCGTACCAGAGGCTGTGCGCTCCGCCGAGGAGCCCGGTACGCGCCGCGCGGTCGGTGAGCGCGGCGAGATGCTCGGTGGGATAACGCCCCATCCGCCTGCCCCGCTCGTCGAAGAAGCCCAGGGGGACTGTGGCGAGGGCGGAGATCCGGTTGAGCGCTTCGACGATCGGTGCCGCGAGCTCGGCGGAACCGAGGCTCGTCACGGTGGACGAGACGGCATCGTCCTCACGCCGGTAGACCGCCAGAATCTGTGTCTTCCCACGGTTCGCGTGCTGGCAGTAAAGGGTCATGCGGACGCCTTTCGGCCGCCGGAGCGTGGACGTCCCGGCGGCAAGGAAGAGAACGGGAAAGAGGCGGTGGCGAGGGCGCGTTCCGACGCTCCATGCCTCGAAGAGATCAGCGGTGGTTCAGGTTCTGTCCCGAACTCCCTGCTTCCGGGCACGTTACCCACACCACACCGCCCCCGGCAAGCGGGGCCCGGAAGTCCGCAGGGCCCGTCCTGTCCGCACCCGCGCACGGCACAGCGGCTCTCGAACGAGCAGTTGAGGACGCGCCGGATGCCCGCCCGCCGGCGAACGGCGACGTCATACGGTCGCAGGCGGCGGACGAGGACCAGCCCGTCACGTGCGGTGCCCAAGCCGGGCCCCGACCGCGCGACCGCGGCTACGCGGGTCGGATCGGTTCGATCGCGTGGAGCCTAGGAGAGTCGAACTCCTGACATCCGCCATGCAAAGACGGCGCTCTACCAACTGAGCTAAGGCCCCGCGGCCGTTCCCGGAAACCCGGTGCACAGCCGTGGACCAGGGTACCCAATCCGCCCGCCGGATACCGACCGGGTATCGCCCCGGGTGCGGGTCTCTTCGTAGGATGACGCGCAGCTTCGCTCACGTGAAGCGATCAGGGGAGAACAGGGGAGACACCGATGGACGCAACACAGCAGGAGTCCACAGAGAAGGCGAGAGAGCAGCAGACGACCTGGTACGGCGAACCGCTCGGGACGCTCTTCCGCAGGCTCATCGCCGATCTGGGCCTCAACCAGGCACGACTGGCGGTGGTGCTGGGCCTTTCCGCGCCCATGCTGTCGCAGCTCATGAGCGGGCAACGCGCGAAGATCGGCAATCCGGCCGTCGTGCAACGCGTGCGCGCGCTCCAGGACCTGGCCGCCGAGGTGCGGGGCGGCCGGATCAGCGCGGCCGAGGCGACGGCGGCGATGGATGAGATCCGCCGCACCGCGGGGGGCAATGTCCTGAGCCCCAACTCGACCGCCACGCGCCCCGGTTCGGTGGGCGTGCCGGCCAACCCGACGAAGCGCGTCGTCCGGGAGATCCAGGCACTGCTCCGGTCGGTCGCGGACGCCACCGAGATCCAGAGCGCGTCCCGCCTGCTCGCCGAGAGCCACCCGGAACTGGCCGAATTCCTCCGGGTCTACGGCATCGCGCGCACTCGCGAGGCCGTCGAGCACTACGAGCAGCACCAGGGCTGATCCGACGGCGGTGCACGACGACGGCGTCGTGCACCGCGAGCCACACCACGCGCCCCGCCCTTTCGCAGTCGCACATGACAACGCCTCCCGGTCCCCAGCCGCGTGGGCGGCGGAAGGGGCCAGGAGGCGCGTTGCGTGTCTCTCGGGTCCTGCGGGGTCTCTTCAGGCGCCGGTGGACCCGGACGGCACGGAGTCCGTCGCCTCGGTCCACAGGTCCTGCTCGGCCTTGTCCGCCTGGATCTGGCGGTACACGAGCAGACCGGCCACGGCGGCCAGGGCGACCAGGAGCAGCTTCTTCACCGCGCTACCTCGTCCTTCTTCAAACGTGATCGGATCATCTGGCGCCCGATGATACCCAATCGTGTCCTGACAAGAAGGGCCCGGCCCGGCGGATGAACACTCCGCCGGGCCGGGCCACGCGGTGGGGCTAACAGGACTTGAACCTGTGGCCTCATCCTTATCAGGTCGGTCCCGCTGAAAACCTTCCCCTTAGTGATCTCCCCTTCTCGAAGCGCCAGCGGACACCCGGTTTCCCGGAACGTCCGCTGGCGTTCCCGACTGTCCCCGGATGTTGATGTCAGGAATCGCTGTCAGGTGATGTCAGAGCGTCGGCTACCGGCACGAGCGACGTGACCACGACGACCGCGCCGGCGTCCGCGAGCGAACGTTCCTTCCGCGGCTTGTTGGCGTACCCGATGGTGGGGACACCCGCCGCATGCCCGGCCTCGACATCGCGCACGGCGTCGCCGATGAACACGTACTCGGACGCGTCCGCCCCCGCGCCCATGGCGTCCAGCAGCAGGCGCGGACTCGGCTTCATGCTCTCCGGCTCGCCCGGCACCCGCCCCACCACACCGCGAACCCGGTCCGTCAGGCCGTGCTTGGCCAGATAGCCCTCGATGGCCTGCCCGGCGTTGTTGCTCACCACGACGACGGCCCGTCCCGACATCGCCGCCGCGTCGAGCACGGCCTCCATCTCCTCGTTGGGCCGCGCGAGTCGGGCCGCCTCGGTCTCCAGTCCCGTAAGCACCTCGTCGGCGTCGGCAACCATCCCGGGAGCTTCGTCCGCGATCCGCCGCAACAGCGCGAGCGGGTCTCCCTCGCCCGCCCAGTCAGGGCCAAGCTCGTGGCCGGCCGCACCGAGCTGCTGCCGCATCCGCTCCGCCACCTCACCCGCGCTCAGCCCCGCGAACACCGAGCAGAACGGCCCGTCGAAATCGATCAGCAGATGCCGCACGCCTCTGAGGACCGGCCCAAAAGCGCTCTCCCCACTCATGCTTCCGCCTGCTGAAACGCGATGCTGTCCCACGTACTGTCGAACCACCGCTGAGACTGCTGCACGTACTGGGAACCGAGCGACGATTCATCCGGACTCGCCGAATAGTGGAAAAGCGTGGTGTCCTTTCCGGTGATGTCGAAGAATTCCTTCTCCTCACCCTCGACCACCATTTTCCGCTGACGCAGCGGGTAATACCCGAAGAACGCCTCAGCTCCGTTGATCACGTACAGCTTGAAGAGCGCCGATGCCTTGAAGAAGCGGATCTCAACCTTGGCCGACTGGACAAGGCCCAGCTCGGCCAGTACCTCGACGCTGTGCTTGAGCCCGCCCGCGTGGGTGACCGCGAGCTGACCCGCCCGGCTCCGGAGTGCAGGGTCGTCCCTCAGTTCGTCCACGAGAACGGGCACAGCCATGTGCACCGAGGTGTCCGGCAATAGCAGCCGGACGGAGATCTTCTGCGGAGTCAGCCGACCGGACCGCACCTTGTCCAGCGGCTCAGTCATCGCGCCGTTAAGCGTTTCGCTTGAGAAGCCCGAGAAGTCGATGGTCACCGACTCGCCCTCGAATGCGGCCTCCAAGTGCGGCCGTAGCCCGACCGGTCGTTCGGTCCGCTGACGAACGAAGCTGCCCTTGCCCTTCCTGGTCACGATCAGCCCCTCGTCCCGCAGGACGTCGAGGGCCCGGGCCACGGTCGCCTTGGCTACCTCGTAGCGCCGCATCAGCTCGGGACCGGACGGGATCTGCTCACCGGCTGCGTACTTGCCCGTGAGGATGTCCGCCCGCAAAGCACTGCTGACCTGCTGGAACGCCGGTCGCGTGTCATCTGGGTCAAGGCTCATCCCCCCATGCTAGGCCACCTCCCCGCCAAGCCCAGGAAGCCTAACCATCCCAACCTGGTTGACCTACCTAGGGAGGATGGGTACGTTAAGCACGTCGCACCGAGCGAGAGCGAGGTGAGGCCCCGGAAGGGCCTTCTTTGGCCTGTCCGGGAGCTGAGGGCGGGGACGCTGCAATCCCGCTAAAGGCCAGGAGACAGGGCGCTTCGGCGCCCGACTGGCGAGGTGGCCCGGCGACCGCGAGCAACGGCCGGAGAGTGGGACTTCGAGAGCCCCTTGCAGTGCGACACGCATGTCCGAACCGACCAAGGAGGTCTTCATGCCGCGAAGTACGCGGGCGGCTGCCAGTGCTCGACCGGCACGGCGGCTGAGCCCTTCCGCGTCATCTCAGGTCACACGAACCGCGGCTACCTGAGCTGCCCGTGACCACCGCCCCGCGCCGCTTCGGCGTTCGGCGGCGGTGGTGTTCGGGGGGAATGCAGGACTGCCCCACCCGACAACAAACGGCGTGCACCCCCGGTGCTGGAACACCGGGGGTGCTGTTCGGGCCGTTCCACCTGCGAGGGAGTACACGACCCATGAACAACATGGTTCCACAGGCGGCGTCGGCCGCTGATCCGCTGGACGGTGAACCGTCCAGCGTCGAGCTGGACGCGATCGAGCGCGAGATCCCGCTGATCCTGGCGGAGGTTGAGTTGCTGGACGCGGAGATCATCACCCTTGACCGGCCGCTGTCCGAGCTGGACGTTCGGCGTCTGCGCCGGGCCGCGCGCCGGGTGCTTGCCGCCCGCCGTGAGCTGGCCAACCGCAGCGGTCACCTGGGGGTGAGCGCATGAGCAGCCTGCCGGACCGCGACGTGAACGCCGCGCTGGATGTCGCCTACGCCGAGGCGCAGGGGCAGATCGCGCGGACGGACACCAAGACGGCGAATCTGACGACGTTCATCGGCCTGTTGCTGACGGGGGTGACGCTGGCGGGCAGCGCGATGCCGCTGCCGCTGGCGGCCCGCCTGGTCGGCGCCGCCGGCGTCGCGCTGTTGGTGGTGGCGGCGGGTGTGCTGCTGTGGGCGGCGCGGCCGAAGCTGCGGCCGCGTGCGGCGGGGACGTTCCCGCACTGGGCCACCCTGACGCCCGAAGCTCTGATCGCCGACCTTTCGGCGGACCGGCGCGCGGGCGCTGTCGTCGCCCTCTCCCGCCTCGCCGTGGCCAAGTACGGGCAGGTGCAGCGGGCGGTCACCCTCACCCTCGCTGCTGGCGTTCTGCTGGCGGTCGCCGCCCTCATCGCTGTCGGGGGTGCGCTGTGAGCGCCGGGATGTTCGCCGGGCAGGGCCCGGCTGTGATGGCGGTGGTACGGCTGCTGGAAGCGTTCGGGGAACTCCCGCCGTTGGACGTGCACCTGTCCACGATCGACCCCGGGCAGCTCGAACTGACGGCCCGGCGCGGCGACTTGGCCGGGTTCGAGCGGTGGCGCGCCGCGCTGGGCCTGGACCCGGCCGGGGTCGAACTACTCACCACCCCGCCGTGGTCCTGGCTGGCCGTCACCGGTTCGTGGGGCGGCGTCGAAGTCCGTCTGACCGTCCACGGCGTCGCCCTTCCCGAGAAGGCCGGAGCGGAGGTGGCAGTATGAGCGAGCTGATGTCCACGGCCGCCGCCGTGGTTCCCCTGCTGGGCGGCTGGTCGGCGCACTCGGTCCTGTTGCGGCGCCGTCTGGTCGCCGCGCAGCGGGACCCGCTGTCCGGGCTGTGGCGGCGTGAGGGGTTCGAAACCCGAGCCGCCCGGCTCCTGGCCCGGCGCCCGGCCGCTGTGATCGTGATCGATCTCGACGGCTTCAAGCAGATCAACGACACCCTCGGCCACGCCACCGGTGATGCGGTGATCCGTATGGCCGGGGCGTCGCTGAACGAGAGCGTCGAGGGCCGGGGTTTCGCGGGGCGGCTGGGCGGGGACGAGTTCGCCGCCGCCGTCCCCCTCCCACCGCACCCGGACGCGCTCCGCTGGCTCCTCGAAGGCGTGCACGGCCTGCTGACCGCCCCCATCCGGCACGGCGGCCGGGACCTGTCGGTGGGTGCGTCGGTCGGCGGGGCGTCCGCCCCGCCCGGGACGCCGCTGCCGGCCGCGCTGCGGGCAGCGGACGAAGCGATGTACCAGGCGAAGCAGACCGGCGGCGGCATCATGCCCGCCCACCGTCTGAACGCCGCCTACCGCACCGTCAACGGCCGCCGCAACGGCCGCCCCGGGACCGACCTGAACGGGGAGGTGGCGGCGTGAGCGGGCCGCTTCGGATCGGGTCGGTGTGTACGGGGTATGGCGGGTTGGACATGGCCGTCGCGGAGGTGTTCGGCGGCCGGGTGGTGTGGGTGGCGGACCCGGACCCGGGGGCGTCCGCGATCCTCGCGCACCGGTTTCCCGGGGTGCCAAACCTCGGGGATATCCGGGCCGTGGACTGGGCCGGTGTCGAACCGGTGGATGTCGTCATCGGTGGCTACCCGTGTCAGCCGTTCAGCCTCGCCGGCGAACTGAAAGGAACCGCCGATGAGCGGCATCTCTGGCCCGACATTGCCCGTGCCCTTGGGGTTCTACGACCCCGCTACGCGATCTTTGAGAACGTCGCGAACCACCTTCGAATCGGCTTCGACACTGTCCTGTGCGACCTTGCCGGTCTCGGGTTCGATGCGGAATGGGGCACTCTTCGCGCGTCGGATGTCGGTGCCCCGCACCCCCGCAAGCGGCTGTTCGTCCTCGCCGCTGCCGCTGCTGCCGACGCCCCGCACAAGCGACACGAACGGGGCGGGGCGGCATGGGACGGGTGGGCCGGATCTGCGCACGGCCGTGTCGTTGCTGCCGACGCCGGCGGCGCGGGACTGGCGGTCGGGGCGGTCGAACCTGATCGGGACGAACAGCCGGCCGTTGAACGAGGTGGTGGTGAACCTGCTGCCCACGCCGATGGCGGCGGACGCCGACCGGACCTCGACGGCCTTCGGTCGCGGGAACCCGACTCTGGCGGGGGCGCTGTTGCCGACCCCGCGGGCGTCCGACGGGGAGAAGGGCGGCCCGAACCAACGCGGGTCAAAGGGCGACCTGGCACTGCCGGCGGTCGCGTATCGGGTTGGGGCAGGTTCGCCCCTGCGGTCGCGTGGTGGGAAGCGGTCACGGGCCGCCCCGCTCCCGGGGCAACTGACCATCGAGGACGCCTGAACCCGCGCATGGTCGAGTGGATGATGGGCCTCCCGGACGGCTGGGTGACCGACGTCCCCGGCCTCACCCGCACCCAACAACTCCGCGCGTTGGGAAACGGCGTCGTCCCCCAACAGGCCGCACACGCACTAAACGGCCTGACCACACGACTCCTCCCCGCCGGGGAGGTGGCGGCGTGAGCGAGCCGATCGTCTACACCCGGCTGTGGCTCGCGGTGATGCGGGCGGCGGGGTTCCGCTGCCAGTGCCGGGGGGAGTGCGGCAACCCCCACAAGCAGGGCCAGGGCCGCTGCCCGAAGGAGCACGACAAACACGCGAGCAAGCACCGTGCCCCGGTGCGGTTGACCGCCGCCCCCGCCGATCCGGCGGTTGCCGGCCTGGCCGCCGCGCGGCTGCCGCGCGGAGAGCTGCGGGCGTGGTGCCCCGACTGCCACGACGGCGCCCGACGCGCCGCCCGGCGGCAGGAACGCCAGCGGCCTGACGCGGATCAGGGCGGGCTGTTCGACCTGATGGAAGGGAGCTGAACGGCCATGACCAAGCTCTTCTTGCTGCTGGCTCTGCTGCTGGCGGTCGTCGTTCCCGCCTGGTTCATGGCCATGGCCGGGGCGTTGCTGGCTGTGGTCGGTGGGGTGGCGGTGTGGGCGGTGGCTCAGCCGCTCCTCGTCGCGTTCCTCATCGGGATGGTCGCCGGGGCCCGTGCGGCGGGTCGGCGTCGGCGGGGGTGGGCGTCGTGAGGCACAACGCCCGGGACATCCACCGTCTGCGGGGGGTGCAGAAGCGCCTGACGGCCGTGCTGGTCGTGATCGCGGTGATCGCGCTGGTGTTCACCGCGACGTCGGTGACGCTGTTCGCCATGCGGCACGGGGTGCACCCGGGGATCGCGTGGCTGCTCGACCCGATGGTGGCGCTCGCTCTGGGGGCGGTGCTGATCACGGACGGGGTGTTGGCCGAGTACAGCATCAAGCCCCGCGGCTGGTCCACCGCCCTGCGGTACTTCGCCGGTCTGGTCACATGGGTGATGAACTGCTGGTCGTCCGTGTGGCCGCCGGGCACCGCGTTCGGTGTGCCGCACCACGTGGACGCTGCCGGTCTGGTCCTGCACTCGATCCCGCCCGTCCTGCTGATCGTCCTCGCCGAAGCGGTCACGGCCTACCGCCGGGCGATCCTGGCGAAGGTCACCGAACTCGAAGCAGACGACACACCGCCGACCGAACCGGCCGCCCCGGCGACCGTACCCGTGGCGGTGGCGGAGCGGGTGCGCGTACCCGAGGTGTACCCGCGACCGCCCGAGGCCGTACCTGCCGGGGTGCGGCTGCTGCCGATCGTCGCCCGGCCGGCCGCCGCCCCCGGGCCGGAGGTTCCCGCCGGGGGCAAGCGGCCCCGGGCGGCGGTACTTGCGGCCGCGGCGCCGCGTACCCGCGTCGAAGCACGCGTACCCGAACCGTCCGAGACCACGGAGAGCGCGGGTGAGGACCCGCTGACCGACCAGGCGCGGGACGACTTCCCCGAGTACCTGGCCGCTGGTCAGCTCCCGCCGTTCCGCGTGCTGCGCACGAAGTACCGCATCAACCAGGACCGTGCCCGGCGTATCCGGGACGAACTGACGAAGGAGCCGGTGAGATGAACCTGCCCGCACACGACCATCACGGCGGATGCGGCTGCTACCAGCAGCCGCACCCCATGCCCGACAACACGGTGTACCTGCCCCCGCAGCAGGCCGGCGGCCCGTACACGGTCCACCCGTACCCGCCCCACGCCGCGTACCCGGTGCCGCAGACCGACCGGGCCGCGCAGGTGGCGAAGTACGCGGGCGCCGCCGCCGTCGTGGTGTTCACGGTGATGGCGGTCGCGCTGTTCGCCGTGGCCATCGCCATCTCGGCGGTGGCCCTGACCACCTGCCTGCTCGTCCTGCGCGCCCTGTGGCGCGAGATCCAGGGCGACGGGTCCCGCTGAATCCGCCCCGGGGCCGGTCCCTCTTCGCCTGGCAGCAATCCGGACCGGCCCCGGGCCCCTCGACCGCCCCCTTGCGGGGCTACTTGGAGGAATCCTCATCATGTCCGAAGTCCTCAACGGGTACGGCCGGGATGCGAGCGTTCCGGCCGTACCCGATCCGGCGGGTACTGCGGGTACGCCCGTACCCGACGCCCCCGGGCCGCGTACCCGTCCGCCGCTGCGGCTCGTCAAGGACACCGACCCGCCGCCGCCCGCCGAAGTGCCGGTGTCGGCCGGGGAGCGGCGCCGTACCCGGCTGCGGCAGGTACGCCGCGCCGTGGCCACCGCCGCCCGGCACGAGCGCACCCGCACCGTCGCCCAGGCGGCCGTGCGGCACGGCCTGTTCGTCGTCGGCGGGACCCGCATCGTGTCGCGGCGGGTGTGGGACGCCCGCACGGCCGCCCGTTACGAGCGGATGATGCGGGCCGCCGAGGCGGCCGGGAACCACGAGATGGCCATGGAGTGGGAGGCGCGCGGCCGGACGGCGCGGGAGGCGCGGCACCAACGCCGGATGGAACTGCTGGCCGCCCCGCAGCGTGCCGCGAAAGCCGCCCTGTGGGGCGGCGGGCTGACCGGCGGTCTGCTGCTCGCCCTCGGGATGGCCCTCGCCTACGCCAACGGCGACCCGCGCGATGTCGCCGCCCCTGCACTCGCCATGGTCGAGTTGATCCGCTGGACCGTCATGGCCGCCACGGTCGTCTGGGGCCCGCTGGTGACGGTCGCGCCGTGGCTCGTCCTCGCCGGCCTGTGGGGTGTCGGAAGGAAGCAGCAAGCCGCACCGAACTGGACGCTGCCCGCCGCTCAGCGCGCCGACAGCGGCGGCACGCCGGTCACGCCGTCCGCCGTGGTCGTGGCGCTGCGGGATCTGGGCATCGCGACGCTGCGCAAGGCCGTCCAGCAGATGGGCGACAACGGCGCCGCCATGCTCGGACCGATCACGATCGCCGGGTGCGGCGTCGAAGTGGATGTCACCCTGCCGTCCGGCGTCTCCACGGACGAGGTGCAGAACAAGCGCCGCAAGCTGGCCGAGAACCTCGCCCGCCACGAACACGAGGTGTTCATCACCATTCCCCAGGCGGCCCGCACCGTGCGCCTGTGGATCGCCGACTCCGGCGCGCTGGACGAGCCGATCGGCCCGTCCCCGCTGGTCATCGACCCCGAACTGACCGCCAGCTACAAGACCGGCCGCGCCCCCTGGGGCCAGGACCTGCGCGGGGACGCGGCGCTGGTCAGCATCTTCCAGCGGCACCTGCTGATGACCGGCCTGTCCAACCAGGGCAAGACCGCCGCCCTACGCGCCCTGGCCCTGTGGCTGGCGCTGGACGCGTCCGTCGAGTTCCGCATCGCGGACCTGAAGGGCGCCGGGGACTGGGCCATGTTCGACGACCTCGCGACGGTGCTGATCCAGGGCCCGACCGATGACGACGTGATCGAAGCGACCGAGATGCTCGAAGCCGGGGTCGCGGAGATGGAACGGCGTCTCACCTCCCCGCCCCGCGCGGCCTTCCCGCCGCTGGTCCTGCTGGTCGATGAGGCGCAGGTCGCGTTCATGTGCCCGGCGGTCGGGGAAGACAAGCGGCCCTATGGCGGCTCGAAGGCCACCTCCCGGTACTTCATGGCCGCGCGGAAGCTTCACAACCAGGGACGGGCGGTCAACGTCACCCTGTGGCAGGGCACACAGGACCCCACGGACCAGAACCTCCCCAAGCTCGTCCGCGAGGGCGCGCACCTGCGGGGCTCCCTCGCTCTCGGCACCGAGTCCCAGGCGCGGATGGCGCTGGGGGACAAGGCCGTTGACGGCGGCGCCGCCCCGCACCTGCTGCGGCAGGGTCTCGACAAGGGCACCCTCGTCGTCGCCGGCGACGGGGTGAAGCTCGCGGCGGGGCAGTCCTCGGTGACCATCCGGACCCACTACATCGACACCGAGCAGGCCGCCGAGATCGCCGACCGCGCCAAAGCCCGCCGCGCCGGGATCACCACCCGCACCACCGCCGGCACCGACGAACCGGCCGATCACCTCGCCGACATCGCCACGGCCCTGGGCGAGGAGAAGCGGGTGCGCACCGACGAAGTACGCCAGCGGCTCGCCGAACTCAACCCCGGCGAGTACCGGGGATGGACCGCGCAGGACCTCACCCGCGCGCTCGAAGCGGCCGACGCCGCCCCCTACAAGTCCGGCGGCGTCATGGTCGTCAGCCGCGCCCGCGTCCTCGAAGCACTCGCCGAACGGGACACCGACACCCCCGAAGAGTAACGCTCCGTGAAGGGAGGCGGCTGGGGAGACAGGGAAAACTCCCCAATCGCCTCCCCCACCGTTCCTCCCCGCACTGATCAGCGCAAACAGCCCGTGAGGGAGGCAGGGAGGCACCCCCGCCGACCTGCGAAAACCCTCCGGAAACACGGCCCGGCAGCCCCTCCCCACCCCTCCCCAGTCACACACCGTGACCATTCTTGGAGGCGAAGCATGTCCACGCTCAGCGGCGCTGAGTACCGCCAGATGAAGCGCGAGGCGCGCGACTTCGCACGCCGCGCCCGCACCGGACGCACCTACTACGTCATCCAGACCGCCGGCGGCCACGACCCCGGCAAGCGCGTCTGGGAGTTCCGCTTCACCAAGGTCCCCCTCATCGGCCTGTGCGCCGGAAACGGCGCAGCCGGACCCACCCCCGAAGAGATGTGGATGCGCCACGGCCGCATCTACGACCGCCGCGACCACCCCGACATCCGCGACCTGCGCACCTGGCGCGAACACCGCGAGTACGACGAGAAGTTCGAAGCCCAGTTCCTCGGCAGCCGCCGACACCACCAGGCCATGAACAACGCCGCCCGAGGAACCGGCTTCCGCTCCACCTGGTAGCACCCGCCCGGAGCGGGCCGCCCGATCTCACCAAAGACACGCGGCCCGCTCCGGTCCCCAGAGAACTGGAGGACTCCAGCATGACACCTGACCCCCGCCCCGCGCTGCTGCGCGTGGCGCTCAATCTGGCCGCGCGAGGCGTACCCGTGCTGCCGCTGAACGCCGACAAGCGCCCGGTCGCCAACTGCCCGAGCTGCGAGCGGAACCGGTGCGGCGGCCGACCGAACATGAAGACGGCCGGGCCATGCCAGTGTGCGGCGCCGTGCCACGCGTGGGCCGCCGCGACCACCGACCCTGCCGCCCTCACCTCGCCCGCCTGGGCCCGTGCGTGGTCCCACGCGGGTGGGGTGGGTTACCACCCGGGGGGTGCCGGGGTGACCGTGGTGGACCTGGACAGCGCGGCGGCGGTCGCGTGGGCCCGCGAGACGCTGCCCGAGACGCGCACGGTCGCGACGACGCGTGGTGAGCACTGGATCTACCGAGGCGCCATGACGTCTCACAACGCGGTGCGGCCCGGTGTGGACATCAAGTCGTCCATGGCCTACGCCCGGTGGCGCGGGCCCGGCGACGGCGCGATGGCGCTTCTGCCGGACGCCGTGCGGGCCCTGCCGCGCAAGGACGGCTCGCCGGGCGGCGGGGCTGTCGTGTCGAGGGCCCGCTGGGACCGCACGCCGGCGGCCGGGTGCCGCCACACGGTTCGGTTCGTGACCAGCGGTGTCGAGCGCGGTCTGGCGAAGGTGCGGGCCCGTACCGAGCAGGGTGCCGGTAGCCAGGCGTTCGGGGTCGCGCGGTTCCTCGCCTCGCGGCACGCCGGGTGCCCGGGGCCGTGCGGGCTTGAGGCGATCGGGTGGGAGATCGTCCGCGCCGCCGTCGCGGTCGGCGTCCCCGAGGCGTATGCGGTCCGCGCGGTGGAGCGCGGGTTCGCCGAAGCCGGGGCGGAGCTGGTCTCGTGAGCGGGGAGGACGACAAGCCGGCCGTGCGCGAGGTGATCGTGAAGTACGCGATGGAGCACTTCGCGTACTTCCGCACCCCGGACGGCACCCCCTACGCCCAGCGGAACGGCCGCCCCATCGCCCGCCCGCTCAAAAGCCAGGGAGTCGCCGGAAGCCACCGCCAGGAACTCATGCTCGACATGTTCCACGAAGGACTGGGCCTGTTCAGCGGCACCGCCATGAAGGAAGCCCTGGAACTGATCGAAGCACTCACCATCAGCGGCACCCTGCGGCCCGTGCACATCCGCGTCGCGCCCTGCGGCATCACGCCGGGGGTCACCTGGCTCGACCTCGGCCGCGATGACGGCCGGTCCGTGCGCATCGCGCCCGGCGGATGGGAAGTGCGCGTGCCGTCCGCCGACGAAGTGGTGTGGCGGCGTACCCAGCTCACCGGGGAACTCCCCGAACCCGCGACAGGTCGCGGTTTGGCGGGGATCGACCGGCTGTGGTCGCTGTGCAACTTCAGCGACGCCGAGTCCTCGTCACTGGCGATCGCGTGGCTGCTGGGCTGTCTCGATCCGGGGGTGCCCGTGCCGGCGCCGTTCCTCACCGGGCCGCAGGGAGCGGGGAAGTCCACCACGGCGCGGATGCTGACCCGGGTGATCGAGGGCATGAGCGCCGACCTGCGCCGTCCCCCGAAGGATGAGGACGGCCTGATCACCGCCGTAGCGGCAGGATGGATCACCCCGCTCGACAACCTCTCGCACCTCTCAGCCGACATGTCCGACCTGATGTGCTGCATCGTCACCGGCGCCGAGACCATCAAACGCGCCCTGTTCACCGACGGCGACGTGCACCGCTCCCGCTACCGCCGCCCGCTGCTGATCACCGGCATCGACGTCGGCGTGATCCGCCCCGACCTCGGCGAACGCCTCCTCCACCTCAAGCTCGAACGCCCCGCACGGCGCAGGTCCGAAGCCGACCTGTGGGCCGAGTTCGCCGACGCACTCCCCGTAATCCTCGGCGGCCTGCTCGACCTGGCCGTCACCATCCGCGCGCAGGACACCGACGTGCCCGCCGACCTGCGCATGGCCGACTTCGCCCGACTGTGCGCCCAGTTCGACGCCGTGCACCACCTCGGCGCCCTGACCGCCTACCGGGCCAGTCTCGACGACCTGACGGACGACGTGATCGAGGGCGACGTCGTCGCACAGACCGTGCTCCAGTACGCCGCCACGATGAGCGGGGGCCCCGTTCGGCAGCCGGCGTCCGTGTGGCTGGACCACTTCACCCGCCTCTACGCCGGAAGCGCCGAAGACACCCCCTACCGGCCCCTGCCGAAAGGCTGGCCCACCACCGGCAAAGTTCTGAGCGACCGGCTCAAGCGCCTTCAGCCCACCCTCGCCGCACGCGGCGTCGCAGTCGAATGGGGCCGCCGCACGGGCCAGCAGGACCCCGGGCGGTCCCGCTACATCGAGATCACCGCCAACCCCCGCACGTGACCCCCAGTAGTGCTTTCAACCGGCTTCTGTCCTAAGTAGGAAAGCTCTGCGTCCCCTGCGTCCCCCTCCGCCTCTCCACACCCCCTGACCTGCGCAAACAGGGGGGACGCAGAGCTGAATCCCTGCGTCCCCTCTGCGTCCCCTGCGTCCCCCCCTCCTGTGGTCTCTGCGCCCCCCCTGCGGTCCTGCGTCCCCCTCTGCGTCCCCTCAAAACCGCAGGTCACACACCCCCAGGGGACGCAGGGGACGAAGGGGACGCACAACTCCGAACCTAAGACGTTCCGCACCCCGGTCCGACCCGAAGAAGCCACCCCGGCGCGGGGGTGGCCTCTTCAGACTGCCAGCGAACCCGACTGCCAGCGAACCCGCCTCTGAGGAGACACGACGTGCCTCGCACAGAAATGCTGACCATTACCGAAGTGATCAAGGAAATCGGCGTTCCCAGAGCGACCTTCTACCGCTGGCGGCTGAGGAACATCAAGACCGGCAGCAGCGTACTCAAGGGCTACTACGCCCACGACCTCACCGACGCGTGGACCCGGTACTGCCCCCCGCCCCCCGGAGAATCCGCTACCTCCGCTACCGACACCCCGATTCCCGGGCTGACCAGCGACAACGAGGTAGCGGAAACGGCCGACCACAGCCGCTACCCCGCTGCTACCGGCCCAGCACCCGCTACCCCCGCCACCGTCCCCAGGTAGCGGCACACATCCGCTACCACCCACCCCTCCGCTACCCGCGACAGGCCCCTGACCTGCGCGGTAGCGGAGGTAGCGGAAGTAGCGGATCTCCCGGAAGAAGCGACACGCCATCCCGAAACAGGAGATCGCTGTGAGCCTCACCCTGGGCAACCCCACCCCCGAAGCCCTCACCGTGCCCGAAGTCATGTCCGCCCTACGGCTGGGCCGGTCCAAGGTCTATGACCTCATCCGCTCCGGGCAGCTCCGGAGCTTCACCATCGGCCGGGCCCGCCGCGTTCCGGCTGACGCGCTCACCCAGTTCATCCGCAAGCAGACCGGAGAAGACGCCTGATGGCCAAGCGCCGCCCCAATGGGGCCGGGACGATCACCAAGCGCAAGGACGGCCGCTATCAGGCCGCTGCCTTCGTCACCACCACGGACGGTCTCCTCGAACGGGTCTTCCGCTACGGCCACTCGTATGACGAGGCGGCCGAGAAGCTGGCCAAGCTTCAGGAGCAGGAGCGGAACGGCGTGCCCGTGCCCTCGCGGTCCTGGACGGTCGGTGAGTGGCTGACGTACTGGCTCGCCCAGATCGTGCAGCCGTCCACCGAGCACAACACCTACGCCAAGTACGAGGGGAAGGTCAGGCTCTACCTGATCCCGCACCTGGGGAAGAAATCGCTGCCCCGGCTCTCCCCGGCCCAGGTGCGGGAGGCCATGGCCCGCATGAAGAAGGACGGCGTGCCCGCGCCCACGCGCGCCGAGTCGCTGCGCGTGCTGCGGAACGCGCTCAACCGCGCTCGCCGGGAGGAGCTGGTGACGCGCAACGTCGCCGAGCTGGTGGACATGCCGACCGTGGACACCCAGGAACGGAAGCCGTGGTCCGCCAAGGAGGCGATCACCTTCCTCAGCACGGCCCGCGACCACCGCCTCTACGCGGCCTTCGTCGTCCTGCTGACGCTGGGCCTCCGGCGCGGCGAACTGCTCGGCATGCGATGGTCCGACATCGACTTCGACAACGAGCAGTTCACCCCCACCCGCCAGGTACAGCGGGAGAAGGGCAAGCTGGTCGTCAAGAAGCTCAAGACCGACTCCTCGAACGCCGCGCTCCCCCTGCCGGCCTTCGTCGCCGAAGCCCTGCGCGAGCGGAAGCGCGTGCAGGGCGAGGAGAAGGCGAAGGCCGGTTCGCACTGGCATCAGGAGCCGGGGGAGGACCTGATCTTCACCGAGCGGCACGGCGGGCCGATCGAGCCGCGCGGCTTCAGCCGGACGTTCGAGACGCTGGTCGGCAGGGCACCGGTCCGGCGGATCACCGTACGGCTCGCCCGGCACACCTGCGGCACGCTGCTCGCCTTCCTGAAGGTCCACCCGAAGTCGGCACAGGCGATCCTCCGGCACAGCCAGATCAGTATGACGATGGACATCTACACGCACGTCGTGGATGACGACCAGCGGGCCGCCGCCCAGTTGCTCGCCGACCTGCTGAGGGGGGTCGAGAAGGTCGGCTGATGTCGGCCGTGGATGTCAAACGGCCCTGGTCAGAGATGACCAGGGCCGTTTCCGCAGGTGGGGCTAACAGGACTTGAACCTGTGGCCTCATCCTTATCAGGGATGCGCTCTAACCATCTGAGCTATAGCCCCGCGCGGATGAAAGGCTAGCGCATGGCGGGCCCGCTGCCCAAATCGGTTCGGCGCCGCCCGGCTCCCCGCCGGGCGGTCCGCTACTCGTCCTCCGCCAGGGTCACTTCGATGCCGCCGACGAAGCCGGCCGACAGGTTGTAGATGAACGCGCCGAGCGTCGCCAGCGCGGTCGCGAGCACGACGTCGATCACGGCGATCACAGATGTGAACAGCATGACCCGGGACAGCGAGAGAAAGCCGACGAGGTCGAAGCCGCTCTCGGTGTCCGTCTCGGTCGCCTCGCTGATGGTGTCGCCGATGGTGGTGAAGACGCCCATCCCGTCCATCACCATCCACAGCAGGCTCACCGCGATGACCGTGCAGATGCCCAGGGCGATCGACAGCAGGAAGCTGACCTTCATCACCGACCAGGGATCGGCCTTGGCGACCCGCAGC
Source organism: Streptomyces sp. MS19 (assembly GCF_047200595.1). Classification (NCBI taxonomy): domain Bacteria; kingdom Bacillati; phylum Actinomycetota; class Actinomycetes; order Kitasatosporales; family Streptomycetaceae; genus Streptomyces; species Streptomyces sp. MS19. Next base: position 219,853 of record NZ_JBJZOH010000006.1, on the reverse strand, counting down.
CGGGCCTTACGGGTCCGCGGGACCGTACGGGCGCCCGTACGCGCCACGCGCTGCGCCTGGCCGCCCTGGCCCTGCTGGGGGCCGACGGTGGGCGCGCCGCCGGGCGGCGACGGGTATGCCTGCGGCGGGTGGTAGCCGCCCTGGCCCTGTCCCTGCGGGTACGAGTCCGTGGGTCTTGCGCTGGTCATCGTGGTCCCCCCACGGGTCGCTTTACGGGATCTGGCCCTGGCGCGGCTGCCCCCGGAGCTCTCGCCACGGGCGCCGCCGCCCGGTGGGACGCCCGGTGGGCCCGGTGGAGTGCGCGGGGTCCCGTCGTTCCCCGCGCGGCCCCCGGAGGCGCCCGTGGCTTCACTCACGCGTTACTCCTCAGTGTCCTCAGTGTCCTGGCCGGCCTGGCCGGTTCCGGCCGGGCCGTCGGTACCGCCGGTGGTGTCCGCCGCGCCGGTCTCCGCCTCGTCGTCCGCGGCCTCGACCTCCTCGGCCTCGCGGCCGGCCTCGGCGTTGCGGGCGATGCCGACCACGGCGTCCCGCTTCCCCAAGTTGATCAGCTGGACGCCCATGGTGTCACGGCCGGTTTCCCGCACCTCGCTGACCCGCGTACGGATCACTCCGCCGCCGAGCGTGATGGCCAGGATCTCGTCGGTGACCTCCACCACGAGCGCGCCGACCAGCGAGCCGCGGTCCTCGACGATCTTGGCGGCCTTGATGCCGAGGCCGCCACGCCCCTGGACCCGGTACTCGTCGACCGGGGTGCGCTTCGCATACCCGCCGTCGGTCGCGGTGAACACATAGGTTCCGGCACGCACGACGTTCATGGACAGCAGCTCGTCGCCCTCGCGGAAGCTCATGCCCTTGACGCCCGACGTCGCCCGGCCCATGGGACGCAGTGTGTCATCCGTGGCCGTGAAACGGATCGACTGAGCCTTCTTGCTGATCAGCAGGAGATCGTCGTCGGGCGAGACCAGCTCGGCTCCGATCAGTTCGTCGTCGCGGCCGTCCGCCATCTCGCGCAGGTTGATGGCGATGACGCCGCCGGACCGCGGCGAGTCGTAGTCCTTGAGCACCGTCTTCTTCACCAGCCCGGACTTCGTGGCCAGCACCAGGTACGGCGCCGCCTCGTAGTCCCTGACGGCGAGGATCTCGGCGATCCGCTCGTCCGGCTGGAAGGCCAGCAGGTTCGCCACGTGCTGCCCGCGTGCGTCCCGCCCGGCGTCCGGCAGCTCGTACGCCTTGGCCCGGTAGACGCGGCCCTTGTTCGTGAAGAACAGCAGCCAGTGGTGCGTGGTCGAGACGAAGAAGTGGTCGACGATGTCGTCCTCGCGCAGCTTCGTGCCGCGCACGCCCTTGCCGCCGCGCTTCTGCGCCCGGTAGTCGTCGGTCTTGGTCCGCTTGACGTAGCCGCCCCGCGTGATCGTGACGACGATGTCCTCCTCGGCGATCAGGTCCTCCATGGACATGTCGCCCTCGAAGGGGATCAGCGCCGTACGCCGGTCGTCGCCGAACTTGTCGACGATCGCGGCCAGCTCCTCCGAGATGATCTGCCGCTGGCGCTCCGGCGAGGCGAGGATCGCGTTGTACTCGCGGATCTTCTGCTCCAGCTCGTCGTGCTCGGCGACGATCTTCCGCCGCTCCAGGGCGGCCAGGCGGCGCAGCTGCATCTCCAGGATGGCGTTCGCCTGGATCTCGTCGATCGACAGCAGCCCCATCAGGCCCTGCCGGGCGACGTCCACCGTGTCGCTGCGCCGGATGAGCGCGATGACCTCGTCGATCGCGTCCAGCGCGGCGAGCAGGCCGCGCAGGATGTGGGCGCGCTCCTCGGCCTTGCGCAGCCGGTAGCGGGTGCGGCGGACGATGACGTCCACCTGGTGCGCCACCCAGTTGCGGATGAACGCGTCGAGCGACAGGGTCCGCGGCACGCCGTCCACGAGTGCCAGCATGTTGGCGCCGAAGTTGGTCTGGAGGTCGGTGTGCTTGTACAGGTTGTTCAGCACGACCTTGGCGACCGCGTCGCGCTTCAGCACGATCACGAGGCGCTGGCCGGTCCGCGAGGACGTCTCGTCGCGCACGTCGGCGATGCCGCTGACCCGGCCGTCCTTGACCAGCTCGGCGATCTTCTGCGCGAGATTGTCCGGATTCACCTGGTAGGGCAGCTCGGTGACGACCAGGCACTGGCGGCCCTGGATCTCCTCCACCTCGACGACCGCCCGCATCGTGATCGAGCCGCGGCCCGTGCGGTACGCCTCCTCGATCCCGCTGCGGCCGACGATCAGCGCGCCGGTCGGGAAGTCGGGGCCCTTGATGCGCTCGACCAGGGCGTCGAGCAGCTCCTCAGCCGACGCGTCCGGGTGCTCCAGGCACCACTGGGCGCCGGCGGCGACCTCGCGGAGGTTGTGCGGCGGGATGTTGGTGGCCATGCCGACCGCGATACCGGCCGAACCGTTGATCAGCAGGTTGGGGATGCGGGCGGGGAGAACGGTGGGTTCCTTGTTGCGCCCGTCGTAGTTGTCCTGGAAGTCGACGGTGTCCTCGTCGATGTCCCGGAGCATCTCCATCGCCAGCTGCGCCATGCGGCACTCGGTGTACCGCATGGCGGCGGCCGGGTCGTTGCCCGGCGAGCCGAAGTTGCCGTTCGAGTCGACGAGCGGCATGCGCATGGCCCACGGCTGGGCGAGGCGTACGAGGGCGTCGTAGATGGACGTGTCACCGTGCGGGTGGTACGTGCCCATCACGTCGCCGACGACGCGGGCGCACTTGTAGTAGCCGCGCTCGGGGCGGTAGCCGCCGTCGTACATGGCGTACAGCACGCGGCGGTGCACCGGCTTGAGGCCGTCGCGCACGTCGGGCAGCGCGCGCGAGACGATGACGCTCATCGCGTAGTCGAGATACGAGCGCTGCATCTCGGTTTCCAGCGTCACCGGCTGGATGCGCAGGGCGCCCGGTTCCCCGGCGGGCGGGGTGACGGTGGGCGGGGTGTCCTCGGCCATCTGGGGTCCGATTCCTTTCGGGCTGCTGTGGGGAAGGCGGTCCTGCTCAGATGTCCAGGAAGCGGACGTCCTTGGCGTTGCGCTGGATGAACGAGCGCCTGGCCTCCACGTCCTCGCCCATCAGGATCGAGAACAGGTCGTCGGCCGCCGCGGCGTCGTCCAGCGTGACCTGGCGCAGCACGCGGTGGGCCTGGTCCATGGTGGTCACCCGCAGCTCCTCGGCGTTCATCTCGCCGAGGCCCTTGAAGCGCTGGATCGAGTCCTCGCGGATGCGCTTGCCGCGCTCACGGCCGAGCTGGATCAGGCTGTCCCGTTCGCGGTCGGAGTAGGCGTACTCCCACTCCTCCCGGCCCCACTTGATCTTGTAGAGGGGAGGCTGCGAGAGGAACACGTGCCCGGCCTCCACCAGCGGGCGCATGAAGCGGAAGAGCAGGGTCAGCAGCAGGGTGTTGATGTGCTGGCCGTCGACGTCGGCGTCCGCCATCAGGATGATCTTGTGATAGCGGAGCTTCGCGATGTCGAAGTCCTCGTGGATGCCGGTGCCGAAGGCGGAGATCAGCGCCTGGACCTCGGTGTTCTGGAGGACGCGGTCGATGCGGGCCTTCTCGACGTTCAGGATCTTGCCGCGGATGGGCAGGATGGCCTGGTACTGCGGGTCGCGGCCGGCCTTGGCGCTGCCGCCGGCGGAGTCGCCCTCGACGATGAAGATCTCGCAGCGGGCGGCGTCGTTCGACTGGCAGTCGCTGAGCTTGCCGGGCAGCGACGCCGTCTCCAGCAGGCCCTTGCGGCGGGTGAGGTCGCGGGCCTTGCGGGCGGCGACGCGGGCGGTGGCCGCCTGGACGCTCTTGCGGATGATGTCCGCGGCCTCGGACGGGTTACGGTCGAGCCAGTCGCCGAAGTGCTCGTGGACGATCTTCTGGACGAAGGTCTTGGCCTCGGTGTTGCCCAGCTTGGTCTTGGTCTGGCCCTCGAACTGGGGCTCGCCGAGCTTGACCGAGATGATCGCCGTCAGACCCTCGCGGATGTCCTCGCCGGTGAGGTTGTCGTCCTTCTCGCGCAGCAGCTTCTTGTCGCGCGCGTACCGGTTCACGAGGCCGGTGAGCGCGGCGCGGAAGCCCTCCTCGTGGGTGCCGCCCTCGTGGGTGTGGATCGTGTTGGCGAAGCTGTAGACGCCCTCGGTGTACTGGCTGTTCCACTGCATCGCGATCTCGACGGAGATCTTGCGCTCGGTGTCCTCGGCCGCGATCTCGATCACGGAGGGGTGGATCATCTCGCCCTTGCGCGAGTTCAGGTGGCGCACGAAGTCGGCGATGCCGCCCTCGTAGTGGTACCTGACGGTGCGGGGCTCGTCCTTGCCGTCGCCGTCCGCCGAGTCGGCGCCCGCGGTCTGCTTGGCCGCCGCGCGCTCGTCGGTCAGGGTGATGGTGAGACCGCGGTTGAGGAACGCCATCTCCTGGAAGCGCCGCGACAGGGTCTCGAAGGAGTAGACCGTCGTCTCGAAGATGTCGCCGTCGGCCCAGAACGTGACGGTGGTGCCCGTCTCGGCGGTCTCCTCGTTCCGCTTCAGGGGCGCGGTCGGGACGCCCAGCGCGTAGTCCTGCGTCCAGCGGTAGCCGTCGGTGCGCACCTCGACGGCGACGCGCTTCGACAGCGCGTTCACCACGGAGACGCCGACGCCGTGGAGGCCGCCGGAGACCGCGTACCCGCCGCCGCCGAACTTGCCGCCCGCGTGCAGGACCGTGAGCACGACCTCGACGGCGGGCTTGCCCTCGGACGGAACCACGCCCACCGGGATGCCGCGGCCGTTGTCCACGACGCGGACGCCGCCGTCCGCGAGCAGGGTCACGTCGATCGTGTCGGCGTGGCCGGCGAGAGCCTCGTCCACCGAGTTGTCCACGACCTCGTAGACCAGGTGATGCAGACCACGCTCGCCGGTCGAGCCGATGTACATGCCCGGTCGCATCCGGACGGCGTCGAGCCCCTCCAGGACCGTGATCGCGCTGGCGTCGTAGGAGGAACCGTCCGCGGGCTCGGCGGAGGTCGGTGTGGTGGGGGTGGCATCGCCGGAATCGGCCACGAAGCGCCCTTTCTGGCACAGCACGAGCCGGCTCCGGCTCATCGGAGCGGCTGTGGCGTTCGACATGGTCCGCAACGGGGCGGGTCGTTCCAGTCTACCGGTAGCGCCAACCGTAGTGGCTGTTTCCGGGCCCCTCAGTCCGCATGTGCCGCCCTGAACCGGCATGCGATGACTCCCCATATACGGCCCCCGCCCCAGATCCGCTCACGGCGGCGCTCAGCGCTTCCGCCTGTCAACGATCTGCGAACGTGACCGGCATCACTTCCGCACCGCCCCGCAGCCGGTCAGCCATAGGTGTCACCGGGCCCCCTGCTCCCCGGCGCGCGCAGCCGTCCCGGGGTGCGCGCGGGCCCCGCGGGCCCCAGGACCTTGATCGAACTGACGGTTCCCTGGCCCAGGTCCGCGTTCAGGCGGCGCAGGAGCTGGGGCGCGAGCAGCCGCAGCTGCGTCGCCCACGCCGTCGCGTCGCACCTGACGGTGAGGACGCGCGTCTCCTCGTCGTACCCCTCCGGCGCGCAGTGCTGCGCGACCTCGGGCCCGACCAGGTCCGGCCAGCGGCCGACGACACCGCCCACCGCCAGCGGCATCTCCCAGCCGCGCTCGGTGGTCAGCCGCTCCACGGCGGCGCCGAGAGGGAGGGGATCGCGGGCGTCGGCGCGCGCCCCGGAGCGCAAGCCGCCGCCCCGCCGCGCCTGCCTCCGCTGCTGCGTCATCGCGCCCCGCGCGCGCGCCTGTTCGCGCGCCGCGCGCAGGGCCACGCGCGCCAGGTCCACACCGGACAGCTCGGGCGCCGCGTCCCGTTCCCCCGCGCCGCCGGGGGCGCGGTCCGGTCCCTCACTCACGCTCGACCCGCCCCTCGGCCACCGCGAAACGCGTCCCCACCAGCGACGCGGGCACGTCCTGCGGCACCGCCGCCGTCACCAGCACCTGCTCGCCCGGCGCGACCAGCTCGGCCAGCCGCTCCCGGCGCCGCCCGTCCAGCTCGGCGAACACGTCGTCCAGCACCAGCACCGGCTCCGGCCCCTCGTCCCGCAACAGTGCGAAGGACGCCAGCCGCAGCGCGAGGGCGAAGGACCACGACTCCCCGTGGCTCGCGTAGCCGCGGGCCGGGAAGTCGCCGAGCCGCAGCAGCAGGTCGTCCCGGTGCGGGCCGACGAGCGTCACACCCCGTTCGATCTCCTGCGGCCTGGCCTCGCCGAGCGCGGCGAGCAGCACCTCGTACAGCTCCTCGCGGGTCGTCGCGCCCGCCGCGGCGTCACCGGCCGAGGAGCGGTAGTCGAGGGCGACGGGGCCGCCGCCCGGCGCCAGCTCCTCGTACGCCTTGTCGGTCAGCGGGCGCAGGGCGGTGACGAGGTTCAGCCGCTGCGCGAGCAGCTCGGCGCCGGAGCGGGCGAGGTGCTGGTCCCACACGTCGAGGGTCGTCAGGTCGGCGCCGCGGCCGCCGTGGCGGCGGGCCATGGCGGCCGACTTCAGCAGGGTGTTGCGCTGCTTGAGCACGCGCTCGTAGTCGGCGCGCACGCCCGCGAGCCGAGGCGTACGGGCCATCACCAGCTCGTCGAGGAAGCGGCGGCGCTCCCCTGGGTCGCCCTTCACCAGGTGCAGGTCCTCGGGCGCGAACAGGACGGTGCGCACGACGCCGAGGATGTCGCGGGGGCGCACCTGCGTCGAGCGGTTGAGGCGCGCGCGGTTGGCGCGCCCCGGGTTCAGCTCCAGCTCGACCAGCTGCAAGCGTTCCCCCTCCGTCACGGCGGCGCGGACGACGGCCCGTTCCGCGCCCATGCGGACCAGCGGCGCGTCGGAGGAGACGCGGTGGCTGGCGAGCGTCGCCAGGTAGCCGACGGCCTCGACCAGGTTCGTCTTGCCCTGCCCGTTCGGCCCGATGAACGACGAGACCCCCGGGCCGAGCTCCACCTCGGCCCGGGGATAGGACCTGAAGTCCACCAGCGACAGGTGCGTCACATGCACGACGCCGCTACTTCGAGCTCTCCACCGCGTGGCCGCCGAACTGGTTGCGCAGCGCGGCGACCATCTTCATCTGCGGTGAGTCGTCCTGGCGCGAGCCGAACCGCGCGAACAGCGACGCGGTGATGGTGGGCAGCGGCACCGCGTTGTCGATCGCCGCCTCGACGGTCCAGCGGCCCTCGCCCGAGTCGGCCGCGTAGCCGCGCAGCTGGGCCAGGTGCTCGTCGTCGTCCAGCGCGCGGACCGCCAGGTCGAGCAGCCAGGACCTGATGACGGTGCCCTCCTGCCAGGAGCGGAAGACCTCGCGGACGTCGGTGACCTCGTCGGCCGCCTCCAGCAGCTCCCAGCCCTCGGCGAAGGCCTGCATCATCGCGTACTCGATGCCGTTGTGGACCATCTTCGCGAAGTGGCCCGCGCCGACCTTCCCGGCGTGCACCGAGCCGAACTCGCCCTCGGGCTTGAGGGCGTCGAAGATCGGCTGGACCTTCGCAACGTGCTCGGCGTCGCCGCCGTACATCAGCGCGTAGCCGTTCTGGATGCCCCAGACGCCGCCGGAGACGCCGCAGTCCACGAAGCCGATGCCCTTCGCGGCGAGCTGCTCCGCGTGCTTGGCGTCGTCGGTCCAGCGGGAGTTGCCGCCGTCCACGACGACGTCCCCGGGCGACAGCAGGTCGCCCAGCTCGTCCACCGTGGACTGCGTGGCGGCACCGGCCGGGACCATCAGCCACACGACCCGGGGAGCTGCCAGCGCGTCCACCATCTCCCGCAGGCTGTGGACATCCGCGACATCCGCCTCGTGGGCGTACCCCACGACGGTGTGGCCGGCCTGGCGGATGCGCTCGCGCATGTTCCCGCCCATCTTGCCGAGGCCGACGAGACCGAGCTCCATCAGGACTCCTTCATAGCGTTGCGAACCGGTCCCGAGCCTACTTCGGGCCCCGTGCGCACAGCTGTCCGGCCGGGCCGCTCACCTGCTCGCCCCGGCGCGGACGGGCACCGCTCAGCCGCTCAGCCGCACCGGCATGATCAGGTACTTGTACGCCTCGTCCGCCTCGGCGTCGGCGGCGGGCTTGCCGCTGAGCAGCGCGGGCTTCGTCGACGTGGTGAACGCCAGCTGGGCCACCGGGGAGTCAATCGCGCTCAGCCCCTCCAGCAGGAACGCCGGGTTGAAGGCGATCGAGATGTCGTCGCCCTCCAGGTCCGAGTCCACGCGCTCCACAGCCTGTGCGTCGTCGCTCGACCCCGCCTCCAGGATCAGCACGCCCTGCTCGAAGCTGAGGCGCACCGGGGTGTTCCGCTCGGCGACCAGGGCGACGCGCTTGACGGCCTCGACGAACGGCGCGGTCTCGATCACGGCGACCGAGTTGAACTCGGTCGGGAACAGCGTCCGGTACTTGGGGAGGTCGCCCTCCAGCAGCCGCGTCGTCGTGCGGCGGCCCGCGCCCTCGAAGCCGATCAGGCCCTCGCCCGCACCGGCGCCCGCGAGCGCCAGGGAGACCGTGTCGCCGCCGCTGAGGGACTTTGCGGTGTCCAGGAGCGTCTTGGCTGGCACGAGGGCCACCGCGGAGATGTCGGCCGTCTCCGGCTTCCACAGGAACTCGCGGACGGCGAACCGGTAGCGGTCCGTCGAGGCGAGCGTCACGCGGTCGCCCTCGATCTCGATGCGCACGCCGGTGAGCACCGGCAGCGTGTCGTCGCGGCCCGCCGCGATGGCCACCTGCCCGACGGCGGACGCGAAGACGTCGGCGGGGACGGTGCCCGTCGCGGTCGGCATCTGCGGCAGCGCCGGGTACTCCTCCACAGGCAGGGTGTGGAGTGTGAATCGCGAGGAGCCGCACACGACGGTCACGCGCACGCCGTCCGAGGAGATCTCCACGGGGCGGTTCGGCAGCGCGCGGCAGATGTCGGCCAGGAGGCGCCCGGAGACCAGGACCGTCCCTTCGTCCTCGACGTCCACCTCGACCGAGACGCGGGCCGAGACCTCGTAGTCGAAGCCCGACAGGCTCAGCGTCCCCTCACCGGCCTTGAGCAGCAGTCCGGCGAGCACCGGCACGGGGGGCCGGGCCGGCAGGCTGCGGGCGGCCCAGGCCACCGCCTCCGCGAGCACATCGCGTTCCACCCGGATCTTCACTTCAGCCGCCTCCCGCTGTCGCTGGCTGCTCGCCTGCTGCTGTCTACGAGGCACCAGTCTGGCGCACGGCACTGACACTAGGCGCTTCCGCGAGTCAAATCGAAGTCCGGTGGGTAGGGGCTCCCCGGGCCGAGTTGTGCACAGCCCCCGCTTTCAAACGAATCCACGGGCTTATATCCGTAGTCGTAGTAGTAGGGCCTGTGGAAACCGTGGATAACCCCGTCGTGCCTGGTCAGGCGCCGTTTTTTCTCCACAGGGCCTGTGGGTGGACCGGTGGACGAACAGGGGGCTCCTGTGGACAGCCGACCGTCGTCCACAGCGCGTCCACAGCGAGGGCGTGGTTCTCAACAGGTCTGTCCCCAGGTTTCGGCGACTTCCCCACAGGCTTCCGTGGACCGCCGTGTGAGCTGATTCACTCGCCACGGTGAGAGCGCGCGTCAGGTTGCCGAACAGTGGACAGACCTGTGGATGACCTGCGATTTCCTGTGCACAACTGCCCTCAGCCTGTGGGCGGCCGGTGGACAACTTCTCCAGGCCGCTCGCCGCGTCCGCTCCGTCCACAGCCTGTGGATCATCGTTTCCCACATATCCACACCCCGCTGAGCTGGGACGACGCCGATCCGCCCGGAAGGCTGTGGACGCAGGTCTGGATAACTTCCCCCTCCCCCAGGGTGTGGACGGGGAAAACCGGCCCTTCCTGTGGAGAACTCCGGTTCCCGGCACGGTAATCGAACGGCGCCCCCTGCGTCGCGCGCGTCCCGCGTCGGCGTGTGGCGGTGTCCGGCGGTGTCCGGCGGCGGCCGGGCGGCGGCCGGGCGGCGTGCGAGGAGGCGGCGCGGGACGGTCAGCCCTCTCCACAGGCGGTGGACAAGCACGCGAAGACCCCCGCGTCCCTGGGGAAGTGCGGGGGCCTGTAGGCGGGCGCGGGGCGTGCCCGGCGCCGTCAGCCGTTCTTGATGCGGTTGGTCAGCTCGGTGACCTGGTTGTAGATCGAGCGCCGCTCGGCCATCAGGGCGCGGATCTTGCGGTCGGCGTGCATGACCGTCGTGTGGTCCCTGCCGCCGAAGTGCTGGCCGATCTTCGGCAGTGACAGGTCGGTCAGCTCGCGGCACAGGTACATGGCGATCTGGCGCGCCGTCACGAGGATGCGGCTGCGCGACGACCCCGCGAGGTCGTCCACCGTCAGCCCGAAGTAGTCCGCGACCGCCGACGAGATCGCGTCCGCCGTGATCTCCGGGGTGGCGTGCTCGCCGCCGGGGATGAGGTCCTTCAGGACGATCTCGGTCAGCCCCAGGTCGACCGGCTGCCGGTTCAGGCTCGCGAAGGCCGTGACGCGGATCAGCGCGCCCTCCAGCTCCCGGATGTTCCGGGAGATGCGCGAGGCGATGAACTCCAGCACCTCGGGCGGCGCGTTCAGCTGCTCCTGCACCGCCTTCTTGCGGAGGATCGCGATCCGCGTCTCCAGCTCGGGCGGCTGGACGTCGGTGATCAGGCCCCACTCGAAGCGGTTGCGCAGCCGGTCCTCCAGCGTGATCAGCTGCTTGGGCGGCCGGTCGGAGGACAGCACGATCTGCTTGTTCGCGTTGTGCAGCGTGTTGAAAGTGTGGAAGAACTCCTCCTGCGTCGACTCCTTGCTCGCCAGGAACTGGACGTCGTCCACCAGCAGGATGTCCATGTCGCGGTAGCGCTTGCGGAACGCGTCCGCCTTGCCGTCGCGGATCGAGTTGATGAACTCGTTCGTGAACTCCTCCGAGCTCACGTAGCGCACCCGCGTGCCCGGGTAGAGGCTGCGGGCGTAGTGGCCGATCGCGTGGAGGAGGTGCGTCTTGCCGAGGCCGGACTCCCCGTAGATGAAGAGCGGGTTGTACGCCTTGGCCGGCGCCTCCGCCACCGCGACGGCCGCGGCGTGCGCGAAGCGGTTCGAGGCGCCGATGACGAAGGTGTCGAAGAGGTACTTCGGGTTCAGCCGCGCGGTCGGCTCGCCGGGTCCTGGGGGCGCGGAGGACTGCGCGGGCAGCGGGATCGTGCCGCCCGAGCCGTACTGCTCGTACGAGGAGGACTCACGGCCGTAGGAGCCGTACTCCGAGTGCGGGACGTGGGAGCCGTGCGCGCCGTGCTGCTGCCAGCCGCCGGGGACGGCGCCGGGGCGCGGGGCCTGCGGATGGTCCGGGTACGCGGCGCGCACCACCGGCTGCCCGGAGTAGCCGCCGTCGCCGTACGGGTCGTGCCGGGGCGGCGGCGGGCCCTGCCGCTCGGCGGAGTGCTGCTCGCCGTGCGGCGACGCCCCCGGCTGCGGGCCGCGCGGCTCGGGCGGCGGGGCGGTGACGGTGATGGCCAGCCGGACGGGCTGCCCGCACTCGCGGCTCAGGATGTCCCCGAGGAGCGGCGCGAGCCGCCCTTCGAGCACACTCTTGGCGTACTCGTTCGAGACCCCGAGGAGCGCGGTGCCGGAGACGAGCGCGAGGGGCTGGCAGTCCTCAAGCCAGCGGTGGTCCTTTGCCTCCAGGCGCTGCGTGTCGGCGAGCATGGCCGTCAGCGCGCGTGGCCAGACCGCGGCAAGATCTGCTGGTAGGTCAGCCACGGGCACGCTCTCTCACTCGCAGGGGTGGCGCTGGCGTCGTCGGGCGCCCGAGGGTGTGACTCCGGGGCGGTCGGGAAATGATCCCGAGTTCAGCCACGGTAGTCAGCGCGGCACACGCACATCAAGTCATTGTCCACAGCCTGTGTACAACGCTGCGCCGTCCGGGTTTGACCTGTGGGAGGCGTCGCGCGTACCGTTGCCAGGTCGAGCCATCGACAGCTGCTGCCGCATGCCTCCGAAGACCTGAGGTGGACAGCGGCCGACTCGGGCGTAGCGAGATCCTCGTGGGCGCACGGTGACAGCTGTCGGCGGTCCACGTCCTTGTCCCGGCCTGCCTGTGCCGGACACCGAAGATCTTCTGGAGCCCCCGAGTGAGCAAGCGCACTTTCCAGCCGAACAACCGGCGCCGGGCCAAGACCCACGGCTTCCGGCTGCGGATGCGGACGCGGGCCGGCCGCGCCATCATCGCGAACCGCCGCAGCAAGGGCCGCGCCCGGCTCTCCGCCTGACCTGCCCGAACACAGGTCCATGCGGTGCTGCCCTCCGAGAACCGGCTGAGGCGGCGCGAGGACTTCGCGACGGCGATGCGCCGAGGGCGCAGGGCCGGACGCCCCCACCTCGTCGTCCATCTGAGCGGCGGTAGTGACCCGCACCCGGCGCAGGAATCCCTTCCTGCGCCGCGTGCGGGTTTCGTCGTGAGCAAGGCCGTGGGCAACGCCGTGGTGCGTAACCTCGTACAGCGCCGGCTGCGTCATCTGATGCGGGACAGATTGACGCTGCTGCCCGCCGGTAGCCTGGTTGTCGTGCGGGCCCTGCCTGGCGCGGGCGATGTCGCGAGCGACCAGCTGGCCCGGGAGCTCGATGCCGCGCTGGAGCGGCTGCTGGGAGGGGTACGGACATGAAGTACCCGCTGCTGCTGCTGATCAAGCTGTACCAGTGGACCATCAGCCCGCTGCTCGGCCCGGTCTGTCGTTACTACCCGTCCTGCTCCCATTACGGGTACGGCGCGATCGACCGGCATGGTGCGGTGAAGGGGACGGCCCTGACGGCCTGGCGCATCCTGCGCTGCAACCCCTGGTCGCCCGGTGGAGTCGACCACGTTCCTCCCCGGAAGCGCCCGGTCTGGCATCGGCGCCTGCGCGACCGTCTGCGGCACCGGACACTTTCCCATGCCTCGCCCGGGGGTGCCCCCAACAATGCCCAAGGAGCCTGACCCGTGGACACGATCAATTCGATCCTCAGTCCTCTTTATATCGCTGTCTCATGGATCATCATCCGGTTCCACTCGCTGTACAGCCTGATCTTCGATGAGAACAGCGGCTGGGCCTGGGGTCTGTCGATCGTCTCCCTGGTGGTCGTGGTCCGCATCTGCCTGATCCCGCTCTTCGTGCGGCAGATCAAGTCCACGCGGAACATGCAGGCGCTCCAGCCGCAGATGAAGAAGATCCAGGAGCGCTACAAGAACGACCGGCAGCGGCAGTCCGAGGAGATGATGAAGCTGTACCGCGAGACGGGTACCAACCCGCTCGCGAGCTGCCTGCCGATCCTCGCGCAGTCCCCGTTTTTCATCGCGCTCTTCCAGACGCTGAGCCACATCGCGAACGACCAGACGGTCGGCGTGCTCACCGAGTCGCAGGTCACCAGCGCCCGGCAGGCCACGATCTTCGGCGCCCCCATCGCGAGCCGCTTCCTGGACGGCGCGAACGATGTCGCCCAGCTGGGTGCCTCGCTCGGCACGGTCCGCACCGTCACGATCATCATGATCGTCCTGATGTCGGCGTCGCAGTTCTTCACCCAGCGCCAGCTGATGACGAAGAACGTCGACCTCTCGGCGAAGACGCCGTTCATGAATCAGCAGAAGATGCTGATGTACGTCTTCCCCCTCATGTTCGCCGTCTTCGGCATCAACTTCCCGGTCGGCGTCCTCATCTACTGGCTGACGACGAACGTCTGGTCCATGGGCCAGCAGCTCTACGTGATCCAGCGCAACCCCACCCCGGGCAGCCTCGCCTACAAGCAGCGCCAGGAGCGCCTGCGGAAGAAGGGCAAGCTCCAGGACCCGGTGGCCGAGGCCGAGGCGAAGAAGGCCGAGACCGAGCGGGCCCCCAGGACGCAGCCCAAGCGTCAGACGAAGGCCCGCCGCCAGGGCGCCGCCGGTGGCCAGCAGCCCAGGAACCAGGCGGGGCAGCCCAGGACTCCGCGTACGCCCGACGCGCCGCGCCTGGAGAAGTCCACGGACCAGCCGGCCGGTGACCAGCCCGCCGAGGGCCGGGACCAGGGCGCGCAGCAGGGGCAGCAGCAGGCCCGGAAGCAGTCGGCCAAGAAGTCTCCCCAGGGCAAGAACAAGTCGTCCGCGAAGAGCAAGAAGTAAGAAGGAGCGTCCCCGTGACGGAGACCACCTCGCCCGCGCCCGCCCCGGCCGAGACCGGTGACGCGCTGAGCCGGCTGGAACAGGAAGGCGAGATCGCGGCCGACTACCTGGAGGGGCTGCTGGACATCGCCGACCTCGACGGCGACATCGACATGGACGTCGAGGGCGACCGGGCCGCCGTGTCGATCATCGCCGACGGCTCCTCGCGCGACCTCCAGAAGCTCGTCGGCCGTGACGGCGAGGTCCTGGAGGCGCTCCAGGAACTGACCCGGCTCGCCGTCCACCGGGAGACCGGTGAGCGCAGCCGGCTGATGCTGGACATCGCCGAGCACCGCGCCAGGAAGCGGGAGAAGCTCACCACGCTCGGCACCGAGACGGCCCAGCAGGTCAAGGAGACCGGCGAGCCCGTCAAGCTCAAGCCGATGACCCCGTTCGAGCGCAAGGTCGTGCACGACGCGGTCGCGGCGGCCGGGCTGCGCAGCGAGTCGGAGGGCGAGGAGCCGCAGCGCCGGGTGGTCGTCCTCCCGTGAGTGACGCGCTCCCCGAGGACGCACCACTGAAGGTCCCGTCCCCGCCGGAGACGGCGGGGCGGATCTTCGGCGACCGGCTTTCCGACGCGGTCAGGTACGCCGAGCTGCTCGCCGAGGTGGGCGTGCGCCGCGGTCTCATCGGCCCCCGCGAGGTGCCCCGGCTCTGGGAACGCCATCTGCTGAACTGCGCGGTGCTTTCCGAGGTCGTTCCCGAGGGAGTCACCGTCTGCGACGTCGGCTCGGGCGCGGGGCTGCCGGGCATCCCGCTGGCGCTCGTCCGGTCCGATCTGCGCATCAGCCTGCTGGAGCCGCTGCTGCGCCGCACGTCGTTCCTCCAGGAGGTCGTCGAGCTGCTCGGTCTTGAGGACCGCGTCACCGTGGTGCGCGGCCGCGCCGAGGAGGTGCTGAGCACCTTCACCCCGGTCCACGTGGTGACGGCCCGCGCGGTCGCACCGCTGGACCGCCTGGCGGGCTGGGGCGTCCCGCTGCTGCGGCCCTACGGCGAGATGCTGGCCCTCAAGGGCGACACCGCCGAGGAGGAGCTGAAGGGCGCGCGGGGCGCGCTGGCGAAGCTGGGAGCCGTCCGCAGCTCGGTGCTCCGGGTCGGTGGCGACGTCGTGGACCCGCCCTCGACCGTCGTCCGCGTCGAGGTGGGCGAGAGCCCGGGAGGCGTGCGGTTCGCCGCCAAGCGGGCCAAGGCCGCTCGGCGTGGTGGACGCCCTGGCCGGACATCCCGCTGACTCTGCCCCGGGCCGCCCAGCCTCCGAAAAGGTCTTCGTCCCGCGTTCCTCACGAGCGCCGTTCCCCAGGAGCGGCGCTCGTGGCTTTCCTCCCCTCTCACCGCGTCCGCCCTCCAGGCCGTCGGCGGTTCGGCCGATGCGACGGTAAAAGCGCCGCAGATCGCGGTGGACGCGGAGTGTCGAGCACCGGAGCGTCCCGGCGCTCGGCATCGTGTTTCACGTGAAACGCCGCTCGCTGCTGCACGGAATCATCAGCCGGGGACGCGCGGCCTCCGAATCGCGAGACCGTTCACCCCGCCGCCCGTCCCCCACACGGGGGGCGCCGCCCTCCACAGAGCGTCAGTTGTCCACAGGTAACTCGACCTCGCTGGTTCCCGACCCCCAGGACGTGGCAGGCTTTGAACCCACGAAGGCTGCGCGTGTCGAGGAGAGTGAACCATTGCGGTCCGACGCCAATATCGCGGGGCCGATGGCCGATCCGGTCCCCGGTCCTCGGTCCGAGTCGGCGGATGCCCCTGGAGGCGCGGTCGACATCGCGCCCAGTGCACCGCCGCCGACCGGGGACGCCCCGGTCGGCCGGGCCGCCCAGCGGGCCGTCGAGGCCATGTACCGGTCCGGTGGCTCGCTGCCGCGGCCCGAGCAGACCCGCATCATGATCGTCGCCAACCAGAAGGGTGGCGTCGGCAAGACCACCACCACGGTCAACCTGGCGGCATCGCTGGCACTGCACGGCGCCCGCGTGCTGGTGATCGACCTCGACCCGCAGGGCAACGCGTCGACCGCCCTGGGCATCGATCACCATGCCGAGGTCCCGTCCATCTATGACGTCCTGGTCGAGAGCAGGCCGCTCTCCGAAGTGGTGCAGCCGGTCAGGGATGTGGAAGGTCTGTTCTGCGCCCCGGCGACGATCGACCTGGCCGGCGCCGAGATCGAGCTGGTCTCCGTCGTCGCGCGGGAGTCCCGGCTCCAGCGGGCGATCGTCGCCTACGAGCAGCCGCTGGACTACGTGTTCATCGACTGCCCGCCCTCCCTCGGCCTCCTCACCGTCAACGCGCTGGTCGCCGGTGCCGAGGTCGTGATCCCCATCCAGTGCGAGTACTACGCGCTGGAAGGACTCGGGCAGCTGCTGCGGAACGTGGAGCTGGTCCGCGGGCACCTGAACCCGGACCTGCACGTCTCGACGATCCTGCTGACGATGTACGACGGCCGGACCAGGCTGGCCTCGCAGGTGGCCGAGGAAGTGCGCAGCCACTTCGGCACCGAGGTCCTGCGCACCAACATCCCGCGGTCCGTCCGGATCTCGGAGGCGCCCAGCTACGGGCAGACGGTCCTGACCTATGACCCGGGCTCCAGCGGATCGCTCTCCTATCTGGAGGCGGCCCGGGAGATCGCCCTGCGGGGCGCGACTTCTCAGCATGTTCTGCCGCAGCAGGAACAGCGCGGCCCGGTGGAGGGGGCACAGTGAGCGAACGACGTAGAGGTCTTGGCCGCGGACTCGGGGCACTCATCCCGGCCGCACCCCAGCGCCCGGAGACCACGGGGGACGCCGACACCGGCGGCCCGGTCTCGCCGGCATCGCTGCCCGTACTCAACTCCACGCGGAGCATCCCGGTCCCAGCCGGCGCGGGCACCGAGAAGTTCCCCGGCGCCGGACCGGCGGCCGCGGGGAGCCGTCCTCCGGCCGATGCCGGAGAACGCCTGACGACAGCGCACGACGACGAGCAGCAGGCGCCCACCGGGGCCTACTTCGCCGAGCTGCCGCTGGACGCGATCACGCCGAACCCACGGCAGCCGCGTGAGGTGTTCGACGACGACGCGCTGAGCGAACTGGTCACCTCCATCAAGGAGGTCGGTCTGCTCCAGCCCGTGGTGGTGCGGCAGCTCGGTGCGGAGCGCTACGAGCTGATCATGGGCGAGCGCCGGTGGCGCGCCTGCCGGGAGGCGGGCCTGGAGGCGATCCCCGCGATCGTCCGGCACACCGAGGACGACAAGCTGCTCCTGGACGCGCTGCTGGAGAACCTTCACCGCGCCCAGCTGAACCCCCTGGAAGAGGCCGCCGCCTACGACCAGCTGCTGCGGGACTTCAAGTGCACGCATGACGAACTGGCCGACCGCATCGGCCGGTCGCGTCCTCAGGTGTCGAACACGCTCCGCCTGCTGCGGCTGTCCGCCGGGGTGCAGAAGCGGGTGGCCGCCGGGGTGCTCTCGGCCGGTCACGCGCGGGCACTCCTCGGTGTGGACGACGTCGAGGAGCAGGAGCGGCTCGCGCACCGCATCGTCGCCGAGAGCCTGTCGGTCCGTGCCATCGAGGAGATCGTCACCCTCCTCGGCTCGGTGACGGCCAAGGGCCCTCGGCGGAGCGGTCCCCGGGCCGGAAAGCGCATCTCGCCTGCTCTGGAAGGGCTGGCCGGCCGCCTCTCGGACCGCTTCGAGACGCGGGTGAAGGTGGACCTCGGGCAGAAGAAGGGGAAGATCGTCGTCGAGTTCGCCTCCATGGAGGACCTCGACCGCATCCTCGGCCAGCTCGCCCCCGGCGAAGGGCCGGTCCTTGAGAACCGCTCCGCCGAGCCGGACGCAGGGGCGGACACCGAACCTGAGGACGGCACGAGCACCCCGGCCGGGCGCGCCGGCTGACCGTACCGGTCCACCCGAGCCGCTCTCGCCAGCACCTGACGCCCCATGGATACGATGAATCCATGGGGCGTCATCTTGTGCCGCTCACGGTGGACAACCTCGCCGGTCTACCGGCCCGTTGCCGTGACTGCGCCTTCTGGGAGCACGCACCCGGGAGTGCGGACCGCGTGGCATCGGCCGGTCGGCCGGGCGCGGAGAAGGAGGTCTGGGTCTCCACCGTGCTGCGGGAGTGGGGCACCTGCGGGCGGCTGGTCCAGGTGGAAGGGCGGCCGGTGGGCTTTCTCCTGTACGCCCCGCCCGCCTATGTTCCCCGGGCGGCGTCCTTCCCCACCAGCCCGGTGACCGTGGACGCCGTCCTCCTGATGACGGCGTGGATCGATCCCGGGTACCGCGGCCAAGGGCTGGGCCGCGTGATGGTGCAGTCGATGGCGAAGGACCTGCTGGCGCGCGGTGTGCGGGCCATCGAGGCGTTCGGTGACGCGCGGCCCGACGCGTTCTCCGCGCGCTTGTGGGACGGCGGGTGCCTGACACCGGCTCCCTACCTGGAAGCCGTGGGGTTCGAGGAGGTCCGCGCACACGTGATGTTCCCCCGCCTGCGGCTGGAGCTGAAGCGGGCCGTCTCCTGGCGCACGGACATGGAACAGGCGCTGCACCGGCTGTTCCCTGCGGGACGACCCCGCCCGGCGTTGCATCCCGCCTGAGTCACCCGCTATTCCGGGACCGGCGAGACCGGGATCCGCATGCCGTCCGACTTCCCGGGCATGCGAAAGGCTCGGCATGTTTCACGTGAAACATGCCGAGCCTTTCTGCCGCCGCCCCGGCCTGTGGAGGCCGGAGCAGTCAGCGGTCAGCTGATGAAGTCGTTCAGGTCCCGCTCGATCGCGGCCTTCGGCTTTGCGCCCACGATGGTCTTCACGACGTCGCCGCCCTTGTAGACGTTCATCGTCGGGATGGACATGATGCCGTAGCGGGCAGCGGTCTCCGGGTTCTCGTCGATGTTGAGCTTCACAACGGTGATCTTCTCCGCGTGCTCGGCGGCAATGGCCTCAAGCGCGGGGGCGACCATGCGGCACGGGCCGCACCACTCGGCCCAGAAGTCGACCAGGACCGGCTTGTCGCTCTGGAGGACCTTCTCCTCGAAGTCGGCATCAGTGGCGGTCACGGTGGCACCGGCCATGGTGCTTCTCCTTCACTTTCGGTGGGGTGGTAACGGGGGAGGTGGATCCGGTGGTCTGTGTCAGACGCCCGACGTCACGGTCTGGGCGTCGTTGAGGGCGGCCAGGTAGCGCTCCGCGTCCAGCGCCGCCGAGCATCCGGTCCCGGCGGCGGTGATCGCCTGCCGGTAGGTGTGGTCCACGACATCGCCGGCGGCGAAGACACCGGGGACGCTGGTACGGGTCGTGGGAGCCTCGACCTGTACATAGCCGTCCCGGTCCAGCTCCAGCTGGTCGGTGAACAGCTCGACGCGCGGGTCGTGACCGATCGCCACGAACAGCCCGGTCACCGGAAGCTCCGACGTCTCGCCGTTCTGGGTGTTGCGCAGGGTCAGCCCGGAGAGCTTGCCTTCGGAGTCGTGGATCTCGGCGACCTCGCTGTCCCAGACGAACGAGATCTTGGGGTCGGCGAAGGCACGCTCCTGCATGGCCTTCGAGGCGCGGAGGGTGTCCCTGCGGTGGACGATGCTGACGCTCCGGGCGAAGCGGCTGAGGAAGGTCGCCTCCTCCATGGCGGTGTCTCCGCCACCGATCACCGCGATGTCCTGCTCCTTGAAGAAGAAGCCGTCGCAGGTCGCGCAGTAGGAGACGCCGCGGCCGGAGAGCTGGTCCTCGTTGGGAAGCCCCAGACGGCGGTGCTGGGAGCCGGTGGCGACGATGACGGCCTTCGCTTCGTGCACGGTGCCCGCCGTGTCGGTGACCTTTTTGATCTCGCCGCTGAAGTCGACCGAGACGATGTCGTCCGGCACCAACTCCGCGCCGAAACGCTCGGCCTGGGCCCGCATGCCGTCCATCAGGTCGGGGCCCATGATCCCGTCCCTGAAGCCGGGGAAGTTCTCGACCTCGGTGGTGTTCATGAGGGCACCGCCCGCGGTGACCGACCCCTCGAAGACCAGCGGGTTGAGCGATGCGCGCGCGGTGTAGAGCGCTGCCGTATAACCGGCGGGTCCAGAGCCGATGATGATCACGTTGCGGACGTCGCTCACGGGAATCTTCCTTGTCTCGGGGTCTCTCACCCGGGGTCCCGGTCGGGACCCACAGTCCATTAACCGATCCTAGGGTCCCAGACATTCCCGGCCGTCTGCATGGCGGGAGCGTGGTCAGTCGCGGGGATAGCTCGCCCGGACGAGCACCTCGCCGGAGACCGGCGGCGTGGCGCTCACGCAGTCCGCGTCGACCACATACGCGTCCACGCGCTCGGGGTCCACCGCATGGGGGAAGACCACGAGATAGGCATCGGTGCCCGCGTAGTCCTCCGCCTCGGCCGCCAGCGGCGCCTCGCTGCGTCCGATGGCGTCTTCCACACAGGTGGGGACGTCGGAGAGGAGGGTGTCGGGATCCCCGTCCTGTGTCCCGCTCGCCTCGCCTTCGCCTTGCTCCTCGCCCTCTGCGTCCTGGCCGGGCTGCCCCTGCTCGGTACTCCACTCGGATACACCGGGCGGCACGGAGGGCTCCCGCAGGGACTCCGGCGTCGACAGCGCGCCCGTTGCTTCACTCTCGGCCAGGAGGTCGCGCACCTGATCCTCCAGTACGGGGTCCGCCGAACGGCCACCGTCGTCGGAGGCATCGGACAGGCTGCTTGCGCTGTTGTCCTCGTCCGACAGACCGGTACCCAGAGAATCCAGAGCGAAGCTTCCCAGCGCCAGGGCGACCACCGCACCCGCTGCGGCGAGCGCGAGTCGCGGCCAGCGTCGACGGGTTGGCCCCGATCTCCGGACCGCGCTCATGGACTGCCGCTTCGGCGCGAGGTCATGATCTGGTGTACCGGCCGGGGAGGTCTTCGTTTCACGTGAAACATGGAGTTCGCCGAGCGCCGCGTCGATCCGGGCCGCGACGTCATCCGGCATCGGGGAGAGCGGCAGGGCGTGCAGCTCCTGGCGGAGCAGAGCGAAGTCGGCTGCCACGTCCACGCAGGCAGGGCAGTCGGCGATGTGCGCACGCAGTACCGCTGCCTCCTCCGGCGGAAGAAGGTCCTCGTCGAGAGCGGCGATCTCCGCCGGGTCCGGGTGCTGGGTCTCATTCATGGATGTCCGCCGCCTCCCCCCTGCATGGCGCCGGTTTCCCCGGCATTTCTCGGAGGTGGGACGGATGGGCCCACGCTCCGGTTCCGTCCCTCGCCCGCCAGAGGTCCTGGGCGTGGTCGGAGATGCCGGAGAAGGGGCAGCAGCCGGGCGCGGCCACGGGCACAGCGGCTCTTGACCGTCCCCACGGGTGCCTCCAGGATGTCGGCTGCCTCAGCCACCGAGTACCCCTGCATGTCCACCAAGATCAGGGCGGCCCGCTGCTCGACGGGCAGTTCCGCGAGCGCCTGTTGCAGCTGCTCGCGCAGATCACCCCGCTCGGCGGGTGCCTCGGCGGACTCATGCGGTTCGAGGAGGTTCTCCAGCCGTTCCGGCTCGGGCAGCGGACTGGTCCGCCGGCTGCTGGCCTTACGGATGCGGTCGAGGCACGCGTTGACCGTGATGCGGTGGAGCCAGGTCGTGACGGCCGCCTGACCGCGGAAGGTGTGGGCCGCCCGATAGGCGGACACGAAGGCGTCCTGGACCGCGTCGGCGGCCTCCTCGCGGTCGCCCAGCGTTCTCAGGGCCACGGCCCACAGCCGGTCGCGATGACGGCGGACGATCTCACCGAAGGCGTCGGGGTCACCCTGTGTGTGCCGGGCGAGCAGCTCCTCATCGCTGTCGAGGGCCGGGTCGCGGGGTACACGCTGTGCCACCGCGGGACCTCCCCTCTCCTCTGCCGGGCCAGGAGAGGCCCGCCGCGCTCGTCCTCGGCCGATCACCCCGTGACGGAGATCTCCGTGATGCGGCCACGGTAGTTGCCATCTCCGCCCTGAGGCAGCTCGGTGAGCCAGACGAGAACGAACTGTGTCTCGATCGCGCTCTCGGGAGTGAGCGTGACGCTGTCCCCGCTGCCGTCGGCCACTGTCTCGAAGTCGTCGGCGGAGGTCGGCGCGGTGGTGGCGTCCGCGTCCGCGACCCTCAGCTCCATCGAGGTGCCGCCGAGCGTCTCGACCGTGAGGGAGCTGACCGGCCGGACCTCGCCGAGGTCGAGCACAAGACCCGTCCCCTCCTTGAGATTGGCGAAGCCAGGACCGAAGTAGTTGCTGGTGCGCCATTCGGTCCCGGGGTCGCCGTCGATCACATTGCCGACACGCTCGGGGTCCTGCGCGTTCCCGAGCGGATCGAGTTCGGTGATCCCGCTGACCTCGATGGGCCCGGGGGCGGGAGCGTCGTTGTTCTCCACGGGGGGAGCGATCGGCTCGGTGGCCGTGTCACCGGTCGGGCTCTCGTTGGTGAGCAGCGCGTCCGCGATCTGCCAGCTGCCCAGACCCAGCGCCGCGATGAGGAGGGCGGAGACACCCCACTTGAGGGCCGCGCCCGTCCGTCCCGGCAGCGCGGGCTCGGGGGGCGGCGGCGGACGCAGGGGCGACGCGGCGCTTCCCGGCACGGCGCCAAGGCTGCCTCGCTGGTAGGTCGTGTGTTGGAAGGCGGGAATACCCGCGGGCGTGGGCTCGGCCGGCCTGATGCGCGGCAGGGCGGCCAGCGCCTCGTCCAGCTCCTCGGGGGTGGTGCAGGGGGGCTTCTGGCTGGCGGCGGTCGCGCCGTCGTTCACCAGGGCGCGCATCGCGATCTCGGACAGCCCGCGGTGCACCCCCGCGCGCACCTGCTCCGGGGTGGCGAGCGGGTCCCGTGAACTCTTCCCCAGGCCGGCGACACCGCTCAGACCGTACGCACCCTCCCCGTACGGCCAGCGCTGCGTCAGAGCGGCGTACAGGAGCGCTCCGATGGCCTCGGTATCGGCGCGGCGGGGGTTGTCGGCGGTGATGCCGCGCAGTGCGGCGTCCACGGCGAGGCCCCGGATGCGGTACTGACCGGGCCCGGTGCGCAGCACGGTGGCCGGAGTGAGCCGCAGGTGCGCCAGGTCCTTGCGGTGCGCGGCGGCCATCGCCTGGGCGACCTGGCCCGCGAGGGCGTGCGCCTCGTAGGCGTCGAGCGGTCCTGTGGCCAGGACGGTGCTGAGCGGGACCGCGTCGGGCAGCCACTCGTGGATGACGTGCACCTGGCCCTTCTCCTCGACCGCGTCGAGGACCTGGACGAAGCGCGGGTCACCGAGCAGGGCGGCCGACCGGGCGGCGGTCAGGACGGACGCGGCGCGCTCGTGGGAGGCAGGGAGGACGTGGACGCCGACGGCGCGGCGCAGCTTCTCGTCCATCGCGCGCCAGCTGCTGAAGCCGTCCAGTCGGGTGATGCACTCCTCCAGCCGGTAGCGCTTGGCGAGTCTGTGCCCGCTGTGCAGCTCGGGTGTCTCCGGGCTGTCGGCGCTCTTCTCCGGGACGCGTGATGCCGGGCGTGTCGGCTCGGCGGCGAGCGAGATCGTTCTGGTGTCGGCACGCTCGGCGTCCGTGGCGTCCGCGGTGTCGCGGACGCCGGTCGGACCCTGCGGTGGGCTCGTCGCCGTGCTCCGTTCGGCCACCGTCGTTCCGCCTCCCCGTTCTCGGATGTCGGGCTGTTGACACTGCCAGACTCATTGTGCCGGTAGTCCGCAGTGCTGCACGACATATGAATGCGGCCGGGAGCCGTACACCGGAAGGCCGACGGGTGTCGTGCGGTGCTTCTCCAGACCGAATGCCCAGAAAGCGAGATTTCAGCGGCCCAGGCGTCCCCGGATCATTCCGACAAGTGCGGTCAGTTCCTCGATACGCATGCGACGTGCGGCGACGTAGAAAATCGCGAGGAGAATCAGCCCTCCCGCCGCCAGCGCGGCGATCGAGCCCACGATGCCCTCCCCGAGCGCTCCCAGGACGGCGAATCCGACCACGCCGCCCACCAGCGCGGCCGGGATGCTCGCGCCGGCCAGCCGGATGTAGGTCCTGACGATCCTGGCCCCGTCCAGGTCCGCGCGCATCCGGCGGCGCAGGCGGCGCCAGGCGGTGCGCACACCGATCGCGTAGGCCGCGCCGTAGCTCAGGGCGATACCCGCGACCACCCAGCGGTCGGGCAGGGCGACGAAGGAGATCGCCGACAGGACGATCCAGGTGAGGGAGACGATGACCGTGTTGTAGAACGGCGTGCGGGTGTCCTCGTACGCGTAGAAGGCCCGCAGGACGACGTACTGGGCAGAGAAGGGGATGAGGCCCAGACCGAAGGCCATCAGGATGTAGCCGAAGGAACGGGCGCCGTCGTCGCCGGCCGCCCCGAAGAGCAGGGTGCACATGGGGACGCCGAGCGCGACGAACGCGAAGGCGATGGGGACGATGGCCACCGCCGAGGTCCGCAGGCCGTGCGACAGGTCGTCGCGTACCGCCCCCGCGTCCCCGTCCGCGGCGGAGCGGGAGAGCCGCGGCAGGAGCGCCGCCATCACCGACACGGTGATGATCGCCTGGGGCATCTGCCAGATCAGCAGCGCGCTGTTGTAGGCGATGAAGCCCGTGCCCGGGTATCCGGCGCGCTCCGCGTTGTCGCCGGCCCAGGTGGCGAACTGGGTGACGACGACAAGTCCCGCCTGGTTGGCGAGCACGAACAGGACGGTCCACTTGGCGAGCTTGGCCGCCTTGCCCATGCCGTGCCCGCGCCAGTCGAAGCGCGGGCGGACACGGAACCCGGCTGCCCGGAGGTAGGGCAGCATCGCGAGGGCCTGGACGACGAGACCGAGCAGCGTACCGACGCCGAGGAGCCGTACGCCCTCGGGCGTGATGGTCGTGACGCCGACGCCGGAGGTGCGCTGGGTGCCGTAGACCCACAGGAACATCCCGCAGGTGAAGATCACCACGATGTTGTTCAGGACCGGGGTCCACATCATCGGGCCGAAGCGGTCCCGGGCGTTGAGGATCTGTCCGAGGACGACGTGGACGCCCATGAAGAAGATGGTCGGCAGGAAGTAGCGGGCGAAGGTGACCGCCACCTCGTTGGCCGCCGGGTCGTCGGCGATCTTGGCCGACATGAGGCGGACCAGCAGCGGGGCGGCGAACACGGCCACGACGACCAGCGCGCCCAGGATGACCATGACGAGGGTCAGCAGGCGGTTCGCGTAGGCGTCACCGCCGTCGCGGTCGTTCCGCATGGAGCGGACCAGCTGGGGGACGAACACCGAGTTCAGTCCGCCGCCGATGGTCAGGATGTAGATCATGTTGGGCAGCGCCCATGCGACGGTGTAGGTGTCGCCGAGGACGGCGGCGCCCAGGGCCGCCACGATCACGAGCTGCCGGACGAAGCCGGTCAGGCGGGACACCAGGGTGCCGGCCGCCATGATGGCGCTTGAGCGCAGGAGGCTGGCCGCGCGGCCGGGCTTCTTGGCCGGTGCGGGCGGTTCTTCCTGTTCCTGCTCGTGCGGCTGTTCGTGCCGTCCGGCCTCGTACTGCCCCGCCTCATACCGCGCCGACTGGTCCTGCGGGGGCCCGTACCCGGTGCGCTCGTCCTGTTCCGGCGGAGGCCCCTGCCGGGTGGACGGCGGGGGATAGGGCTGGGAGCCGCTCTGCTGGTCACGGAAGAGGTGGGCGAAGGCGTCGTCCAGGTCGGGCCGGTGCCCCGGCCCGCCCGGCTCGGGCGGCTGCTCCCCCGCCCTGTTCATCAGGCCGTCGATGCCGCTGCCGCCGTACGGCCGGTCCTGCGGGCTCCCGTACGGCTGCTGGTACCCGCCGGGGACCTGCCCGCCCGCCCACTGCTGGGGCTCCTGGCCGTAGGCGGTGTGCTGCTGCCGGTAGTCCTGGTGCGGGCCGGGGGGCGGCTGTCCGGCGCGGTCGTACCGCGCGTCGGGCGGGGGGGCCTGCCGGCCGTCGGCGTACGGCTGGTAGCCGGGGTCCTGGTGGTAGCCCGCGCCGCCGTACTGCTGGGAGTGGTGGCCTCCCTGTGAGGGCTGGTGCGGCTGCTGGTAGGGGGCGGACGGGTCGTAGGGGGCGCCGAACTCGCCGCCCGCGTAGCCGTCGGTGGGATGGCCGGCGTTGCCGTAGGCGCCGCCGTCACCCTGGAAGTGGCTGTCCTGCGCGTAGCCGCCCTGCCCGTAGCCGCCGCCCTGCCCGTAGGCGTTCCGGCCGTAGCCGTCGGGGCCGTAGCCGCCCTGGGCGTACGGGTCCCCCTGGCCGCCTGCCGGGCCGTAACCCGTGGGCGGGGATGGATGGTCGCCGGGCACGCCCGGCTGACGCGGCTGCCCCGGGTGACCCGACCGCCTGCGAGAGGGGTCGCCACCGCCCGGCGCCTGGCCGTCCTCACGGTCGTACGGCGCTTCCATCGCTACTCCACCTCAAGAATCACGGGCCGGTGGTGCCTGTCCGGCCGGCGGCTCACTGGTCGTCGTCCAGCCTCTCACCCTTGGGCGGAGCCCCGGCGCTGTCGTCGCCGGTGTCGTTGCCCGGCTCACCCGCCGGGTCGTCCGGCGCGTCCCGTGCGTCCGGCCCGGGAGGACCGTCGTCCCCCGGGGGCCGGGTGGCTTCCCCGGCCGTGTCCTGGTCCGCGTCCTGGTCCGTGTCGTCGGCGTCGGATATCCGGGACGCGCGCTTCCGCTGCGTGTACATCCTGATGCCCGCCAGCACGACGAGCAGGAGACCGCCGGCGATCACCATCAGCACCGTCGAGGTGATCGAGTTGACGTCCGCCTGGAAGCGCATCACCTCGCCGAAGGGCTTGTTGTCGGCGGTGAAGAGCTGCGCCTCGATCATGGTCTTGCCGTTGGCACGCGCCGTGGTGGTGAACTTCACCGACTGGCTGTGGCCGCCGCTGACGGTGATCTCCTGGGGCCCGCTCACCTCAAGGCCGAAGCGGCGGGAGGAGGTGAGGCGCAGTTCGAGCCCTCGCACGTCCTGCACCAGGTTGTTCTGGATCGTGATGGGGATGGTGGCGCTGCGGCCGGAGAGCATGATCGGCGACTTCGGGATGATGCGCACCTGGCTGCGCAGCTCCTCAAGACCGTTCTGCACACTCGCGCGGTACTCCGAGGCGTCCTGTGCCTGGCCGCGCCACGACGTGGACATCTCGCGGCGGATGGCGTTCCCGTAGGGCGTCTCCACGCGGTCGGGACGGGTCAGGATGACGGTGAACTCGTCCAGCGTCCGCTGGGTGTGCCGCATCGCCTGGAAGGCGCTCGTGGGCAGTTCCTGGTCGCGGAGGGCCTGGGGGTAGTCCGACGCCGAGGGCACGTCGGCGGAGAGCGCGGGATCGGGTGCGGCGTCCGCCGTCTCGGACAGCGGGGTGAAGCGTACCCAGTCGCCGTCCTCCTGGAGCGCGGTCAGGGCGCTCGCCATCGCCTGTGCCTGCCGGGCGTTCGGCATGCGCTGGGGGGCCAGCAGGATGTTCCGCTCGTTCGCGGGCTCCTGCTGGGTGATCGAGAACGTCTGGGCCAGCAGTTGCTGCTGGGCGAGGGACGCCGACGCGCCGCTGGACATGTCGCCTTCGAAGAGGGTGGACAGCCGGGCGTCCGCGACGACCGCCGTGACGCCGTCACCGAGCGGGCGCGGCGCGGAGGGCGTGTAGGCGAGGGACTCCGGTGCCCGGAGGCTGTCGCTGCGGGCGATGATCTTGTCCGCCCCCGCGGACGTCCCGACGGACAAGATCTCCGGGTCCACGGCGCCTTCGACGGGCCAGGCGAAGTCCGTGCGCGCCTCGGTGTCCAGAATGGCCTGTACGGTGTCGCCCGCCATCACGGTGGCGTCTCGCAGATGCCCGAGTGTGCCCCGCACCTCCTGGCCCCGGTGGGCGAGTGCGGCGATGTCGGGGTCGGCGAACGGCAGGGCGACCACCTCGGCGTCGCGCAGGACGGTGCGCAGCCGTTGCAGGAAGGCGCTCGCCTCTTCCTGGCCCTGCCCGTTCACCGGCCCGTCCGGGGTGTCGATCCGGTAGCCCTCCGTCATCGCCTCCACGGAGGCCAGCACGTCGGGGTCGATCACCCAGGTCACGGGGAGGCCGGCGCCCAGTTCCACCAGCTGGTCCAGCCGGCCGCCGGGGGAGATCTCCTCCAGCAGGGAGTCGTCGCGGAAGGCGGGCGTCTGCTCGGCGTCGGGTCCCGTCTCCGCCGTCAGGTGGGACGTGGAGATCAGGGGCCACAGGACCGTGAGGCCGGTCCTCGCGGTGCCGGTGCCGTCCGGCTGCCAGGGGAGCAGCGTCCTGCCCATGCCGTAGATGTGGTCCCAGCGCTCGGCCTCGGTCTGCCCGGTGAGGGTGACACCGACCTGGTAGACGCCGTCCCCGTCCAGTTCGAGGGCCTCGACGGGCACGTCCAGGGCGAAGGTGGCGGAGAGCCCCGGGGCGATGGTGCCGATCTCCTGGGAGTACTCGTCCACTATCGCGCCGTCGACCGTGCGGTCGGTGAACCCGTCGCGGCGCAGGGCGTCCTCGATGGCGCTGCGACTGGTGAGCTCCACGCCGGTGCGCGCGGCCACCGAACTGTCGACGATGGCGGAGTCCCCGTTGTTGGTGACCGTGCCCCGGACGGTGACGGTGTCGTCGGCCCCGGGCGAGGCCGGGGTCAGATCGATGATCGAGACGGTCGTCCGCTGCGAGTCGGCGGTGACCTCCACCGGAGCCGCGGCGACCGCCGAGGCGGGCGTCAGACCGGTCAGCAAAGGGGTTCCGGCGATCAGCCCGGTGACCAGTGCGAGCAGACGCCGCGGGCGGCGGATCCCGGCCTCCGGGCGCCGGTCCGGAGGGGCGCAGGACACCGTCTCTGCCACCTCTGCCACGCGTAAGCCCCGTTCCCTCGTCACCGATCGGCCCTCATGGTAACGATGATCGACGGGGCGGAGTGCCGCGTCTCCCGTACCCCGGCGGGAGGCACCGGCGGGGACCGGCCACGTACCCTGTGCTGTTGTGCCGAACGACACCAGAGACACACACGCCCGTCCCCCCGCTCCGGAGCTGGGGCAGGTGCAGCGGCAGGCCGTCGGAGAGCTGCTGCGGGTCGCGCCCGTCGCCGACGACCTGGCCGTCCGCTTCGCCGAGGCCGGTTTCTCCCTCGCCCTGGTGGGGGGTTCCGTCCGGGACGCGCTACTCGGCCGGCTGGACAACGATCTGGACTTCGCGACCGACGCGCGCCCGGAGGACGTCCTCCGCATCGTGCGGCCCTGGGCGGACGCGGTCTGGGACGTCGGCATCGCCTTCGGCACGGTGGGCTGCCGCAAGAGCGCGCCGGACACCGACGGTGACGGCGGGGACCGCGGTGACGGGGTACGTGACTTCCAGCTGGAGATCACCACCTACCGGTCGGAGGCATACGACCGGACGTCGCGCAAGCCGGAGGTGGCGTACGGGGAGTCGCTGGAGGAGGACCTGCTCCGCCGTGACTTCACGGTCAACGCCATGGCGGTCGCCCTGCCACGCAAGGAGTTCGTCGATCCCTACGACGGGCTGGGTGACCTCGCGCAGCGGGTGCTGCGTACACCGGCGACCCCCGAGGAGTCGTTCTCCGACGATCCGCTGCGCATGATGCGGGCCGCCCGCTTCTCCGCCCAGCTGGACTTCGCCGTCGCCGAGCCGGTGCGGGACGCGATGCGGGCCATGGCGGACCGGATCGACATCGTGTCGGCCGAGCGGGTGCGGGACGAGCTGAACAAGCTGCTGCTGAGCGTGCACCCCCGCAAGGGGATCACCCTCCTCGTGGAGACGGGGCTCGCCGACCGCGTGCTGCCCGAGGTGCCCGCGCTCCGGCTGGAGCGGGACGAGCACCACCGGCACAAGGACGTGTACGAGCACAGCCTGACCGTGCTGGAGCAGGCCATCGCGCTGGAGGACGAGGGCCCCGATCTGGTGCTGAGGCTCGCGGCCCTGCTCCACGACATCGGGAAGCCCAGGACGCGCCGGTTCGAGTCGGACGGCCGTGTCTCGTTCCACCACCACGAGGTGGTGGGCGCCAAGATGACCAAGCAGCGGATGACGCGGCTGAAGTATCCGAACGACATGGTCAAGGACGTCTCCCGCCTGGTCGAACTCCACCTGCGGTTCCACGGCTATGGCACCGGGGAGTGGACGGACTCCGCCGTGCGCCGCTACGTGCGGGACGCCGGTCCCCTCCTCCACCGGCTGCACAAGCTGACGCGCTCGGACTGCACGACGCGCAACAAGCGGAAGGCGCAGGCGCTCTCCCAGGCGTACGACGGCCTGGAGCAGCGGATCGAGCGCTTGCAGGAACAAGAGGAACTGGAGGCCATCCGGCCGGACCTGGACGGGAACGCGATCATGACGGCCCTCGGTATCGGTCCCGGCCCCGAGGTGGGCAAGGCGTACCGCTACCTGCTGGAGCTCCGTATCGAGCAGGGGCCGCTGGGCCGGGAGGCCGCCGAGGCCGCGCTCAAGGAGTGGTGGTCTGCCCAGAAGTGACCGTTTCACGTGAAACCGTCCACCGGTGCAGCCGGTGGACGGTGAACGCGGTCAGGGCGTAGAGCACTGCGACGGTCAGCAGCAGCGCGCTGGACCGGCCGTCGCGTGGCAGTATCAGGGCCGCCAGCCCGGCGGCCGCCACGAAGGCGATGTTGAACAGCATGTCGTAGAGCGAGAAGACACGGCCGCGGAAGGCGTCGTCCACCGAGGACTGCACCACGGTGTCCGTGACGATCTTCGGTCCCTGGGTCACCAGCCCCAGCAGGAACGCGGCAAGCATCACCGGCAGGGGCCGGAAGGAAAGTCCCAGTGCGGGCACCAGGACGGCCGCCGTTCCCGCACAGGTGGCGAACCATCCGAGCCGGCCGAGCCGGGCCACGGCCCAGGGGGTCAGGAGCGCGGCGGCGAAGAAGCCCGCGCCGGAGACCCCGACCGCGACGCCGAGCAGGGCCACTCCCTCGTTTCCGCCGCTGCCGGAGTCCGACCAGGAGTAGCGCGCGAGCATCAGCACGGTGACCAGCAGGGCGCCGTAGCAGAACCGGAGTACCCCGACCCCGGCGAGAGTCCACGCGGCGAGGGGGCGTTCGCGGAGATGACGGAGCCCGGCGACCAGCCCTCGGGCGGTGTCCGCCACCGCGTCGGCCAGCCGGGGAAGCACGGGCTGCCGCTCGGGGCCCAGCAGGTCCGCGTGCATCGCGAGCGCGGACAGACCGGCCGCGACGTAGATCAGGGCGGCCAGCAACAGCGCGGCGGCATCCTCGCCGCCCTGGGATCGGGCGACGAACTGCACGGCGAAGGAGGCCCCGCCGCCCACCGTGGCCGCGAGCGTGCCGGCCGTGGGCGACAGCGAGTTGGCAACGACCAGCTGCTCCCGCTCGACGACCTGGGGGAGTCCGGCGGAGAGTCCGGCCAGGATGAAGCGGTTGACCGCCGTCACCGAGAGCGCCGAGAGATAGAAAAGCCAGTCCGCCGCCCCGGCCAGGGCCAGCGCGGCGGTGGCAAGGGCCATGAGGCTCCGCAGCAGGTTCCCGTGGAGCAGCACCTGGCGTCTGCGCCATCGATCCAGCAGGACGCCGGCGAACGGCCCGAGCAGCGAGTAGGGGAGGAGCAGCACCGCCATTGCCGCCGCGATGTCCCCCGGGCTTGTCTGCTGCTCCGGGGAGAAGACCACATAGGTGGCCAGGCCGACCTGGAAGACGCCGTCACCGAACTGGGAGAGCAGCCGGACGGTCAGCAGCCTCCGGAAGCCGGCCCGGCGCAGCAGGACCCGGAGCTGAGTGACCGTCCCGGCAGGCTGTCCCGGTCCGCTACGTTTCACGTGAAACATCCGCTGGGTCGGTCGTGTCGCCACGGGTCCCCCAATCCACATAGGCCGCGGGCTGCGCGGTGGGCACCTCGGCGCGCCGCAGCGTGAAGACGTCCGGCGCGCTGTCGAGGACACCGCCGCCCGGATCGTCGGAGCCGTCGCGCCGGATGACGTCGTACTCGGGACGGACGATGTCCCGGATCACCATGGCGCCGAACCACAGGGTTCCGCAGAGGTGCAGGAGGATGGCCCACTGGTAGCCGTCTACCGAGAGCCCGTCGTGATCCTCGGAGTTCAGATAGGCGAGATACATCCAGATGCCGAGGAAGTAGAGCACTTCACACGTCTGCCAGATGAGGAAGTCCCGCCAGCGCGGCCGGGCGAGCACCGCCAGGGGGATCAGCCACAGCACGTACTGCGGTGAGTAGACCTTGTTGGTCACGATGAACAGCGCGACCACGAGGAAGGCCAGCTGTCCCAGCCGGGGGCGGCGGGGGGCCCTGAGGGCGAGCACGCCGAGCGCCAGGCAGCCGAGGGCGACGAGCCCGGTGGCGTAGGTGTTGACCGCGCCGAGTTCCGACTCCGTGCGCTGCGCGACGATCAGCCAGAACGAGCCGAAGTCGACGGCCCGCTCCTCGCTGAACGTGTAGAACTTCGCCCACCCGTCCGGCGCGCCGATCATCACCGGCAGGTTGACCGCGAGCCAGGCGGCCACGGCGGCACCCGCCGTGGCACCGAAGGCGCGCCGGCGCCCGGCCCGTAGGCAGAGGATGAACAAGGGGCCGAGCAACAGGGCCGGATAGAGCTTGGTGGCCGTCGCCAGGCCGATGAGGAGACCGGCGGCCATCGGGCGGCTGCGGGACCACATGAGCAGGGCGGCGGCGGTGAGCGCCACGGCGAGCAGGTCCCAGTTGATCGTGGCGGTCAGGGCCAGCGCGGGCGCGAGGGCGACGAGCAGGCCGTCCCAGGGGCGGTGGGCGTGGGTCCGGCTGACGCAGAGGGCGATGATCACCGCGCAGATCATCAGCAGCGCGGAGTTCGTCATCCAGTAGAGCCGCTCGGGCTGGGCGACCGAGTCCGGCGTCACCCACGCGGTGATCTGCATGAAGAGACCGGTGAGAACCGGATATTCGAGGTACTCCATCCCGCCGGAGATCCGCTCGGGGAGGGAGTCGAAGTAGGGGGTGAGCCCCTCGGCGAACCCGCGGCCTGTGTAGAGGTGCGGGATGTCGGAGTAGCACGCGTGGGTGTACTGAGCCGTGGGGCTCTCGAACCATCCGCCGTCGTAGCAGGGGGCCTTCTGGGCCATCCCGAGCGCGAACATCCCGATCATGACCAGGGCGACGACGCGGAGGGGGTTCCGCCGGTCGGTGCCGGGCATCGCCCGGCGGCCGGCGGGGCCGCCGATCAGCTCGCTGGCTGCGGCGGCCACCTCGTCCTGGACGGTGGGCCGTACGGCCGGTCGCGGGATGGGATGCTCCATGCCCACATCCTGCCGCACGGCCCCTCCGTCACGAGGTCAGGGCACAGCTGTCAGAAGATCCCGCCGTCCCCTCCGTCATTGCCGCGATCGGCTCCCTCGGCACCACCGGGTTGCCCCTCCGTGGTCCCCCCTGGCTCGCCGGTGCCGCCGCCTTGGTCGGTTCCGCCAGGATCACCTGTCCCGCCCTGGTCGGTCCCCTCCGGGCCTCCTGAGGCGCCTCCGTCCGTACACGGATTGAAGATGCCGCAGGTCTCGGTCGGTGTGGGCGGAGGCGGTTCCTCGGTCGAGGGTTCCTCGGAGGGTTCCTCGGAGGGCTCTTCGGACGTCTCCTCCTCGGAGGGCTCCTCCGACGGCTCCTCGGTCTCGGTCTGCGTCGGGGTCGGGCTCTCGGCCTGCTCGTCCCACACGATGGTGCCCAGCTCGTCCGGCGGCTCCGGGAAGGCATGCTCGTCACCGTTGGACGCGGCGCTCATGAAGCTCATCCACGTCCCGAGGGGCAGGGAACCACCGGCGATCTTCGGGAGCCCGGCGGTGTTGTACATCGGCAGGAACTCACCGACGCCGTAGTCGTCGCCCTCGTACAGCTCTTCCTCGGAGTCGGGCGACCGCCACATGCCGATCGCCGTGGACAGCTCGCTGCTGTACCCGACGAACCAGGCGCTCTTGTTGTCGTCCGTGGTCCCGGTCTTGCCGGCGACGGGGAAGCCGATGTCCTTCGCCCGGGTTCCGCTGCCCTCCTGGATGACGCCTTCGAGCATGTCGGTGACCGTGTCCGCGACGTCCGAGGTGAAGGCCTGGGTCGGCTCGTGCTCGTGTTCCCAGACCACGTCGTCCCCGCGAAGGAGCTGGGTCAGGGAGTACGGCTCGTTCTCCTCGCCGCTGGCGGCGAAGGTGCTGTAGGCGGTCGCCATGCGGATCGGTCCAGGGGTGGAGACACCGAGCGCGAACGTCGGCACTTTCTCGCTGACGTGGCCGAGGCTGTCCTCCAGTAGGCCGGCGTCCTGAGCGGCCTGGGCGACGGTCGCCGGGCCGATGTCCATGCCCAGCTGGACGAAGGGGCTGTTGGCCGAGACGTTCGTGGCCTGGCGCAGGGTGATGTCGCCCTGGTCGCCGCCTTCGAAGTTCTCCTGTTCCCAGGGAACCTCCTCGCCGGTCTCCTCGTCATCGACCATCAGTGTCTCGCCGTTGTACTGCTGGATGACGAGATGGTTCTCGCTGCGGTAGACGCTGTCGGGCGACAGGATCGTCCGGGAGTCGCGGCCCTGGTCCGGCTGCCCGTCGGGGTCGCGGATGCCGTCCCGGAACGCCGCGGCCAGCACGAAGGGCTTGAAGGTCGAGCCGACCTGGACGTTGGGGCTGTCCGCGTTGTTCATGAAGTGCTCTTCGTAGCCCGGACCGCCGTAGATGGCACGGATCGCCCCGTCACCCGGCACCACGGCCGCGCCGCCGAACTGCACGTACCGGTCCTCCGGCCGCTCGTCCGGATCGAGCTCCTCCATGCTCTCGTTCACCGCGGCTTCCATCTGATCCATCATCGTCTTGTCGAACGTGGTGTGGATCGCGTAGCCGCCCTCGTCGAGCTGGCCCTCCTCAAGGCCGGTGTTGGCGTAGATGTAGTTGTCCACCAGGTCGAGGAGATAGCCGATCTGCCCGGCCCTGATCACCGCCGGGGTCGGCGCCGCGACCTCGGGGAAGCCCTCCGCGATGATCTCGTCCCGCTGCGCGGTGGTCAGCTGCCCGACGTCGACGCGCCGCTGGAGGACGGTGGCCCACCGCTCCTCGGCCCGCTGCTGACGTTCTTCGGTGAGCTCGCCTGTCTCCGGGTCGTACGGGTCGTAGAGGCTCGGGCCCTTGAGCTGGCCCGCGAGGAAGGCGATCTCGCTCGTCGTCAGATCGTCGGGGTTCTTCTTGAAGAAGGTCTCCGAGGCCGCCTGGATGCCGCAGGCGTTCCGTCCGAAACAGGAGGTGTTGAGATACCCCTGGAGGATCTCCTCCTTCGACTGAACCGTTCCCACCTTCACCGACAGCATGAGCTCCCTGAACTTGCGGGAGAGCGTCTGGTCGGAGCTGAGATACATGTTCTTGACGTACTGCTGGGTGATGGTGGAGCCCGACTGGACGTCGCCGCCGCGCGCCATGTTCAGCATGGCCCGGCCGATACCCACCGGATCGATACCGGCGTCGTCCCAGAAGGAGGCGTTCTCCACCGCGATGACGGTGTCCTGCACCTCCTGCGGGATGTCCTCCAGCTGGAGGATGCGGCGGTTGACATCGCCCGTGGAGGTCATACGGGAGCCGTCGGCCCAGTAGTACGTGTTGCTCTGCGCGTTGGCGACGGCGTTCTCGCTGGGGATGTCGGTCATCGCGAACGCGATGCCGACGAGCCCCACCAGCATGAGGAAGAAGGCCATCGCAGAACCGAGGACCTGGCGCCAGGACGGCATCCAGCGGCGGAGCCCCGTGTGCCCCGACCTCGGGTAGTCGATGAAGCGCTTCCGCCGCGCCTCCGGCCGCCCGCCGCGCCGCCTGCTGGTGCCGCCGCGCTGTGCCGCGCGGCGCGCCTCCGCCCGGCTTCCGTAGGGTCGTTCGCTCGTCGCGCCGGAGAGGGTGTCACCCACCCCCACGTCGTCCGCCGGTGGCGGTGGCGGCGGGCCGGCCCGGCGGCCGGACGGCGCCGCGGCGCGGCGGCCGCGCCCTGGCGGCTGTTTGCGACGGTGCTCGCTCATGGACAGCTACTCCTCGGACAGACGCCATCGCCTCGTGACGGCAGGTACTACTGGTTGGTTCCACTCCCCCGAAGTGCGGTCCGAGCCTGTGTTCGGACGCACGGCACCACGGATCAGGACGCCCGTGGGAGCCCTGGAGTTCCTCGCCGCGGTGGTCTGCACGGGCCAAGACTACGCAGCACCGGCGCCGGAGTTTCCAGCGCCGAGGAGCAATTGGTGCGAAACGCGCGGCGCGACGTGAAGATGTGACCCCGTTCACCGGCGTCCGGCTTGCCGAGTCTTCCAGCCCGTTCTATCGTCAGGATGTATCGCGCCGATACATCGGTGCGAGACAGCGCACGACGGCGCCCCACGGCGCACGTCGGCGCGGGCACCAGAGCACAGCACACACGGACGGGCAAGGCACACGCATGAGGACGGAGGTGGTCTCCCCGGTGAGCCGGCGATCAGGGATTCTCGAGTTCGCCGTCCTCGGCCTCCTGCGTGAATCCCCGATGCATGGATACGAGCTGCGGAAGCGGCTCAACACCTCGCTCGGTGTCTTCCGCGCCTTCAGCTACGGCTCCCTCTACCCGTGCCTCAAGACGCTCGTGCAGCAGGGCTGGCTGACGGAGGAGCCGGGACACCACCCGGCCGACCCCCGGACCGCCGCCCCCCTGACGAACCGGCGGGCCAAGATCGTCTACCGGCTCACCGCCGAGGGCAAGGAACGCTTCGAGGAGCTGCTCGACCAGACCGGCCCCGACGCGTGGGAGGACGAGCACTTCGGCGTCCGCTTCGCGTTCTTCGGCCAGACGTCCCGCGACGTGCGGATGCGCGTCCTCGAAGGCCGTCGCAGCCGGCTGGAGGAGCGCCTCGCGAAGATGCGGGCCTCCATGGCGCGCACCCGCGAGAAGCTCGACGCGTACACCCTCGAACTACAGCGACACGGCATGGAGTCCGTGGAGCGTGAAGTCCGCTGGCTCAACGAGCTCATCGAGAGCGAGCGGGAAGGACGCGATCAGCGCGAGCGACGCGACGATCGGGGCAGTGCGCGCGAGCGCGAGTGGCCACCGTCCGACGACACCACCACATAACGCCCCGCGACGTAGCGGGGCAGGTCAAGCACACACACAGGGAGCAAACCGGTATGGGTTCGGTTCGCGTAGCCATCGCCGGCGTGGGTAACTGCGCCGCCTCGCTGGTACAGGGCGTCGAGTACTACAAGGACGCCGCCCCGGACAGCCGGGTTCCGGGTCTGATGCACGTCCAGTTCGGGGACTACCACGTCTCGGACATCGAGTTCGTGGCCGCCTTCGACGTCGACGCCAAGAAGGTCGGCATCGACCTCGCCGACGCCATCGGCGCCAGCGAGAACAACACCATCAAGATCTGCGACGTGCCGCCGAGCGGCGTCACCGTGCAGCGCGGCGAGACCCACGACGGTCTCGGCAAGTACTACCGCGAGACCATCGTCGAGTCCGACGAGGCCCCCGTCGATGTCGTCCAGGTCCTGAAGGACACGCGCGCCGACGTCCTCGTGTGCTACATGCCGGTCGGCTCCGAGAGCGCCGCGAAGTTCTACGCGCAGGCCGCCATCGACGCCAAGGTCGCGTTCGTCAACGCCCTCCCGGTCTTCATCGCCGGCACCAAGGAGTGGGCGGACAAGTTCACCGAGGCGGGCGTGCCGATCGTCGGCGACGACATCAAGTCGCAGGTCGGCGCCACCATCACCCACCGCGTGATGGCGAAGCTGTTCGAGGACCGCGGTGTCGTGCTCGACCGCACGATGCAGCTGAACGTCGGCGGCAACATGGACTTCAAGAACATGCTGGAGCGCGACCGGCTGGAGTCCAAGAAGATCTCCAAGACCCAGGCCGTCACCTCCCAGATCCCCGACCGGGACCTCGGCGAGAAGAACGTGCACATCGGCCCGTCCGACTACGTCGCCTGGCTCGACGACCGCAAGTGGGCGTACGTCCGCCTGGAAGGCCGCGCCTTCGGTGACGTCCCGCTGAACCTTGAGTACAAGCTTGAGGTGTGGGACTCCCCCAACTCGGCCGGTGTCATCATCGACGCCCTGCGCGCCGCGAAGATCGCCAAGGACCGCGGCATCGGCGGCCCGATCCTCTCGGCCTCCTCGTACTTCATGAAGTCCCCGCCGGTGCAGTACTTCGACGACGCCGCCCGTGAGGCCGTCGAGAAGTTCATCCGCGGCGAAGTCGAGAGCTGAGCCTCGCGCGAGCGGAACCGCGACACGCGGAAACGGCGGCAGCCCCGGTCGGGAAGACCGGGGCTGCCGCCGTTCTCCGTGCTGCGCGGCCGTCAGCGGTTCACGACCCGGTCGACCTGGGTCGTGGTGTGCCGCAGGATGGCCTTCAGCTCGTCGCCCACCTTGGGCCCCTGCGCCTCCGCCGGGACGAAGAGGATCGACACCTGCATGTGCGGCGGCTCGGCGAACCAGCGCTGCTTCCCGTCCCACACGAACGGCGACAGGTTGCGGTTCACCGTGGCGAGGCCCGCGCGGGCCATGCCTTTCGCGCGCGAGGACATCGATTGCAGCGCCTTGGGCGCCTCAAGCCCGACCCCGTGCGACGTGCCCCCCGCGACGACGGCGAGCCAGCCGTCCGCCGGGGCCTTCTGCTGCCGGTAGCCGAAGCGGTCGCCCTTGGCCACCGGCGTCACGTCCAGCACCGCGCCGCGGTACTCCGTGGCG
Source organism: Streptomyces sp. MS19 (assembly GCF_047200595.1). Classification (NCBI taxonomy): domain Bacteria; kingdom Bacillati; phylum Actinomycetota; class Actinomycetes; order Kitasatosporales; family Streptomycetaceae; genus Streptomyces; species Streptomyces sp. MS19. The sequence goes on along the minus strand of NZ_JBJZOH010000006.1, from coordinate 181,116 downwards.
CCGTGGTCGCCCAGCCACAGCCGCGTACCGATCCGCGCCCGGAAGCGCGTCTGCGGGAACTGCTGCCGCAGCCGCGCCAGCTCGGGGGAGGTCAGGTGGCTCACGAACATCGTGTCGAGCGGCAGCCGCGCCGCCCGGAGCTGGTCCATCCAGCCGATGACCTCCTCCACCGCGTCGGAGCCGTCCGTGCGGTCGAGCGGCAGGTGGATGGCGAACCCTTCGAGGCGTACGTCGTCCAGCGCCGCGTGCAGCTTGCCGAGGTCGCGCGGCGTGACGCCGTGCCGCTTCATCGAACTCATGACCTCGACCACGACACGCGAGCCGACCAGCCCGTACACGCCGTCCACGGACGACGCGGAACGGATCACCCGGTCGGGCAGCGGCACCGGCTCCTCGCTGCGCCGGTAGGGCGTCAGCACGAGGATGTCGCCGCTGAAGCGGTCCTTCATGGCCGCGGCCTCGTAGGTCGTGCCGACCGCGATGATGCCGGTGCCGAGGAGGTCCACCTCCTCGGCCAGCCGGTCATGGCCGAAGCCGTAGCCGTTGCCCTTGCACACCGGGATCAGGTCGGGGAAGTCCGCCAGCACCGACCGCTGGTGCGCCCGCCAGCGGTCGGTGTCGACGTAGAGGGTGAGCGCCATGGCCGATGAGACCTCTTCTCTGTTCTCGTCAAGTTCTCTGTGGCTCGGTGTCCGCGGCCGGGTCCCGGTGCGAGGCGGGGCGCCTCAGCGGCGGGACATGTACATGTCGAACGCCTTGTGGAGCAGTTTGTTGAGCGGGAAGTCCCACTCACCGAGGTACTCGGCCGCCTCGCCGCCCGTCCCCACCTTGAACTGGATCAGGCCGAAAAGGTGGTCGGTGTCCTCCAGCGAGTCACCGATCCCGCGCAGGTCGTACACATCCGCCCGCATCTCGTAGGCGTCCTGGAGCATGCGCCACTGCATGGCGTTGGACGGCCGCACCTCGCGTTTGTGGTTGGCGGAGGCTCCGTACGAATACCACACATGGCCGCCCACGATCAGCATGGTCGCGGCGGCCACCGGCTCACCCTCGTGCTGCGCGATGTAGAGGCGCATGCGGTCGGGGTCCTCGGTGTTGAGCGCCCGCCACATCAGCTGGAAATACGACAGCGGCCGCGGCCGGAAATGATCGCGCTCGGCGGTGATCTCGTACAGGTGCTGCCAGACCGGCAGCTGGTCGTAGCCGCCGCGCACGACCTCGACGCCCGCCTTCTCGGCCTTCTTGATGTTCCGGCGCCACAGCTGGTTGAAGCCCTTGTGGACCTCTTCCAGGGAACGGTCGCGCAGCGGGATCTGGAAGACGTACCGCGGCTGCACGTCGCCGAACCCGGCGCCCCCGTCCTCGCCCTGCTGCCAGCCCATGCGGCGCAGCCGGTCGGAGACCTCGAAGGCGCGCGGCTCGATGTGCGTCGCCTGGACGTCACGCAGCCGCTTCATGTCGGGGTTCTGGATGCCCGCCTTGATCGCCGCGGCGTCCCAGCGCCTGATCACGACCGGCGGGCCCATCTTCACCGAGAACGCGCCCTGCTGCTTCAGGTGCGCGAGCATCGGCTTGAGCCACTCCTCAAGGTTCGGCGCGTACCAGTCGATGACCGGCCCCTCGGGCAGGTACGCCAGGTAGCGCTTCACACGCGGCACCTGGCGGTAGAGCACCAGGCCGGCGCCGACCAGCCGCCCCACCCGGTCGAACCAGCCCAGCGACTCCGAGCGCCAGGCGGACTTCACATCGCCCCAGGCCGGCACCTGCATGTGACTGGCCGACGGCAGTGAGTTGATGTACGCCAGATGCTCCTCGCGGCTGATGGTCCTCAGGGTCAGGCTCATACGGGCGCTCCTCCGGTCGCCGGCTGCGTCAATCGCAGGGTCTGGCCGGAAGCCTAACGGCGCACACGCCGTACGGCCGCCCGTAGGGCCCGTTATCCGGGGGAGTCCGGGGGCGGGCCCGGCCCGTCAGTCGAGCCAGCCGTTCCAGAAGCCGCCGTTCGCGAGGCCGAGGTAGAGGCCCACACCGGCCGCTCCGAGACCGATCACCGTGACGAAGCGCTGGCCGGTCGTGGCGGAGTTCAGCTGGCTCCAGCCGCCCGCCAGCAGGCCGGCGAGGCCGGCCCAGGCGCTGACGATGTGCAGGCCGGAGAAGATGGCGGTGACGGCGGCGACCGCCCCGACCACGAGGACGACGACGGCCAGTCCGTTCTCCTTGGGGTGCGGTCGGCCATCGGTGTTCATGAGGGAACCGGCGCGGGCCAGCGGCCCGTGCTGTGCGGCCTGAGCCATGCGGGACACCTCCAACGGGTGGGGGACGTTCGTTACGACACCTGTGTCCGTTCATGTCCGCTCTCTCCAGGGTGCTCCTCGCTCCGCCCCGATTTCAACCGGAAGGGCAACGCCAGGTACGGTGTACTGTCCGCTCCTCCGTCGCCGGAGGCGGCGGACACGCATCACGACCCTCCTGCCACGGAACGACCGTGGCCGCCTGAGTCCGAAGGAGGTGGGTTTTCGCATGCGTCACTACGAGCTGATGGTGATCCTCGACCCGGATCTTGAGGAGCGCGCCGTCGCCCCCCTGATCGACAGCTTCATGACCGTCGTCCGCGACGGCAACGGCAAGGTCGAGAAGGTGGACACCTGGGGCCGTCGCAGGCTCGCCTACGAGATCAACAAGAAGCCCGAGGGCATCTACTCCGTCATCGACCTCCAGGCCGAGCCGGCCGTCGTGAAGGAGCTGGACCGCCAGCTGAACCTGAACGAGTCGGTCATGCGGACGAAGGTCCTCCGTCCCGCCACCCACTGAACGGCCGCTGAGTCCCTGACCAGCGCTGATCGCTCAGCGGGCGACAGGACGGCCGGGAATGTCCGGCATATCGAGTAGCACTGTCAGTGCCATAGGCCATCATCGCAGCAACAGCAGTTAATCCCCGCCGAGAGGTTCCCCCAATGGCAGGCGAGACCGTCATCACGGTTGTCGGCAACCTGGTCGACGACCCCGAGCTGCGCTTCACCCCGTCCGGGGCGGCGGTCGCGAAGTTCCGCGTCGCGTCCACCCCGCGGATGTTCGACCGGCAGACCAGCGAGTGGAAGGACGGCGAGAGCCTCTTCCTCACCTGCTCGGTCTGGCGCCAGGCGGCGGAGAACGTCGCCGAGTCCCTCACCAAGGGGACGCGCGTCATCGTGCAGGGCCGCCTCAAGCAGCGCTCGTACGAGGACCGGGACGGTGTCAAGCGCACGGTCTACGAGCTGGAGGTCGACGAGGTCGGCGCCAGCCTGCGCAGTGCCACGGCCAAGGTCACCCGCGCCACCGGGCGCGGCGGCCAGGGCGGTGGCGGCGGCTGGGGCGGCCCTGAGGGCGGCGGCCAGGGCGGCCGTGGCGGCCAGGGAGCGCCCGCGGGCGACCCCTGGGCGACCAGCGCGCCGTCCGGCGGCCAGCAGGGCGGCGGCGGTGGTGGCGGCTGGGGCGGCGGCTCCGGCGGTGGCTACTCGGACGAGCCGCCGTTCTGACGGCTCTCCTCCACACTTCTGTTTGAACTCACCGGAGAAACACCATGGCGAAGCCGCCTGCGCGCAAGCCCAAGAAGAAGGTCTGCGTGTTCTGCAAGGAGAAGATCTCCTACGTCGACTACAAGGACACGAACCTGCTGCGGAAGTTCATCTCCGACCGCGGCAAGATCCGTGCCCGCCGGGTCACCGGCAACTGCACCCAGCACCAGCGTGACGTCGCGACGGCCGTGAAGAACAGCCGCGAGATGGCGCTGCTGCCCTACACCTCGACCGCGCGATAAGGAAGGGTGTTCACGCATCATGAAGATCATCCTGACTCACGAGGTCTCCGGCCTCGGCGCGCCCGGCGACGTCGTCGAGGTGAAGGACGGGTACGCCCGTAACTACCTGCTCCCCCGTGGTGTGGCGATCCGCTGGACCAGGGGCGGCGAGAAGGACGTCGAGCAGATCCGCCGCGGTCGCAAGATCCGCGAGATCGCCTCGATCGAGCAGGCCAACGACATCAAGGGCCAGCTTGAGGGCGTCACCGTCCGGCTGAAGGTCCGTGCCGGTGCCGGTGGCCGCCTGTTCGGTTCCGTCACGCCCGCGGACATCGCGTCCGCGGTGAAGAGCGCCGGTGGCCCCGATGTGGACAAGCGCCGCATCGAGCTGGGCACCCCGATCAAGAGCCTCGGCACGCACCGGATCTCCGTCCGGCTGCACTCCGAGGTCGTCGCGAACGTCGGCTTGCAGGTGGACGCCGCGAAGTGACCCGTACGACGGCCGCGCCCCGCTGATCCGGCGGGGCGCGGCCGTCGGCGTTCCTCCATACGTCAGGCCCGCGCCGCCCCGGTGACGACCCAGCGTCCGGTCCGCGTACGCACGGTGAGCGTGATCATCCTGATCGCCATCATCAGGCCGCCGAAGACCCACCACAGTGCGGTGACGCCGCCGCCGAGCGGGCGGACGAGCAGCACGGCGGGGGTGAACAGCGCGAGGGTCAGCAGCATGGCGCCCGCCAGGTAGGGCCCGTCGCCCGCTCCCATCAGCACGCCGTCCAGGACGAACACGATGCCCGCGACCGGCTGGCAGACGGCGACCACGAGCAGGACGGGCAGCAGGTGGTCGCGTACCTCCGCGTCCCCGGTGAAGACGTGCAGCAGCACGGGGCTCGCGGCGGCGGTCAGCAGGCCGAGCGCGAGGCCCGAGACGATGCCCCACCGCACCATGCGGGCGCAGGCGGAGCGCGCGCCCGCGGCGTGGCCCGCGCCGAGGTGGCGCCCGATGATGGCCTGGCCCGCGATGGCTATGGCGTCCAGGGCGAAGGCGAGGAGCGTCCAGATGGTCAGGGCGATCTGGTGGGCGGCGATGTCGGCGTCGCCGAGCCGCGCGGCCACCGCGGTGGTGAGCAGCAGGACGGCGCGGAGGGAGAGCGTACGGACGAGCAGGGGGACGCCGGCCCTGGCGTTGCCGAGGATGCCCGCCCGGCTGGGGCGCAGGTCGGCGCCGTGCGTGCGGGCGCCTCTGACCACGACGCGGAGGTACGCGGCGGCCATGCCGAACTGGGCGAGGACGGTCCCCCAGGCCGAGCCGGCGACGCCGAGGTCGAGCCCGTAGAGGAAGAGGGCGTTCAGCGCGATGTTTCCCGTGAAACCGGCGAGGGCGACGTAGAGGGGCGTGCGGGTGTCCTGGAGGCCGCGCAGGACGCCGGTGGCGGCGAGGACCATCAGCATGGGGGGAATGCCGAGTGCGCTGACGCGGAGGTACGTCGTCGCGTGGGGTGCGGCGGTCGGGGAGGCGCCGAAGAGGTCGACGAGGGCCGGTGCCGCCGGGACGGCGACGGCGACCAGGACCGCGCCGAGGAGCAGGGCGAGCCAGATGCCGTCCATGCCGCGGCGGATGGCGGTGGCGGGGTCTCCGGCGCCGATGCTGCGGGAGACCGCGGCGGTCGTGGCGTAGGCGAGGAACACGAAGACGTTGACGACCGTGCCGAGGAGGGCCGCGGCGACGCCGAGACCGGCGAGCTGGGGCGTGCCGAGGTGGCCGACCATGGCGCTGTCGGCCATCAGGAAGAGGGGCTCGGCGACCAGGGCCCCGAACGCGGGGAGGGCGAGCGCGAGGATCTCCCGGTCCTGGCGGCGCCGGGCGGGGACGGAGACGGGCATGCACTGATCCAAACATCCACAGGTAATGGATGCAATGGTCTTCTGTCCCTTACGAAGGGTGTGCTCTGACATGTCCGCGCGCAGCGGTCGGCGCGTGTCCCGCTCTCTTGCCGAAGTTTTTTCCACCCACCGGAGGTTGCCGGGGAAACCGCAGGTCAGATGGCTTTTTAGATGATCTTGGTCAGGTTCTCCACAGGCTTGTCCCCCGTTGTCCCCCGCTTCGTCCACAGGAATCGGGCCGTCATCCACAGGGTCTGATCTGAAATCCACATAGCCTGTGGATAACTTGGTTGGTCCTCCCCCCGGGGGCCCGTAGCGTAGGTCCCCGCGCCGGACGCTGGATGTCAGAGCTGTGCCGTATCAAGGAACAACAGCGCGGCGGATTTCCGGGCGGGAGGAGGCGGGGTCGGTGACGGATCTCGAACACACGGGACCCTCGTGGGACGACATCGGTGCCGAGGAGCACGGCGGTGTCTCCCGCCCGCGGCAGAGCGCCGAGGACGGTATGGACGAGCGCTCCGCGTTCGAACGGCTGCCGCCCCAGGACCTCGCCGCCGAGCAGTCCGTCCTCGGCGGCATGCTGCTCTCGAAGGACGCGATCGCCGAGGTCGTGGAGGTCCTGCGCGGCCAGGACTTCTACAAGCCGGCGCACGAGATGGTCTACAGCGCGATCCTCGACCTGTACGCGAAGGGTGAGCCCGCCGACCCGATCACCATCTCGGCCGAGCTGACCAAACGCGGTGAGCTGGCCAAGGTGGGCGGCGCCGGGTACGTGCACTCGCTCGTCCACATGGTCCCCACGGCGGCGAACGCCGAGTACTACGCCGAGATCGTCCACGACCGCGCCGTCCTGCGCCGCCTCGTGCAGGCGGGCACCCGCATCACGCAGATGGGGTACGCGGCCGACGGCGACGTCGACGACATCGTCAACTCGGCCCAGGCCGAGGTCTACGCCGTGACGGAGCAGCGCACGGCCGAGGACTACCTGCCGCTCGGCGACATCATGGAGGGCGCGCTCGACGAGATCGAGGCGATCAGCAACCGCAGCGGTGAGATGACCGGCGTCCCCACCGGCTTCACCGACCTCGACTCGCTGACCAACGGTCTGCACCCCGGGCAGATGATCGTCATCGCCGCCCGCCCGGCGATGGGCAAGTCCACCCTGGCCCTCGACTTCGCCCGCGCCTGCTCGATCAAGCACAAACTGCCCAGCGTCATCTTCTCCCTGGAGATGGGGCGCAACGAGATCGCCATGCGCCTGCTCTCGGCCGAGGCGCGCGTGGCGCTCCACCACATGCGGTCCGGCAGCATGACCGACGAGGACTGGAACCGGCTCGCCCGCCAGATGGCCGAGGTCAACGAGGCGCCGCTGTACATCGACGACTCCCCGAACCTGTCGATGATGGAGATCCGGGCCAAGTGCCGCCGCCTGAAGCAGCGCAACGACCTCCAGCTCGTCGTCATCGACTACCTCCAGCTGATGCAGAGCGGCGGCAGCAGACGGCCGGAGAGCCGCCAGCAGGAGGTCTCCGAGATGTCCAGGAACCTGAAGCTGCTGGCGAAGGAGCTGGAGGTCCCGGTGGTGGCGCTCTCCCAGCTGAACCGCGGGCCCGAGCAGCGGACCGACAAGAAGCCGATGGTGTCCGATCTGCGCGAGTCGGGCTCCATCGAGCAGGACGCGGACATGGTGATCCTGCTGCACCGCGAAGACGCGTACGAGAAGGAGTCGCCGCGCGCGGGCGAGGCGGACCTGATCGTGGCCAAGCACCGCAACGGCCCGACGGCCACCATCACGGTCGCCTTCCAGGGCCACTACTCGCGCTTCGTGAACATGGAAGGCGGCTTCTGAGCCGGTACGGGACGTGATCAGGGCGGGGAGGCCGCGCCGGTCCAGCGGTGGTAGGCGGCCATGTCGACGTTGCCGCCGCAGACGACGGTGGCGACGTGCCGGCCGGCGAAGCGGTCGCGGTTCTCGATGAGCGCCGCGATGCCGAGCGCGGCCGACGGCTCGACGACCAAGCCGGCGTGGTCGAGCAGCAGCCGCATCCCGGCGATGATCGACGCCTCCTGCACCAGGACGGCGTCGTCGGCGACCAGGAGGAGGTCGGCCAGCACGGCGGGGAGGGGACGGCGGCCGGCGACGCCGTCGGCGATGGTGTCGGTCGCGTCGGTGGTGACGACGCGCCGTCCGTGCCACGAGCGTGTCATCGCCGGTGCGCCCTGCGGCTGGACGCAGATCACCTCGGTCGCGGGTGCCAGCTCCTTGATCACGTGCCCCACGCCGGTGGCCAGCGCGCCGCCGCCGAGCGCGATCAGGACGGCGTCGAACGAGGTCGTGGTGTCCACCAGTTCCAGGCCGATGGTCGCCGCGCCCTCGCAGGTCTCGATGTCCAGGCTGTCCTCGACCAGCCGGATGCCGTCGTGCCGTGCGATGGCCGCCGCCCGCTCCCGCGCCATCTCGTGATCGCCGTCCACCAGCTCCAGCCTGGCGCCCAGCGCGCGGATGGCGTCGAGCTTGGCCCGGGTCGCGAAGCGGGATGCCACGACCGTGATGTCGAGACCGCGGCCGCGACCGGACCAGGCGAGGGCCTGGCCGAGGTTGCCCGCGCTCGCGCACACCGCGGCTCGCGAGTCCTCGTCGGCCAGCAGGGTCGTGACCACCTCGGTGCCGCGGGCCTTGAAGCTGCGGACCGGGTTCGCCGTTTCCAGCTTGATGCTCACCGCGCAGCCGAGTGCGGGCTCCAGCGCCTCACAGCGGTACAGCGGGGTGTCGAGGAAGACCGGGTCGATGACCTGGCGGGCCGCCCGTATGCGGGCGGTGTCGAGACGGGTCTGCTGCACGACACGGGACCGTAGCGCCGCCGGTGCTGCCGCGACAAACAACTTCCGTCATTCGCCGGGCGGTTGCGGGCGGAAGAGGCGCCAGAAGGCGAGGGCCGTTTCCGGGGGCGGGGCGGGGGTGGTGTCGGTGATCCAGGTGGCGATCACGCCCGTCAGGGCGCCGGCCAGGTAGGCGGCGTGGGTGTCCACCGGTACGTCGTCGTAGCCGGGTGGGCGGCGGCCCTGGCGGAACGAGGCGCCGAGTTCGGCGGTCAGGCGTTCCCGCAGGCGTGCCGAGAACAGCGCGCTTCCGTGGGCGCCCAGCATCCGCCGGTAGAGGGACGCGTGGTCGGCGACGTGCTGGAACAGCTCGGCCAGGGGAGGCGGTGCTTCGTCGCGAGGCGCGTCGAGCGGGCACAGCGCCGCCGCGCGGGCCACGTGTGCCACCGCGTCGTCCATGGCGTCGGTCACCAGGGCGTCGATGTCGGGGAAGTGCTGGTAGACGGTCGCCCTGTTGACCCCGGCGTGCCTGGCGACCTCGGACATCGTGATCGCGGCGGGGTCCTTGTCCGCGGCGAGTTCGAGGATCGCCGTCCGGAGCCTGGCCCGGCTGCGCCGGGCGCGCGGATCGTCGGGGTTCATGCCGCCCAGCCTAGCCGACACATGTCGGTTTACTGATCGACAACTGTTGGTTAGTGTGACCGGCATGCGTATCGAGATCTGGGCGGACGTGGTCTGCCCGTGGGCGTACATCGGCAAGCGGCGGCTGGAGCAGGCGCTCGCCGACAGGGAGTTGCCGGGCACCGGGGCCGAGGTCGTCTGGCGGCCTTTCCGGATCGATCCGACGGCGCCTGACCGGGCGACTCCCCTCCAGGACGCGTGGCGCGACCCGATGGTGAACGCCGCGCTGCGGCGCTGCGCGCCGGACCTGTCCCCGGCCGGGAACCGCGTGCGCGTCTCCCGGATCGCGGCGGAGGGGGGGCTCGGTCCGCCGTGGGGAGCGGCTTGGCGGGCCACCAGCCACGACGCCCACCGCCTCCTCCACCTCGCCCGGGAGCGCGGGGGCGCCGCGGTCCAGGGCGAGGTGGCCGAGCGGGTGATGCGGGCGCACTTCGTCGACGGCGCGGACATCAGCGACCGGCGGTGCCTCGGTGATATCGCCGCGCGTGCCGGTTTCCCGGAGGGCGCCGCGCTGCTGGACGACGGCGCGGGCGACCGCGAGGTGCGGGAACTCCTCCTCGTCGGCGCGGCGAGGGGCATCGTCACGTCGCCGACGATCGTGGTCGGGGACCGTGCCCTCGCGGGTGCGCAGCCGCCCGGCGTGATCGCCGATTTCCTCGCCGCCGGTGACGGCGGGCGTGTCGTGCCGGAGGAGGTCCGCCGGCTGCGCTGGGCCGAGTCCCTGCTGGACCGCAACGACCCGCTTGGCGCCCTGACCCTGCTGGAGCCGCTGCTCGGCACGTACGCGGACGACCTGAACGTCCGGCGGGCCGCGGCACGCGGTTACTTCCACTCCGCCCAGCTGACCCGGGCGAGGGACGTGCTGGAAGGGGTGGTCGGCGACGCGCCCGACGACTCGTACGCGCGGTTGATGCTCGGCCGCACCCTGCGGCGCATGGGCGAGGAGGACCTGGCGGCCCCGCATCTGAAGATGGCCGCCGCCATGACGCCCGGCTTCGCCTGACCGGCGCGCCGGGCGCGCACGGGCCGTGGGTCAGCCGGGACCGGAGTCCTCGCCGCGGGCGACGGCCCGCAGGCTCGCGTACGCGGTGGCGAGGGCGTCGGGGGACCAGCCCGCGTTGAGCCCGCTCGGGTTCGGCAGCACCCAGACGCCCGCTCCGGCGACGCGTTCGTGGATCTGCTCGGCTTCTCCATGGGGGCGCCGGTTGCCGCGGTCGTCGCGGCGCTGCGGCCCGAGCAGGTGCGGCGGCTGGTCCTGGTGTCGGGCTGGGCGCACACCGACGGGGATGAATACCTTCGGAACCCGTTCACGCTCTGGCTGCGACTGGGATCGCTGGACGCGGACGCGTTCGGGCGGAGCGTGACCATGACCGGCTTCAGCCGGGACTTCCTGAACACCATCGGGCGGGACCAGATCGAGCAGTTGATCCCCGACATGCCCCCGACTCCCGGGACTCTGCGGCATGTCGAGCTGGACACCCGCGTCGACATCCGGGAGCTGCTCCCCGTATCTCCGCCACCACTGTGGTCGTCGGCGCGCGGCAGGACACCACCGTGCCGGTCGCCCACAGCAAGGCGCTGCACGCCGCCATTGCCTCAAGCGACTACGCCGAACTCGATGCCGGGCATGTCGTCTTCTTCGAGCAGCCGGACGCCGTCCTCGGCATCGTCAGCGGGTTCCTCGACGCCGGGTGAGGTCGGTCAGGTGGGGCGAGCGTGGTGTTTCACGTGAAACACCACGCTCGGGGCAAGCCGGTCAACGTGTGGTGTGCGCTCCACCGTTCACGTGCAGCGTCTGGCCGGTGAGGTGCCGCGCGCCCGGTGAGGCGAGGAAGTAGGCGGTCTCCGCGATGTCCGCCGGGACGCCGGCCCGCTTGTTGTGTGTCTCCTCGACCAGCGCCGCACGGCGGTCATCGCTCAGCGCGCCGCCGAAGAACCCGGTCTCGTCGATGAACCCGGCCGAGATCACATTGCTGGTCACTCCGCGCGGCGCCAGCTGGGCGGACAGGAACGCGCCCCACGCGGCGAGCGCGGCCTTGGCGGCGCCGTACGAACCGCCGCGGCGCTCGGCGCCGATGGAGCCGATGCTGATGACGGCGCTCCCCTCGGTCAGCTTGTCCTGGAGGGCCGTGGTGGTGAGGACGGCACTCAGCAGATTCAGCTCCAGGTCCGCCCGCCACCGCGCCGCCTGGCCCGCCAGGGGCGAGAGCCCGTCGGTCGGCGGGTCGGCGAGGCCCCCGGCGGCGTTGACCAGCACATCGAGGCTGTCGAACCGCGCGGCGAGCGCGGCGATCTGCTCGGGATCGGTCCCGTCGCAGACGATGCCGCGCACGCCGAGCTCCCGCGCCGCGGCCTCGACCGTTCCGGAACGGCGGCCCGTGAGGGTGACATCCGCGGCGTCGGCGGCGAAGCGCGCGGCGGTCGCGCGGCCGATTCCGCTGGTCCCGCCGGTGATGAGGACAGTACGGGGCATCCTGTTCTCCCTGCTAACGTTTAGGCCTAAAGGAGATCCTAGGACACGAGGAGACGGCGCCGTGGACGAGCTGCGGGTCCCCTACCCCGCGACCGAGATCGCCGCCGCCTGGCAGCGCGAGCGGCCCGGGACGCCGACCGGGTCGATCGAGATCGTCACGCCGATCCTGTGGCTCGCGAAGCTGTTCGCCCACGACAGGACCCGGGTCCTGCGCGAGGCCGGCATCGACGCCGCGACCCTCGACCTGCTCTCGGTCCTGCGGCGCTCCGGCGCCCCCTACGTGCTGACCACGCGCGAGATCGCGCGGCGGACGCTCGTCACGGCCGGTGCCGTCTCCCAGCGCGTGGCCCGCGCCGAACGGGAGGGGCTGGTGACCCGCGCGCCCGGCGCGGAGGGGAACCGTTCGGTCGACGTCTCCCTGACGCGCGCGGGGCACGAGCTGATCGAACGCTCGGTGGACGCGGTGCTCGGCCGCGAGACGGACCTCATCGCCTCGCTGTCCGCGCCGGAGCGGGAGGCGCTGGCCGCGCTGCTCGACCGGCTCTTCACCGATGTACGGCGCAGGACCGATGTACGGCGCAGGACCGACGCCGACGCCGGATGAGCCGGGCGCGGCGTCACAGCACGTCGGCCAGCTCCTGCAACAGCCGGAGCTTCGACCGGGCGCCGACCAGCGACTTCACCGGCTCACCGCCCTTGAAGAGCATCAGGGTGGGCATCGACAGCACGCCGTAGCGGGCCGTCGTGACCGGGTGGTGGTCCACGTCCAGGCTGACGATCTTCAGCTCGCCCGCCTTCTCCGCCGCGATCTGGGCGAGCACGGGGGCGATCATCCGGCACGGGGGGCACCAGTCGGCGGTGAACTTCACCAGGACCGGCAGCTCGGCGGCGAGCACCTCGGCGGCGAATGTCGCGTCGGTCACCTCACGGACGGGGGATGCGGTCTGCTGCATGGCTCGGGCTCCTGTCGGTCGGTCGGAGGGGGGACCAGCTCGCAGCGCGGCTCCGGCGCCGCGCTCGCCGAGGCGAGCAGCAGCCGCTCGCGGACGGTCTCGCGCACCGCGTTCAGCTCGGCGATGCAGGCGTCCAGTTCCGCGAGCTTGCTCCGGTAGACGTCGAGGGAGGCCGGGCAGGTGTCGCCCGTCGGGTGCCCGGCGCGCAGGCACTCCACGAACGGCCGCGTCTCCTCCAGCCCGAAGCCGAACGCCTGTAGCGCGTGGATCTGCCGGAGCATCCGCAGGTCGTCCTCACCGTAGGTGCGGTAGCCGTGGGCGTCGCGCCGTGCGGTGAGCAGGCCGCGGGACTCGTAGTACCGCAGCGCGCGCGGGGTGGTCCCGGCGCGGGCCGCCAGTTCGCCGATACGCATGCGGGGCCCCTTCGGTCGAGGTGGTCGGACACGACGCTAGACGTTGACGTCGGCGTCAACGCCAGTCCCCCGTTCTGCGCTTCCCTGCCGGTCCGTGGGTGTTCACCGAGAGGAGTGGGTCGTGGCGAAAATGAACGGCGTATAGTAAATGTGCGGCGTTCCGTCGGGGGGCGGCGCGGAAAGGACGACGGACCATGAGCAGAACCGTGCTGTTCGACGAGCTGGGTGGCCCCGAGGTGCTCCGCCTCGCCGAGCTGCCCCCCGTGGAACCGGGCCCCGGCGAGGCCCGCGTACGGGTCCAGGCCATCGGCCTCAACCGCAGCGAGGCCCTCTTCCGGTCAGGCGGCTACTGGTACGACGCCACCCTGCCCGCCTCCCGCATCGGCGGCGAGGCGTCCGGCCTGGTCGAGGCGGTCGGCCCCGGCGTGACGGAGGTGGCGCCGGGCGACGCGGTGAGCGTGCTGGTCATCGACACGACGATGTCGAGCCGGGGCGTGTACGCCGAGACGGTGACCGTGCCCGTCGCCTCGCTGCTCCGGCGCCCGGACGACGTGGACCCCGTCACCGGCGCAGCGGTGTGGATCTCGTACCTGACGGCGTACGGCGCGCTGGTCGAGGCCGCCGCGGTCAGGCCGGGCGACACGGTGGTCGTCACGGCCGCGTCGAGCGCGGCGGGGCTCGCCATGCTCCAGACGGCGCGGCACCTGGGCGCCGTGCCGATCGCCGTCACGCGGGAGCCGGACGCCAAGGGCGCGCGGCTGCGTGAGGCGGGCGCGGCGCGCGTGCTGGCGGCGGGCGACGGGCTGGTGGAGCGGATACACGAGGTGACGGGCGGGCGCGGCGCGGACGCCGTCCTCGACTCGGTCGGCGGTCCCGGCCTGACCGAACTGGCTTTGGCCGTCGCGCGCGGCGGCATCCTCGTCGTCTACGGCTGGCTCGACCCGCGGCCCATGCCGATGCCGCGGAACTGGCCGCTGCGGATCAGCGGGTACGCCGTCCACCTGGTCGTCGAGGACCCCGATGCGCTGCGGCGCGGCCAGGCGTTCGTGCTCGCGGGCCTGCGGTCCGGAGGGCTCGCGCCGGTCGTGGACCGCACGTTCACGCTGGACGACATCGCCGAGGCGCACCGCCACCTGGAGGGCAACGGGCAGGTCGGCAAGGTCGTCGTGACGGTCCCCTGAGCCGGACGCCTCAGGCGTCCGCCCGCAGGAAGGCGCCCGCCCGTGCCGCCAGGGCGGCGTAGCCGGCCGCGTGGGCGGGCGGCCCGGGGTCCGGCGGGGTCCGCAGGAGGACGAAGTGGTGGTAGAGCGGGGCGGTCGCGGCGACGAGCAGCGTGTACGGATCGGTGTCCGGCGCCGTCTCGCCGCGCCCGGCGGCCCGTTCCACGACGACGCCGCAGCGCGCGTACCGGTCGGCCCAGAAGCGGCGCAGCGCCCGTGCGGCCTCCGCGGAGCGGAAGGCGGCCGCGATCAGGGCCATGGTCACCGGCGGCCCCTCGGTGAGCGCGGCGTACACCTCCTCGTTGAGCGCCCGCAGGTCGCCGGTGAGGGAGCCGGTGTCCGGGGGCCGCCAGTCGTCGTCCGTGCCCGCGCCGAGCGCGGCGGCGAGCAGGCCGCCGACATCGCGCCACCTGCGGTACACGGTGGCGCGGTGGACGCCCGCGCGGGCGGCGACGGTGTCGACGGACAGGGCGGTGACGACCTGCGCCTGGACGCGGGCGCTGCGCCCGCCGGGACGGCGCCGGGCGGGGGCGCCGTTCTTCCCGCTCGCCCGGGGAGTGGAGGCCATGCGCCGATGCGGACGGCGGGCTGCGGGAGTACGCGCTGCCGTCCGGGACGTCGGAGCCGCACGGTCTGGCGTTCGGCGAGGACGGGGCACTGTACGTCGCCCTGGAGAGCGGCCACGTGGCGCGGCTTGACCTTCGAGCGGCTTGAAGGCGCGCCCTCGTGCCATGGACGGGAGAGACACCATGGAGGCCGGGGGCGGGGACGGCCCGACGACGCCCGCGCGCTCTTCCTGCGTGCCTGGGAGGGGGCCACCGACGACTACGAGGCCTGCGTTGCCGCGCACTACCTCGCGCGCCACCAGCCCACACCCGAGGACACGCTGCACTGGAAGCGGGAGTGCCTGCGCCGCGCCGACGCCGAACGGCCCACGCGCACTTCACGCGGGCTGCCGCCCGTATCGACGCGGTCCCGCCCGGCCCGTACGCCGACTGGGTGCGCTACGCCGTCGCGCAGGGACTGCGCGACACCGGCCCCGCCCCTCAGGACGTCCGCCCCGGCCGGGACGCGCTGGGCGCGCTGCTGGCTTCTCTGTGCGCACGCGCCGATCTCAAAGCCCTCGCGGTGCTGCTGCCCGCCTACGTCGGCGACCTCGGTACCGAGGAGGACCGCACACGGCTCACCACCGCCCTCCACCTGCTCCACGCGGGCCGTTCGCTGCCCGACGCGGACCAGGCGACGGCGTCCCGCGCGCTCGCCGTCCGCACCGCGCGGGCCGTGTCACCGGACGGAACCGCTGGACGGGTCGCCCCGGCCATGTAAGCATATGCGATATGTCGAATAGTGATGCAGCGGCGTGGCCCGCCGGATTCCGCGCGGTCACGGCGCACGCCGGGCTGCGCGACGAGGGCGACGACCTCTCGGTGATCGTCTCCGACCTCCCCGCGGTGAGCGCGGCGATGTTCACCCGCAGCCGGTTCGCCGGGCCGTCCGTCGTGCTCAGCAGGCGGCACGCCGCGGGCCGCCGGCTGCGGGCGATCGTCACCGTGGCGAAGAACGCGAACGTCGCCACCGGCGCCCAGGGCGCGGCGGACGCGGCCGAGATCGCCGGACACGTCGCGGACGCGCTCGGCGTGGCGGCGGACGAGGTGCTGATCAGCTCCACCGGCGTCATCGGCCGCCCGCTGCCGATGGACCCGATCCGCGCCCGGCTGACCGGGCCGTGGGGGCCGTTCGACGCGACCCCGCTGACCGTCGCGCGCGCCATGATGACGACCGACACCCGCCCGAAGACGGCGGAGCGCGCGGTCGGTGGCGCGCGGATCGTCGGCGTCGCCAAGGGCGTCGGCATGATCGAGCCCGACATGGCCACGATGCTCGCCTACCTCGTCACGGACGCCGCGCTCACCCCGGAGGAGCTGGACGGCGCGCTGCGCGCCGCGGTGGACGAGACGTTCAACTCCCTCAGCGTCGACACGGACACCTCCACCTCCGACACGGTCGCGGTCCTCGCGAGCGGTGCGGCCGGGCCGGTCGACGTGGCGGAGTTCACGGCGGCGCTGCGCGCCGTGTGCCTCGACCTGACCGAGCAGCTCGCGCGGGACGGCGAGGGCGCGTCGAAGCTGCTGCGGGTGACCGTGGAGGGCGCGCGCGACCGGGCGCAGGCCAAGCGGATCGCCAAGAGCGTCGTCAACTCGCCGCTGGTCAAGACGGCGGTGCACGGCGCCGACCCCAACTGGGGGCGCGTGGTGATGGCCATCGGCAAGAACGCGGACGACACCGACATCGACCAGGAGAAGGTCACCGTGCGCTTCGGCGCGGTCGAGGTCTACCCGGCCGAGCAGACCGACGAGGTGCTGGCCGGGCTGACGCGCGTGATGAGCCAGGACGAGGTGGACATCGGCATCACCCTCGGCATCGCCGACGGCGCGGCGACGGTGTACGGCTGCGACCTGACGGACGGTTACATCAGGATCAACGCCGACTACACGACCTGACCGGCCCGTTCACCGCCTCCGCCCAGGAAATCCCCGGGGCGGTGTCAGAGGGACGCGTTAGGGTCGTGGCCATGGAGACGGCGGCCTCGTACGGAGCACCGGCCCGGCTACGGGCCCAGCCCAGCTGGCTGCTCACGCATGTGACGACGCACGCGCGGCAGCTGGTCGGCGAGGCGTTCGCCGGGCTGGGGGCGCGGCGGTACCACTACGCGCTGCTGGCGGCGCTGGCGGAGTTCGGGCCGTCGAGCCAGGTGGAGCTGGGGCGGCGGTGCGGCATCGACCGCAGCGACGTCGTCGCGGCGCTCAACGAACTGGCGGGCGAGGGGTACGTGGTGCGCGACCCGGACCCGGTCGACCGGCGGCGCAATGTGATCACCATAACGACGGCGGGCGCGCGTCGGCTCGCCCACGCCGACGAGGCGCTCGCCCGCGCCCAGGCCGAACTGCTCGCGCCGCTCACCGAGCCGGAACGCGCCGAGCTCGTCCGGCTCCTCGGACTGCTCCACGAGGCGACCGCGGGGGCACCGGAGTGACCGTCGCCCGCGCCGAGCCGTCCCCCGGCCTGCGCGCGCTCGCTGCCCGCATCGCGCGGCGGCACGGGGTGCCCGCCTCCCGGGTGGCGCGTTCCCCCGCGCAGGGTGAGGCGGCGACCGTCTGGCTGCTCGGCGACGGGCTCGTGCTGAAGGTCGCGCACCGCGACCCGGCGTTCGCGGCGGACCTGCGCAAGGAGGCCGTGGTCATCCCCTACGCGGTCGGGCTCGGGGTCCTGACCCCGGAGATCGTCGAGTTCGGGGACGACTCGGAGACGCCGCACCTGCTGCTGCGCCGCGCGCCCGGCGCGCCGCCGCACGGCGGGGAGCCGTCGCCCGCCGCGCACCGCGAGCTGGGCCGCCAGCTGGCGCTGCTGCACGGCGCGCGCCCGGTGCCGTCCCTGCCGGGCGTGCCGGTGCACCCGTCGGGGCACGACCCCAGGCCAGGCATCGACCGCCTCGCGTCGGCGGGGTACCTGAGCGCGGGGCTCGCCGGATGGCTCGCGGGCTGGTTCGACGACCTGGCGGCCCGCATACCGGCGGACCCGCCGGCCCCCGTGCTGGTCCACGGGGACGTCTCCGCGCTGAACCTGCTGGTCGACGGCGCGGGGGACGGCGGCCTGACCGCGCTGCTTGACTGGGGCGACGCGGCGGTGACCGACCCCGCCGTCGAGTTCGCCAAGGTGCCGCCGCGCGGCGTCGCGGACGTCCTGGCGGGGTACGGCGTGGGGCCCGACGAGGCGGACGTGTGGTGGGCCCGCGTCCTGTGGCACCACCTGAGCTGGGCCGTCCCGCGCCTCGCCGACCCGCCGCGCCCGCGCGCCGCGCACTGGAGCGCGCAGCCGGCGAACCGGCTGCTCGAACTCCTCCGGTACTACGCCGGTCTCTTCCCCGACGCGGGCTCGATGAGGTCCCAGCGGTTGCCGTAGGGGTCGCGGAGCACGGCGACCCGGCCGTACGGCTCGTCCCGCGGCTCCTGCTCGAACGTCGCGCCCGCCTTCTTGAGGCGGCTGTGGTCGGCGGCGAAGTCGTCCGTGTAGAGGAAGAAGCCGACCCGGCCGCCGGTCTGGTCGCCGACGCGGGCCTTCTGGCGTTCGCCCTCGGCGCGGGCGAGCAGCAGGCCCGTCTGCGCGTCGGGGCCAGGGGCCATGACGACCCAGCGCTTGTTGGGCTTTCCCCGCTCGTGGACGGGCAGGTCCGAGCGCAGTTCGAAGCCGAGGACCTCGGCGTAGTAGGCGATGGCCTCGTCGTAGTCGGCGACGAGCACGGTGATCAGTCCTAGATGGCGCACAGCAGCAGCGTGCCATGCTGGACGGCGTGTACCGGGAACGTACGGCGCGGCATGCGGCGCTTGGTGGCGCGAAGGTGTGGGTGAGTGAGACCGCTCGCAGCAAGCGCGTGCTGCCCGACGGCTGTATGGACCTGCTGTGGGGTGGCGGGAGTCTGTCGGTGGCCGGCCCGGACACGAGGGCGTTTGTGGCGGCGGGTACGGCGGAGCCGGTGCGCGCGATGGGGGTGCGGCTGGCGCCGGGCGTGGGGCCCGTGGTGTTCGGCGTGCCGGCGGACGAACTGACGGATCAGCGGGTGGCGCTCGACGCGCTGCTGCCCGCCCGGCGGGTGGCCGAACTGGCGGAACGTGTCGCGGCGGCCGGGGACACGGCTGCCGCCGGAGCCGCGCTCGAAGTGGTGGCCGCCGGGCTGCTCGGCCGTTCCGCCGCCCCGCCCGCGCCGTGGCCGGGGGCGGCGGTCGCCGCGCTCGACGGCGGGCTGGGGGTGGCGGCGACCGCGCGGCTGCTCGGCTGGAGCGAGCGGCAGTTCAGGCGGCGGAGCGTGGCGGCGTTCGGATACGGGCCGAAGACGCTCGGGCGGGTGCTGCGTCTGCAACGGGCGGTGCGGCTGGCCGGGGAGCCCGCGGCCGAGGTGGCGGTGCGCGCGGGGTACGCGGACCAGGCGCACATGGCGCGCGAGGTCAGGGACCTGGCGGGGGTGCCGTGGACGGTGCTGCTCGCCGGGTTCGGCTGATGCGGGGCACGGCGGCGCGGGGGCCGGTTCAGCTGGGGCTCTCGACCTGGGGGAGCGGGGCGAAGAGGTCCACGGGGTTGCCGTCCGGGTCCTTGACGATGGCGTAGCGCTGGCCCCAGAAGGCGTCCCATGGTGCCTTCTCGCCGGTGTACCCGGCCTGGGTCAGCTCGGTCCACAGCGAGTCCACCTCGGCGGGGCCGTCGCACAGGAACGCCAGGCCGATCCGGTGGCCGCCCTGCGGCGGGGTCCAGTCGGGGAGGAAGGTGCGGATCGTGTCCACCGTGTCCCAGGCCAGGCGTTGCCCGCCGGGGAGCAGGATCTCCAGGTGGGGCTCCTTCTCGGCGCCCTCCGGGATGTCGAGGCCGAGGCGGCGGTAGAAGGCGGCGGAGGCGGCGAGGTCGTCGGTGATGATGCCGAACAGATTGATCCTGGGAGTCATGCAGGCAGGCTACGCACGCGTCTGACCTGCGGTCTTGAACGAATCGGCCGTGTCGCCCGCGCTTCTCGCCCGGCGGCGGGCGGCGCCGTTGTCAGCGGGGTCCGCTACTCTCTGTGACTATGGATGTGCGAACGGAGAAGCGAGTGGAAGCGGGGCCGCGGGACCTGGCGGGCGGCTCAGCCCGCGGGCTCCAGGGTGCGGACGGCGGCGACGAGCGCGGCGAGATCGGCGTGCCGCTCGGCCTCTTCGAGGGCCTCGCGCAGCGCCGTGTCGTGGGTGGGGCGCGCCGTTTCGAGGAGGCGCAGGCCCTCGGGGGTGACGTCGGTGTAGATGCCGCGCCGGTCGTCCTGGCACAGATAGCGGGTGAGCAGGCCGCGGTCCTCCAGGCGGTTCACCAGGCGGGTCGTGGCGCTCTGGCTCAGGACGACGGCGGCGGCCAGCTCGTTCATCCGGAAGTGGCCGCCCTCGCCGTCGTGCTGCTGGCTGAGGACGTTGACCACCGAGTACTCACGGGTGCTCAGCCCGTGGGCGGACTGGAGGGCGCGCTCGATGTGCGCGTCGATGCGGTTGTGGAGCGTGGACAGGGCGCACCAGCCCTGGGCGAGGGTCGGCTCCGGGCGCGTCATGGCTCCTCCAGACCTCGTCTCCCGTGGTGGTTCCCCAGGGTAGCCCACGAGCGCAATAGACGGCGCTTGCGTATAGTCGGCGTCTGCAATTATTGTCCAAGCGGGTAAAGGCTGCTTGCAAGGGTGGGTCGTGTCGAAGGGCCGACTCGCCGGGATCGCACAGGAAGGTGTTCCCGACATGCCCATCGCACTCCTGGCACTCGCCGTAGGAGCGTTCGGCATCGGCACCACGGAGTTCGTGGTGACGGGGCTGCTGCCGGAATTCGAGGCGGAGTTCGGCGTCTCCACCTCGCTGGCGGGCTTCACGGCCACCGGGTACGCGCTCGGTGTCATGGCCGGCGCGCCGATCATGGCGGTCGCCGGAGCCAGGGCGCGACCCCAGCGGATGCTCATGCTGATGATGGTCTTCTTCACCGTCGGCAACGCCGTGTCCGCTCTCGCCCCGGCCTTCGGCGTGCTGGTCACGGGCCGGGTGCTCGCCTCGCTGGCGCACGGCGCGTTCTTCGGCATCGGCTCCGTGGTGGCCGCCCGGCTGGTGGCGCCGGGGAAGCGGGCCGGGGCGATAGCCCTGATGTTCACCGGCCTGACGGTCGCCAACGTCGTGGGCGTCCCGCTCGGCACGCTGCTCGGCCAGCAGGTGAGCTGGCGGCTGACCTTCGCCGCCATCACGGCCGTCGGTCTCGTCGCGCTGCTCGGTGTCGCGACGCTCGTTCCCCGCGACGCGGGCAGGGCAGGGACGGCGCCCGGCGCCCGTACAGGTGCGGGGCTGCGCGGCGAACTGGTCGCGCTGCGGCACCCGCAGGTGCTGCTCGCCATGGCCATGACCGTGCTCGGTTTCGGCGGCGTGTTCACGGCCATCACCTACATCGCGGAGATGATGACCGAGGGGGCCGGGTACGCCGAGTCCAGCGTCACCTGGCTGCTGGTCCTCTTCGGCGTCGGACTGGTCGTCGGCAACCTGGTCGGCGGACGGTACGCCGACCGCGCCCTGATGCCTCTCCTGTACGTCACGCTCACCGGACTCGCCGTGGCGCTGGTCCTGTTCACGGTCACCGCGCACGACAAGACCGCAGCGGCCGTCACCCTCCCGCTGATCGGTGCCCTCGGCTTCGCCACGGTGCCGCCGCTCCAGAAGCGCATCCTCGACAACGCGGCGCAGGCCCCCACGCTCGCCTCGGCGCTCAACATCGGCGCGTTCAACCTGGGCAACGCCATCGCCGCCTGGCTGGGCGGCGTCGTCCTCTCGGCGGGCGCGGGGGTGACGACGCCGAACCTGGTCGGTGCCGGGATGGCGCTGTCCGCCCTCGCCCTGGCCCTCCTCGCCGCCCGCCTGGAGAAGCGGGGGACCGGGACCGGCGGCCGGATCGTCACCGCGTCCGGCGGGAGCGCCCGGATATCCGGGGCCGCCCCGCTGTCCGAGGACGCCCGCGTGTGAGGGGCGCGCGTGCCCGGACGGCTGTGCGGCCCGATCCCGGGAAAAGGAGTAACCACGGGAGTGTGGAAGGGGATTGAGGGTACCGGAGCTTTCGTCACAAACTACGCGAATGACGGAGGCGGACATGGCAGGGCACTACGCAGGTACCACCGCTCGTCAGAACAGCAGCGCCATGGCGGTGGCCAGCCTGGTCTGCGGCATCGTGGGTCTCTTCCTCGCCGGCATCCCGCTGGGAATCCTCGCGATCGTCCTCGGTGCGCTGGCGCAGAAGAGAACGCCGACCGGCATGGCGCGGGCGGGCATCATCCTCGGTGTCGTGGACATCGTCCTCGCCATCGTGGCCATCGCCGCGTGGAACTCCGGGGGCTGGTACGTCGGCGGATGACCGCCGCCCGGCAGACTCCGCGGCCCGCCCCGGTGACGACATCCGGCGCGGGCCGCGGGCACGCGCACGCCGGTCCCGCCGCGGACCGGGCCGTGGGGGACCGACCGGGCGCGGACAGACCGGGTGCAGACTGACCGGATGACACCGATATCCCTGGCCAAGGGTGCCAACATCCCGGTAGCGGCGACTTCCGTACGAGCCGTCCTGAGCTGGGCGGATCTGCCGGACGCCCCGGACGCCGACGCGTCCGCCCTCCTGCTCACGACGGACGGGAAGGTACGCGGCGACGACGACTTCGTCTTCTACAACCAGCCGGCCCACCCGTCGGGAGCCGTGCGGCACGCGGGCAAGCACGCGGGCGCGGACGCCGTCGAGATCGACCTCGCCGCGCTGGAGCCCGCCGTCACGCGGGTGGTGCTCGCGGCGTCGGCGGACGGCGGGACGTTCGGCCGGTTCCGCGAACTGCGGATGCGGCTGCTCGACGCGGGCAGCGGCGCCGAACTGGCCGTCTTCGAGATGACCGCGACGAGCGAGACGGCCTTCGTCAGCGGCGAGCTGTACCTGCGCGACGGGCGGTGGAAGTTCCGCGCGGTCGGCCAGGGGTACGACAGCGGACTCGCCGGACTCGCCGTCGACTTCGGCATCAGTGTGGACGACGCGGGGGATGAAGCCGCCCCGGCGCCGGACGGCGTGCCCCACGAAGCCGCGACTCCGGGGCAGCGCGCGGCCGCGCCCCGGGGCGAGGAGGCCCTGCCCCTCGACATGCGCAAGCGCCTCTCCCTGCGCAAGCAGCACGTCACCGTCAACCTCGCCAAACGCGGCGCCGCCGGGACCAGGGCGCGCGTCGTCCTCGTCCTCGACGCCTCGGGATCGATGGCCAAGCTGTACGCCGCCCGCGTCGTCCACGACGTCGTGGAACGGATGGCCGCCGTCGCCGCCGCGCTGGACGACGACGGCGAGATGCAGGCCTGGACCTTCGCCTCCAAGCCGGCCAGGCTCCCCGACCTGCGCGTCGCCGACCTGCCCGACTGGCTCGAACTGCACGTCAGGGGCTCGGAGATCGCCCTGCTGCGCCGCCGGAGGAAGGCCAAGGAGGGCGCGGGCCGCGCCCTGCGCCCCGGCCAGGTGGACATGAGCCGCATCGGCTTCGGCAACGAGGAGCACCTCGTCATCCGCGAGGTCAGGGAGTTCGTCACGCGGCAGCCGCGGCAGGAGCCGACCCTCGTGCTCTTCTTCTCCGACGGCGGCGTCTACCGCAACGACCTGATCGAGCGGGAGCTGCGCGCGACCGAACCGCTGCCGGTGTTCTGGCAGTTCGTCGGCCTCGGGGACGCGGGCTTCGGCGTGCTGGAGCGCTTCGACACACTGCCGGACCGGACCATCGACAACGTCGGGTTCTTCTCGGCCGGCGACATCGCCCGGGTGCCGGACGAGGAGCTGTACGAGCGGCTGCTGTCCGAGTTCCCCACCTGGCTGGCGGAGGCGCGGCGGACCGGCGTCGTCACCAGCTGAGCCCGGTCACCGGCACCTCCGAGACGGCCGACGCGGGCGCGCCGGGGATGCCCCACCGTTCGGCCGCCACGGCGGTCGCGGCCTCGGCCTGCGCGACGGCGGACGGGCCCCAGCCGAGCAGTTCGGCGGCCTGCGCGGGAGTGGCCAGCAGTCGCGGGTACGTGTGGCCGGTCGCCGGGTCGGGCGCCGCCGGGCCGATCTGGAGGATGCGCGCGGTCATGCGGACGCGGGCGCAGGGCCCGAGCCCGTGGCGCGCGCCCGTGGCGTCGTGGACGTAGCCGAGGACCTGGGGATCGGCGACGGTGGCCGCCGCCTCCTCCGTCGCCTCGCGGACGAGGGTGGCGCCCGGGTCGCCGCCGTCGCACGGGTCGAGGGTCCCGCCCGGCAGGACGACGAGGCGCTCGGTCGGGTGGACCATCAGCAGCACGCGCCCGTCCGGCGCGAACAGCCAGCCCCACGACTGGACGTGCGGCAGCGCCACGGGCAGCTCGGGACCCGGGTGCCACGGCCAGCCCGCGCCCGCCCGCGGCCGGCTGAGGACGGCGTGCCGCTCCAGCGCGGGGAGCGGTCCGATGTGCCGCCCGTCCTGGAGGTAGACGGGCCCCGGCTGCCCCCAGCGGGCGCGCAGCGCGGCCAGCAGGCGGCGGCCCTCGGCCGCCGCCATGCGCGCGGCGGCCTCGCCCGCGGCGAGGAAACGGGCCCCCGCCAGCTCGTCGGCCGGGAGCCGCAGCCGGCCCACCGTCTCCTCGGGGACCGTGCCGCCGTCGAAGACGATGTGGATGTCCCCGGGGAACGGCAGGTCGTCCGGGATGCCCTCGATCGTCGGACTGACGTGGTCCACCGCCAGGACACGTCCCGGCGCCAGGTCGAGCCCGGTCTCCTCGGCGATCTCGCGGCGGCAGCCCTCGGCCGGCGTCTCCCCCGCCTCGATGCCCCCGCCGGGCAGCAGCAGCGTCTCGCGGTACGTCGGCTCGACGACGAGGACGCGGCCGTACGGGTCGGTGATGACCGCGCTGGCGCTGAGCCAGACGGTGTGCCGGGACGCGGCGTACTCGGCGTTCGACATGGCGGGCTGCCGGGGCAGCCGTACGGGGCGGCCGGTGGTGTCTGTGGCGCGATGCATGGTGTCACCCCAACGGGGAAGGAAACAGGCCCGGTTCAGGGCTAACGGTCCGCTTCGCCGGGAGGACACGGCCGGGGCGCCGTACGCGCGGGCCGGGCCGCGTGGGGCACCGGCGCGCCGGGCATCCCATCGGATGGGACGACCATCCCTCCACTAGGCCACCCGGACGCTTTCCGCCGCGCCGATCGCGGACTCGTCCGCACTCACGGCCCACGGGCCCGCGCCGCGTTGAAAGATCAGCCCCATGCCGCCGCCCCTCGACGCCCGGGTCCCCGCGCTGCTCCTGCGCCTCGACCACAACCCGTTCCACCACGGGGCGCTCGGCGCGGTCAGGTCCCTGGGCAGGGCGGGGGTCGAGGTCCACGCGTTCGTCGAGCCTGGCGGCGCGCCGCTGGCCCGTTCCCGCCACCTCGCGGCCGCCCACCGTTTCACCGGCGACCCCACGGCCCCCGGCGACGTGGCCCGCGCCCTGCGCGCCGCCGCCGCCCGCATCGGCCGCCCCGCCGTCCTCGTCCCCCTCGACGACATCGGCGCCCTCACCGTCGCCCGCCTCGCGCCGGAGCTGCGCGCATCGTTCCTGCTGCCGGACGTGCCGCCCGCCGTGGTCGAGCAGGCCGCGGACAAGGTCAGGCTCGCCGCCCTCTGCGCGCGCCTCGGCGTCCCGCACCCGCGCACCGTCGTCCCCGAGAGCCCGGCCGCCGCCGTCGCCGCCGTCACGGCGCTCGGCCTGCCCGTCGTCGCCAAGTGGAGCCGTCCCTGGCTGCTGCCGCCGGGCTCGGGGCTGCGCAGCACCACCGTCGTCACCTCGGCCGCCGAGGCGCGGCGGCTGTACGAGCGGTCGCCGCACGCCGGGAGCCGCCTCCTCCTCCAGCGCATGCTGCCCGGCGGCCCCGGCGCCGACTGGTTCTTCCACGGCTGCTTCGCGGCGGACGGCACCTGCCTGATGAGCGGAACGGGCCGCAAGGACCGCTCCTGGCCGCGCCGCGCCGGGCTGACCGCCGTCGGCCGCTGGGTGCCCAACGGCGCGGTCGCGGACGCGGCGCTGCGGCTGGCCGCGCGCCTCGGCTTCCGCGGCGTGCTCGACCTGGACTTCCGCCGCGACCCGGAGACCGGCGCGTACCACCTGCTCGACTTCAACCCGCGGCTCGGCGCGCAGTTCCGGCTGTTCGAGGACCGGTCGGGGCTGGACGTCGTGCGGGCCCTGCACCTGGAGCTGACGGGGCGGCGGCCGGTGCCGCCCGCGCCCGCGCGGCCCGCGGGCGGGCGGCGGACGTTCGTCGTCGAGAGCTACGGGCTCCCGTCGCTGCCGTCGCTCGCCGTGCCGCGCCCGCTGCGGCCGGGGCGGGGCGAGGTGGAGTGGGCGTGGTTCGCGGCGGACGACCCGGCGCCGTTCGCGGCCGTCGCCGCCGCCTGGGCGCGCCGCCTGGCGCGCCGCGCGTCCACGGCGGGGGAGACGCCACGGACGGCGGGGACGCCCGTACGCGCGACCGTCCGCGCTCCCGCCCACGCGTCGGCGAACAGCCGCGAACCAGTCGGCAACACCAAGGAGAGATGAGTCCGAGATGCATGACCTCGTTGTGGTGGGTGCCGGGCCCTACGGGCTCTCCATCGCCGCCCATGCCGCCGCCGCCGGACTCGACGTGCGCGTCCTCGGCCGTCCGATGGCGTCCTGGCGCGACCACATGCCGGACGGCATGTACCTGAAGTCCGAGCCCTGGGCCTCCGACCTCTCCTCGCCGGGCGCCGGGGTCACCCTGGGCGCCTGGGCGGCGGCGAACGGGCTGCCGGCCGAGCATGGGACGCCGCTGCCGATCGGGGCGTTCACGCGGTACGGGCTGTGGTTCGCCGAGCGGCTGCCCGTTCCCGTGGAGGAGCGGACGGTCACGGCGGTGGTGCCGGACGGCCGGGGGTTCACGGTCGAGACGGCGGACGGGGAGGCGGTGCGGACGCGGAACGTCGCGCTGGCCATCGGCGTCATGCCGTTCGTCCACCTGCCGGGCGCCCTGCGGGAGCTGCCGGTCGGCCTGGCCTCGCACAGCAGCGACCACCGCGACCTGGCCCGTTTCCGCGACCGGGACGTCGTGGTGCTCGGCGCGGGGCAGGCGGCGCTGGAGACGGCGGCGCTGCTGGCGGAGGGCGGGGCGCGCCCCGTCGTGCTGGCGCGGGCGGGCGAGGTGCGGTGGAACACCGTGCCGGTCCCGCTGGGGCGCGGCGCCCTCGCGAAGCTGCGCGCGCCGCACAGCGGTCTTGGCATCGGCTGGTCGAGCTGGGCGTGGTCGAACATGCCGGGCGCGGTGCGGCTGCTGCCCGCCGGGGCGCGCGCGCGGATCGCGGAGACGGCGCTGGGGCCCGCGGGGGCGTGGTGGCTGCGGGAGCGGGTGGAGGGTGTCGTACCGGTGCGGCTGGGGCTGCGGGTGGTCCGCGCGGTGGGTTCCGACGCGGGGGTGCGGCTGGATCTGGCGGCGGCGACGGGCCCCGGGGTGCGGGAGTCGGTCGAGGCGGATCATGTGATCGCGGCGACCGGCTTCGATCCTGACCTGCGGCGGCTGCGGGTGCTGGACGCCGGGCTGCGGGAGGAGCTGCGTACGGTCCGGGGGACGTGGGCGCCCGAGCTGGACGCCGGGTTCGAGTCGTCGCGCCCCGGGCTCTTCTTCGCCGGGCTGCTGACGGCGCCGGTCTTCGGCCCGTCGATGCGCTTCGTGCACGGGGCGGCGTACACCGCGTCCCGGCTGGTGGCGGGGGTGCGGCGGCGGATGGATGCGGGGACGGGGGCACGCCCTGCGCGCGTGCCGCGACCCGCGGTGGCGCGTACGCGGGAGGCGGGTGGCGTCCGGTCCGCCGCGGCGCGCGGGGAGGGCGCGGGGACCGGGGCGTGAGGGCGCGTACGGCCGCCGGAGGCGCGTTCCGGCGGCCGTACGCGGGGGCGTGCGCGGTGGTCGCTCAGGCGGCCAGCCGGGCCGCCAGCTCCTTGGCCCGCGTGCGGGCGGTCTCGTGCGCCAGGTCGGCCGACGCCTTGGCCTTGTCGCGCAGCGGCTCCATCGCCGGTACGACGTGGGCCAGGGTCAGCTCGGGGACGATGAAGTCCACGTCGAGGCGGAGCGCGCCTTCGAGGAGCCACGCGAGGTACGGGTGCGCGAAGTCGTTGCCCGCCATCGGGGTGCCCTCGGCGTACGAGCCGCCCCGGCTCGTCACGACGGTGACCGGCTTGCCCGCGATGGTCGAGGTCTCCCCCGCCGTGCGGCCGACGACGACCACGTGGTCGAGCCACGCCTTGAGCGTGGAGGGGACCGAGTAGTTGTACAGCGGGGCGCCGAGGAGCACCGCGTCCGCCGACTCCAGCTCGGTGAGCAGAGACTCGCTCAGCGCGGTGGCCGCCGTCTGCTCGGGGGTCCGCTCGGCGGCCGGGATCGTGGCCGTGTGGTAGACGACGCCGGTCAGGTGGGGCACCGGGTCGGTGGCGAGGTCGCGGTAGACGACCGTGCCCTCCGGGTGCTGCTCCTCCCATGCCTCGCGGAAGCTGCGGGTGACGGCCCGGGAGACGGACGCGTCGCCGTTCAGCGAGGAGTCGATGTGCAGGAGCGTGGCCATGGTTTTCCTCCGGGGGAGCGGGATGCGGAGTGCTGTAATGTCGTACTCAGCTATTGATAACACATCTACTTACTTTTCCGCAGTACGTACGATCGGAAGAACCTTCGTTAGGCTGCTCACATGGCGGACGCACAGGACAATCAGGACCCGGGCATCTGTAGCGAGCCCGACTCCGCCATCAACCGCGTCTTCGAACTGCTCGGCAAGCGCTGGACCGGACTCGTCGTCGCCGCCCTCATGTCGGGCCCCGGCCACTTCGGCGAGCTGCGCCGCGCGGTCCCCGGCATCAGCGAGCGCATGCTCTCCGACCGCCTCTCCGAGCTGGCGTCACTCGGACTGCTGACCCGGCATGTCGTCGACGGCCCGCCCGTCCGCGTCAAGTACGAGCTGACGCAAGCGGGTTACGACCTGCGGCCCGCGCTCGTCGAGCTGAGCCGCTGGGCCGAGAGCAACCTCGCCGAGGGCGCCGGCCGGTGCCCGGAACAGCTGCGCGGCTGACCCTTAGGCTGTCCCAATGGCAGCGAGCGACGCCCCGAACGACGCGCAGGACCCCACGGCCGCCCCCGGGACCGCGGCCCCCGACCCCACTTCCGACCCGGCACCCCACGACGACGGCGACGAGCGCCTGGCGCGCGCGGTCAGGGCGGCGGAGACGGCGCTGATCGAGTTCGAGATCGCCGTCGAGACCTTCCGCATCGAGGTCGAGAACTTCTCCCGCCTCCACGAGGAGCGCCTCGGCCCCCTCTACGCACGCGTCGAGGAGCTGGACGCAGCGATCGCGGAGGCCGTCGCCGCCCGCACCGGCGACCCGGAGGACCAGCGCCGCGCCCGCGAGGCGCGCGCCGCCCTCGCCCCCATGCCGCAGGTCTCCGAGCTGTTCCACGGCTGGCTCGACAGCGAGGGCTACAGCTCCGAGGGCTACGCGATGCTCACCCGGCAGCCCGTCCAGCGCCCGCCGCGCGTCCGCCCGAGCGAGGAGGCCCGCCGCCTCTACCGCGACCTGGTGCGCCGCTGCCACCCCGACCTCGCGACCGACGAGAAGGAGCGGCACCGGCGCGACGTCTTCGTCTCCCGCGTCAACCTGGCCTACGCGCGGGGTGACGAGGGCGCCCTCGCCGAACTCGCCGCCGAGTGGGACCGCGGCCCCGAGCCGGAGCCGGGCGGGCTGCCGTACGAGGAGCTGTACGCCAGGCTGGACTGGCTGTCCGAGCGCAAGGACCTGCTCGCCGAGGCGGTGGCGGCGCTGGAGGACAGCGCGGTGGGCTCGATGCTGCGCATGGCGGGCGACGACCCGGACGGCATGCTCGCGGAGGTGGCCGAGGGACTGCGCCGGCAGATCGGCGAGCGCGAGACGGAGCTGGCGCGCGAGCTCGCCGGGGGTGCCGGAGACGGTGGGAACGGGGGCGCCGCCGGGCCGGTCGGGGACGCGGAGAACGGTTAGGGTCGGCGCATGAGCTTCGCTTCCCTTCCCTCCGTGCCCGCCGCCGCCGTGCCGGACGGCGCGCCGCTGCTCGACGTCCGCGAGTCCGACGAGTGGGCCGCCGGGCACGCGGAGGGCGCGGTGCACGTTCCGATGAGTCAGGTGCTCGAACGGTTCGACGAGATCGCCGCCCTGGGCGAGGCCGCGGGTGACGGCGAGGTCTACGTCGTCTGCAAGGTCGGCGGCCGGTCCGCCCAGGTCGCGCAGTACCTGCTGCAACGCGGTGTCAACGCCGTCAACGTGGATGGCGGCATGCACGCCTGGCAGGCCGCCGGGCGCCCGCTGACCGGCGACGGCGACGGCGACGAGCCGTACGTCCTGTGACCCCCCGCCACCGCCCCCGGGGCCGCCGCCGTCGCGGTGCCGCCCCGGGGGCGGTGGTAGAACAACCGCGTGACCAGTGAGAACGCCCCCCGCAGCCAGAAGGACCGCATGCTCGCCGGCGAGCCGTACATCGCCGACGACCCCGAGCTGACCGCCGACGCCGCGCGCGCCGAGCGCCTCACCGAGCGGTTCAACGCCTCGCGCGCCGACGACCCGGACCGCATCCGCGTCCTGGCCGAGCTGATCGGCGACCTCGGCGAGGACACGTACGTGCGCCCGCCCTTGCGGGTGGACTACGGCTCGTACATCACCATCGGGCCGCGCACCTTCGTCAACACCGGCGCCGTCCTGCTCGACGTCGCGCCCATCCGCATCGGCGCGGACTGCCAGATCGGCCCGAACGTCCAGCTCCTCACGCCGACGCACCCGGTCGAGCCGGAGGCGCGGCGCGCCAAGTGGGAGGCGGCGGAGCCGATCACGATCGGCGACAACGTCTGGCTCGGCGGCGGTGTGATCGTCTGTCCGGGGGTGACGATCGGTGAGAACACGGTGGTGGGCGCCGGGGCGGTGGTGACCAGGGACCTGCCGCCGAACGTGGTGGCGGTGGGCAATCCGGCGCGGGTGCTGCGCGCCGTCACCCCGGACGCGTGAGGGGCGCGGCGGTCAGGCGCGCGCGATCCGGACGGTGAGGGTGTCGTCCCCGGTGACCACCTCGAAGGCGGGCCGCTCGTCGCCCTCGACGCCGACGCCGAAGTGGGTCTCGCCCTCGAAGTGGCCGGCGTGCGCCAGGCCGCGGACGGTCCCGGTCGTCCCGTCGAGGCGGGTGTCGGCGTCCGCCGTGGTGCCGACGAGGACGACGCGCAGGTCGTACGCGCCGGGCAGGTCGAGGGGCTCCGGGTCCTCGCCGCCGTGCGGGTACAGCGGTTCGTCGTAGGTGACGATCCAGTGGGGCGCGCCCTCCTCGAAGGTGAACGTGAGGGTGTCGTGCCCGTCGTGTTCCTCGGCCTCGACGTGTGCGAGGACGGTGGGCTGCCGGGGGTCGGTGTCCGCGCTGTCCTTGCGCTCGGTGTCCCAGCCGCTGGTGTCGGTCGCCGTGTCCTGGCCGCCGGCGTCGCAGGCGGCGGTGGTGAGTACTGCGGTCATGGCCAAGGTCACTGTGGCGTAACGGAGTTCGTGGTATCGGCGCATCTGTCGGATGATCTCACGGGGGGCTCGTGCCCTACGGGCCGGGGCGCGGACCCGGCGGACGGTGGCACGCGGAACCGTGCGCGCCCCCGTGCGCGCCGACCGCCGCGTACCGCGCAGGTGCGCGGCGTGGGCGCACGGCACATGCCGGATGCAACCCCCGCCGCCCCGGCCGTACGGGCGCCGCGCGCCGCCCCGGGCGCGCGGCGCCGTGCGGTGCCCCGCTCCGACGCGCCGGGCCGTGCGCCTCGCGCGCGCCCGCGCCGTTCACCACCTTGGGGAGGGTGGGTCCCGAGGCGTGGCCGGGCGACCGTGGCAGCCCCCGGGCCGGACACAGGCGACTGCCCCGGTGGAGGAACAGTGAAGCGGACCGGCACGACCAGTCAGGACGGCGGCCCCGCCGCGCCCGCCCCGCCGCGCGGGGACGAGCAGGACAGCACGACGCTGCGGCGGCTGCGCGAGAAGGTGCGCGAGGCGAACGCCCAGAGCGCGAGCAACGCCCAGCTGAAAGGCAGTGGTTGACGAAGCGCAGCCGACATGCAGGTCAACTCCTGTTGCGTGAGGGGCGGTTGAGTCGAGAGTTGGTCGGCGGATCGCCAAGCCCAAATCGTTGGCCAATGATGCACGGCTAGTCTCCGGCCGCGACATCGACCACAGGTGCGCACAGGCCTGGTGCCGCCCCGCGCCGCACCTTGCTCCGTACAGCCTTCGCCGGCAGCGCCCTCACCGCCGGCGCCACCCTCGCCACCGCGCCCTCCGCCGCCGCCACCGGCCGCCAGGACAGCCGCCCCCGCCCGGCGACCCCCGCCGAGGCGCTCGACGAGCTCGCCGCGGGCAGCAGGCGCTGGCGCACGTTCCGCGCACGCCACCCGCACGAGGGCCGCGTCCCGCGGCAGGAACCCGTCGGCGGCCGGCACCCGTTCGCCCTCGTCCTCGGCCGTATCGGCTCGCGCGTTCCGCCCGAGCCGGTCTTCGACCAGGGCCTCGGCGACCTGATGACGGTCCGCTCGGCCGGCCAGGTGCTGGACGAGGCGGTGCTCCGCAGCATCGCGTACGGCGTGCTGGAACTGGGCAGCCCGCTGGTCCTCGTCCTGGGGCACCAGTCGTGCGGCGCGGTCGCGGCGGCCGTCGAGGCGGACGAGCACGGCACCCACCTGCCCGCCCACATCCGGTACCTCGCCGACCAGATCGCCCCCGCCGTCGACCACTCGGTGACGGGCGCCGCGCGCGTGGACGCGACGGTCGGCGCGAACGTCGGCCTGGTCACGTCCCGGCTGGCCGCCGAGCCCGACCTGGCGGCGAAGGTGGCGTCCGGGGGCCTGGCGATCGTCGGCGCGCGCCACGAGCTGGCGACGCAGCTCGTGCACGCCGTGGACCGGCGGGCGGCCCGGCGCGCGCGGTCAGCGCCGTTCGAGGACCACCAGGGGGATCTCGCGGTCCGTCCCCGCGCGGTACGTCTCGTACAGGGGGAAGATCCCGGTCATCAGGGCCCACAGCGCGGGCCGTTCCGCCGCCGTCGCGGTGCGGGCGCGGGCGGCGAACCGGTCGGCGCGGACCTGGACGGTGACGTCGGGGTCGGCGGCGAGGTTGAGGTACCACGCGGGGTGCCGGCCGGCGCCCCCGTTCGAGGCGACGAGCACGTGGCGGCCCGCGTCCTCCCCGTAGATCAGCGCGGTGCGGCGCAGCGCGCCCGACCGGCGCCCCCTGGTGGTCAGGAGGAGCGTCGGCCAGCCGCTGTGGTCGTGGCCGTCGGCGCCGTCGGTCGCGAGGTAGCGCCTGATGTGGTCGGCCACCCAGTCGGTCGCGCTGTCGTGGACGGGCTCGGGCCGGTTCACGCGGGGGTCTCCTTCGCGGTGCGGCGCAGCGGCGGTATGAGGACGGCGGCGACGGCCACGTGGGCGAGCGCAAGGACGGCCTTGGCGCCGCCGGTGGCCTCCACGTTCAGGACGGGGAGCATCGAGAGCGGCAGGACGACGACGGCGGTGGCCGTCCACAGGGTGCGTGCCCTGGCCGGGGCGAACCGTTCCAGCAGCGCCAGCAGTGCCCAGCCGAGGAGCGCGGCGACGGCGGCGAAGAGGACGAACGCGGCCGTGTTCAGATCGCGGGGCTCCTGATCGCCCTGGGCGAAGACGAGATCGACGCCGAGCACGGGGTCGCCGACGAGCTGGACGAGGGCGGCTGCGGCGACCGCTCCGGCGACGGCGAGACCGCGCGTGGCGGTCCGGCCGGGCGGCCTTGCGGGGGAGGGCATGGGTGGCTCCTTGCGGTTGTCCATTATTGAGCAGCTCAAGTATTCGGGCGAGTGTAGGCGCAGATGCTTGAGAAGCTCAACAGTTACCGGAGGCAAGGAGGCCGGGCGTACGATCGGGGCATGACCGCCGAGCAGTGCGCCCCGCTGGTGAACGAGGTGACCGCGCTCGTCCAGCACCTCTCGGAGCGGCTGCGCCAGGACTTCACCGCGACCGCCGCCGGGCTCGAACTGCCCCCCGCGCAGGCGATCGTCCTGGCCAGGCTCGACGCGCCCGCGCCCATGCGGCTGCTCGCCGAGTGGCTGTCCTGCGACGCGTCGAACGTCACCGGCATCGTGGACGGGCTCCAGCGGCGCGGGCTGGTCGAGCGCAGGCCGGACCCGGCGGACCGGCGCGTCAAGCTGGTCGCGCTCACCGCGGAGGGGCGGCGGCGGCGTTCGCTGCTCGGCCGCCGCCACCACGCGTTCGCCCGTAGCCTGTTCGACCTGCCCGAGGTCGAACTGCTGGCGCTGCGCGATCTGTTGGGGCGTGTGGTTGACGGTGAAGGTGACAGCCGGGACGGCGGCTGAGGCGGTCAGCCCAGCGTGTGGCCCCCGTTGACCTTGACGCGCTCGCCGGTGACGAAGCCGGCGGCGGGCGACGCCAGGAAGGCGACAGTGGCCGCGATGTCCTCCGGCCGCCCCATCCGGCGCAGCGGCACCCCGGCGGCGTACGAGGCCAGGGCCTCCGGCGTCGCGTCCGCGTGCCGCTCGACCGGGATCCAGCCGGGCGCCACCGTGTTGACCGTGATCCCGTACGGGCCGAGGGCGCGCGCCCAGATCTCGGTCAGCGCGTGCTGCGCGGCCTTGGCGGCGACGTAGGGCGACATCTCGGGGAGGGCGCGCTCCAGCACGTCGGAACCGATCTGGATGATCCGCCCGGCACCGTGCTCGCGCATGGCGGGCAGCACCGCCTGCATCAGCAGCGTCGGGCTCTTGACGAAGAACGTGAGCTGGTCGAGGTGGTCCTGCCAGGTCACGGCGTCGGGTTCGGTGAGCGGCTGGGGTCCCGTGGCGTTGGCGACCAGGACGCCGACCGGGCCGAGGCGGTCGGCGACGTCCGCGACGAGGCCGGTGACGGCCGCCTCGTCCGTGACGTCCGCCGCGAACGCCTCGGCGGTGCCGCCCGCCGCGCGGATGTCCGTGACGACGCGCAGCGCCGCCTCGGTGCCGGAGCGGTAGGCGACCGCGACGGGGTGTCCCCCGGCGGCGAGGCGGCGCGCGATGACGGCGCCGAGGCCGCGCGACGCGCCGGTGACGAGGGCGGTGCCCGGCAGGCGTGCGGCCGAGGGGGCGGAAGAGGTTGTCATGGGGTCAACATAAGGTGCCGCGTATGGGGGACGACATGGGCGCCGGGGCGCGGGACGTCCGGCTGGCGTCCGGCACGGTCCGCGCCCGGCCCGCCCGTCACGGCACCGGCGTGGTGGCGGCGCGCGGCATACCGTACGCGTCGCTGCCGGACGGCCCGGCGGGGCGCTTCGCCGCGCCGGGAGCGCCGCCCGCCTGGGAAGGGGTGCGGGACGGGCGGGAGTTCGGGCCCGTCGCGCCGCAGTCGGCCGAGCTGCCGGGCGCGCCCGTGTGGGACCCGGCGGGCCCGGCGGGCGGCGCGGCCCTGACGCTGAACGTGTGGGCCCCCGCCGCGCGCCCGTCCGGCGCGGCCGGGCTGCCGGTGCTGGTGTGGCTGCACGGGGGCGCGTACGCGTTCGGGTCGTCGGCGCAGCCGGAGTTCGACGGGGCGGCGCTCGCGGCGAGCGGCGGCGGCATGGTGGTCGTCACCCTCAACTACCGGCTGGGGCACGAGGGGTTCGGGCTCGTGGCGGGCGCGCCGCCCAACCGCGGCCTGCTCGACCAGGCCGCCGCCCTGCGCTGGGTGCGTGACAACGCGGCGGCGTTCGGCGGCGATCCGGGGAATGTCACCGTGGCCGGGCAGTCGGCGGGTGCGACCGCGGTCGTGTGTCTGATGACCCTGGCGCGCGGTCTCTTCGGCCGGGCGATCGCGCACAGCGCCGTCGGACCGGTGTTCTCGCGCGGGCTGGCCGCCCGGGTGGCCGGGCTCGTCGAGGCGGCGGCGGGGCCCGCGGCGGCCGCCGGCTCCGCGGCGCTCGTCGCGGCGGCCGACACCGTGGCGGCGGGCGGCCTGCGCCCGTACAACCCCGTCGTCCACGGCCCGGTGCTGGACGGTGACCCGCTCACGGCTGTGGACCCCGGTGTGGACCTGCTGGTGTGCACGGCGTCGCACGAGTTCTGGCTGATGGACGCGTTCGGCCAGGGGCGGCGGGTGCGGGACGGCGCGGAGCTGGACGCGTTCGCCCGCTGGGCCGGGCTGCCGGACGGACTGACCGACGGGTACCGGGAGTTGATGCCGGGCGCGTCGGCCGCCGATGTCTGCCTCGCCGTGCACGGCGACCTGCTCTTCGGCGAGTACACCCGGCGGCTCGCCGACACGCACGAGGCGGCGGGCGGGCGGACGTACCGCGCCCGTTACGTGGGCGGCCGGCACGGCGCGGAGGTCCCGTACGCCTTCGGGAACGCGCCGGGCGGGCCGGGGGTGATCACCGCGGCCTGGGCCGCCTTCGCCGCGACCGGCGACCCCGGCTGGGGCGCGGGCACCGTCCGCGAGTGGCGCGCCGACGGGCCGCCGCCGGGGCCGCCCGTTCCCGCGCCGGAGCGCACGCGGGCGCTCTGGGAGGCGTTCGGTTACGCGCCCGCGTCCCGCTGAACCTCGCCGATGCGCTCGCGCATCGGGCGGCGCTCCAGCGCGGCGAGGGCATCGGTGACGAGGCGGCTGAGCGGGTAGGGCAGTTCGGCGTCCAGTTCGGCGGCGGCGCGGGCCGTCGCGTCCCACTCGGCGCCGAGCCGGGGCAGCAGCGCCTCGGCGCGCGGGGTCAGCCGGACGATGCGCCGGCGCGCGTCGTCACCCGGTACGAGGGTGACAAGGCCGTCCCGCGCCATCTGCGCGACGGTCTGGCTGGCCGCCGAGTGCGTGACGCCGGTCGCGCGGGCCACGTCCCGGATCGGCAGGTCGCCGGCCGCCGCGAGGGCGCGGACGACGGGGGCGTAGCGCGGGCGGAAGTCCGGCAGGCCGAGGTCGGCGTAGACGCCCTCGACGCCGCGCTCCAGCGTGTCGAGGAGGAGCCGCAGCCGGGTGCCGAGGAGGGCCGGGCCCGTGGCGGGGCCGGGGGGCGGGGCGGTCATGCGCGCTATTCTAACAGTGCTGTTATATAAGCGCTGTCACGATATGGCACGGGCAGAAGGAGCGGACACATGGGCGGAACCAGCGGCATGCTCGACGTGGGCGACGGCAACCACATGTACTGGGAGGTCCACGGCAATCCGGCCGGCAAGCCCGCCGCCGTCGTCCACGGCGGTCCGGGCTCCGGCCACAACCCCGCCGGACTCCGCCGCTTCGACCTCGACCGCTACCGCGTCGTCCTCTTCGACCAGCGCGGCTCGGGACGCAGCACCCCCCACGCGAGCGACCCCGCCACCGACATGCGGCACAACACCACGCCCCACCTGATCGCCGACATGGAACGCCTCCGCGCCCACCTCGGCATCGACCGCTGGCTGCTCTACGGCGGCTCCTGGGGCTCCACGCTCCTCCTCGCGTACGCCGAGGAGCACCCCGAGCGCGTCTCCGAGATCGTCATCGCCAGCGTCACGACGACCCGGCGCTCCGAGATCGACTGGCTCTACCGGGGCGTCGGCCGCTTCTACCCCGAGGCGTGGGACCGCTTCCTCGCGGGCGCGCCCGGCACCCCGCGCGACGGCGACGTGGTGGGGGCGTACGCGCGGCTGCTGGAGGACCCGGACGAGGCGGTGCGCGCCAGGGCGGTGGCCGACTGGTGCGCGTGGGAGGACGCGGTGCTGTCCGGCGAGACGGCGGCGGGCGGCCCGGCGCCGTTCGGCGGCCGACCGCCCGCCGACCGCGTCGCGCTCGTCCGCATCTGCACGCACTACTTCTCGCACGGCGCGTGGCTGGAGGAGGGCGCCCTGCTGCGGGACGCGCACCGGCTGGCGGGCATCCCCGGCGTCCTGGTGCACGGGCGGTTCGACATGGGCGGGCCGCTGGGGACGGCGTGGGAGCTGGCGAAGGCGTGGCCGGACGCGCGGCTCCTCGTCACCGAGGGCGCGGGGCACCTGGGGAACGAGGAGAGCCGCGCGTATGTCTCCGCGGCCCTCGCGGAGTTCGCCGAGCGGGGTTGACAGCGGTTTACAGACATCGCGCCGGGAACGCGATGTCCGGCCGTCGCCGGTGCCGGGCGGCGCGCGCAAGCAGGATCGTCCGCATGAAGGAGAACGAATTCGCGGGCCGTACGGCCCTGGTGACCGGTGGCGGACGAGGCATCGGCGCGGCGGTGGCGCTGCGCCTGGCGGACAGCGGCGCGGACGTCGTCGTCACCTACCTCAGGGACAAGGACAGCGCGCAGGCTGTCGTGGGAGAGATCGAGCGGCTCGGGCGGCGCGCGTACGCCGTCCAGGCGGACAGCGCCGACCCGGACGCGGGCGAGCGCGCCGTGGCGGCGGCGGTCGAGCACACGGGCCGCCTCGACATCCTGGTGAACAACGCCGCCGCCTTCCCGGTCGGCGACCTGGCGGACCTGGACGCCGCCGCGTTCGAGGCGACGGTCGCGGCGAACATCCGCACCCCCTACCTCGCCTCACGCGCCGCCGCGCGGCACATGGCCGAGGGCGGGCGGATCATCAGCATCGGCAGCAACGTGGCCGAGCGCACCGTCTTCCCCGGCTTCACGCTGTACGCGCTGAGCAAGTCGGCGCTCACCGGCATGACCAAGGGCCTGGCCCGCGACCTCGGGCCGCGGGGGATCACCGTCAACCTTGTCAGCCCCGGCGCGACCGACACGGACCTCAACCCGGCGGACGGGCCGAACGCGGCGACGATCAACGGGTTCACGGCCCTGGGACGGTTCGGGACGCCGGACGAGGTCGCGAGCACGGTGGCGTTCGTCGCGTCCGCCTCGGCCGCGTACATCACCGGCGCGACGCTGCACGCGGACGGCGGCTTCACCATCTGACACCCGCGCCCCCCGCATGGCCCGGCGGTCTCTCCCGCCGGGCCACACGCGGTTCAGGGGACGCGCTTCTCCAGCCGCGTGCCGTCGCGGCGCGTGACCGACATCAGCTCGCTCGGCTCGTCCAGTCCGATGCGGTGCCAGCGGCCCCGGGCGACGACAACGCCCTCCCCCGCGCGCAGCCGCACCGTCTCTCCGGCGTCGTCGTCGCCCGTTCCCCTGAAGTGGAGGCGTACGCCGCCGCGCAGGCAGCACACCGCCTCGTCCGCGTCCGGGTGCATCTCCCAGTGGTCGGCGTGGACATCGGCGTCGGTCTCCACGCGGAACGCGGCGAGCTGCCAGGCGTCGGAGCCGTCGCCCGTCATCCGGCGCGCGGCGGCGTGGACGCCGCCGTCGGGCTGGAAGCGCAGCGCCGAGGCGAAGAGGTCGAAGGGCGGTGTGGTCATGAGGGGATTCCTTCCAGTCGTTTCTCCGAAGGGGCGGCGGTCCCGCCGTCCCGGTGGCGCCGGGGCAGTACGGCGACCGCCACGGCCGCCGCGACCACGAACAGCGCGGCGGCGGCAGCGAGGCCGAGCGCGTAGCCGTCGTTGAGCGCGCCGGGTCCCGTGGCCGCGCCGGTGCGGTGCGCGGCGACGGTGGCGAGCGCCGCCAGGCCGACGCAGCCGCCCAGCTGGCGCGAGCTGTTGAGCAGGCCGGACGCCATGCCCGCCTCCCGGGCCGCGACGCCGGTGGTCGCGGCGGCGGCGACCGGCGCGAGGACCAGCCCCGCGCCCGCGCCGGTGACGACGGACGGGCCGAGCACGTCCGTCAGGAAGCCGCCGTCCGGACTGATGGCCGCGAACCACAGCAGGCCGGCGGCGGCCAGCAGGGCGCCGGGCACGAGCGGCGCGCGCGGGCCGCGGACGGACGTGACGCGGATGGCGGCGAAGGTGCCCGCGACCATGGCCGCGGAGAACGGCAGGAACGCCAGGCCCGTCGCCGCGGCGCCCATGCCGAGGACCTGCTGCATGTAGAGGGACACGAACCAGAACGCCGTGAACTGCCCGGCGGCGGCGAGGAACACGAGGACGTTGGCCCCCGCGACCCAGCGGCTCCGCAGCAGCCCGAGGCGCAGCAGCGGCGTGGACGACCGCGACTCGGCGAGGACGAAGGCGGCGAGCAGTACGGCCGCGGCGGCGAGCGTCGCCCACGTGACCGCCGAGCCCCAGCCCTCGGCGTCGGTGCGCACGACGCCGATCACCAGCAGCCCCGTTCCGCCGGTCGCGAGGACGGCGCCGAGCACGTCCATCCGCTCCCGCGCGCCGTGCCGCGCGTCGGCGGGCACACCGGCGGCGGTCAGCGCGAGGGCCGCCGCGACGACGGGCAGGTTGACGAGCATGACCCACCGCCAGCCCGCGTACTCGGTCAGCAGCCCGCCCGCCAGGACGCCGAGCGCGCCGCCCGCCGCGTTGACGGCGCTCCACACCCCGAGCGCGCGGACGCGCCGGGGCCCTTCGGGGAAGGTCGTGGTCAGCAGCGCGAGCGCGGCGGGGGCGGCCGCGGCGGCCCCGAGGCCCTGCCCGGCGCGCGCCGCGACCAGCTGCCAGGGCGCCTGCGCGAGGCCGCCCGCCAGTGAGCACAAGCCGAAGACGGCCAGGCCGCCGACGAACACGCGGCGCTTCCCGTACAGGTCGCAGGCGCGGCCGCCGAGCAGCAGGAAGCCGCCGAACGCGAGGGCGTAGGCATGGACGACCCACGACAGGCCGAGCGGCCCGAAGCCGAGCGTGGCGCGGATCGCGGGCAGGGCGACGTTGACGACCGACATGTCGAGTGCGAAGACGAACTGGGCGACGGCCGCGGCGGCCAGCACCGCGCCGGGGCGTCCCCTTGCGTTTCTGTACATGTATAAAAAATAGCCCGGGAGC
This sequence comes from Streptomyces sp. MS19, assembly GCF_047200595.1. Classification (NCBI taxonomy): domain Bacteria; kingdom Bacillati; phylum Actinomycetota; class Actinomycetes; order Kitasatosporales; family Streptomycetaceae; genus Streptomyces; species Streptomyces sp. MS19. Next base: position 140,523 of record NZ_JBJZOH010000006.1, on the reverse strand, counting down.
CCGCCGCTGTCGATGCCGGGGGGATCATGAGGACATGCCGCCACCGTCCGAACCCCGCAGAACGCCCGGCCGCCCCCCGCGCATCAGCCGCGACGAGGTCGTCGGGACGGCACGCCGGATCGTCGACGAGGAGGGCGTGGACCGGCTGACCATGCGCCGGCTGGCCAAGGAGATCGGCAGCACGCCCATGGCGCTCTACCACCACGTCCGCGACAAGGACGAACTGCTCGTCCTCCTGCTGGACGACTACGCCGCCCGCGAGCTGCGCCGCCCCGACATGCCCGCCGCGCCGCGCGACCGCGTGGTCGCCGCCGCGGACGCGATCCACGGCGCGCTCGCCGCCTGCCCCTGGATCGTCGAGGTCCTGACCGCCGACGACCTGATGTCCGCCTCCGCGCTGTGGTTCGTCGAGCAGATCATCGACGGCCTGGTCGCCGCCGGGCTGTCGCCCGAGCAGGCCGTACGCGGCTACCGCGCGATCTGGTACTACACGGCCGGGGAGATCGTCGTGCGGACGGCGGCGGCCGGGCGGCGCGCGGCGGGGGGCGACACGTACCGGGAGCGCGCCTTCGCCGCCGTCGACCCGGGCGAGCTGCCCCGCCTCGCGTCGGTGGCGGAGCGCTGGCTGCCGCTGACCGCCGAGGACACCTACGCGGACGGCCTCGCCGCCCTGGTGGACGGCCTGCTCGCCGGCGGGGTCAGCGGGCGGCCGGCCCGGGGGCGGTGAAGCGTTCGCGCGCCGCCGGGACGCCGATGCCGTGCCAGCGGAACGGGATGCCGCGCGCGAGGCGCAGGTCGGCGGAGTCCATCAGCTGGAAGTGCAGGTGGGGCTCGGTGGAGTTGCCCGAGTTGCCGCAGCGCGCGAGGAACTGCCCCGCGCGGACGCGCTCGCCCGGCCGGACGGCCAGGGAGCCGCGCCGCAGGTGGGCGTACAGGGCGTAGGTGCCGTCGCCGAGGTCGAGCAGGACGTGGTTGCCGACGATCCAGTACGGGCCGCCGAGGGTGCGGAAGAGGCCTTCGGCCAGCAGGTACGCCATGGCGGGCCACGAGTTGCGGCTGAGGTGGTCGCGGCGGCGGTGCCCGGCGCGGACGACGGTCGCGTCCGCCACCGCGTACAGCGGCTCGCCGTACGCGGGGAAGGCCGCGTTCCGGCGCGTCGGCGGCCACCAGCCGAACGACGGGCGGGGCCGGTCGTCACGCTCGGCGACGATGTCGATCGCGTACGCCTGCCCGAGCGCCCGGGTGCCGTGGCTGGGGACCTTGTCCGCCGGGCTGTTCAGCGCGGACCAGGTGCCGGTGACCGGCGGGGCGACCGCCACGGGCTCCGGTGCGGCGGCCGGTCCGGGCACCAGCTTCCGTGCCAGGGGTGGCAGCAGGACGGCCAGGACCAGCGCGGCCCAGGTCACCGGTTCGAGGGCGGGGGTGTCGGTGAAGGCGTCGGCCACCGCGAGGACGATGAACGCCCACCACAGCGCCTGCCCCAGCGTGGCGAGTATGCGGGTCAGGGCGTGCATCGTTCAGTGCTCCTTGCCTTGCTCAGGACAGCGCGGCGGAGAGGACCACGAGCAGGGGCACGACCCGCTGCGGCGGCACCTCGTGCCGTCCTCTGGCCGCCGCGTGCAGCCAGCCGGCGGTCGTCAGCAGCCGCAGGTGGTGGTAGATCTGGCCGCTGGTGCCGAGCCCTTCCAGGGCGGTCAGCTCGGCGACGGTCCGCCGCCCGGCGAGGATCTCGCGGAGCAGCCGCAGCCGCACGGGGTGCCCGAGCGCCGCGAACACGTCGGCGGTGTCCGTCCATTCGGCCGCCAGCAGGTCGCCCGTCGTCCGGCCCCACTGCCACTCGACGTGCTCGTCCGTGGGCAGCCGGACCGCGCCGGTGAACAGCACGCCGCCGTCGGGCGTCCCGGGGTCGTCCGCCATCAGGGACTTGAGCGCCTCCAGCGCCCAGAAGGGGTCCCGGGACGGCGGGGTCCCCTCCGCCCCGCCGTCCCCGGGCGTCCGCGGGGACGGCGCGTCCCGCCGCTCCAGCTCCGCCACACGCCGTTCCAGCGCGGCGACGCGCTCGTCCAGGTCCATGGTTGCGATATTACGTAATTACGTAGCTCTTGTAAAGCGCCGCCCGGGGCGCAGCAGCCCTTTGGACTCCATCAGGGACACGAACGCGGCGGTCTGCCGCTCGTCCAGCGCCGACGCGGGCAGCGCCATGGCCGCCGCCGGGTTGACGCGCAGTATCCAGAAGTCACCGACCCGCCTCACCCGGCGGAACGTCCCCCACGCCTTGGCCCTGGACACCCCGGGGCCCCGCACCTGGTACTCGGTGTCGGTCATGGTCACCGTCACCTCGGCCGGGCCCGCCAGGTGGTCGGCCAACTGGCGGCGCACCAGGGCCCGCTGGAGCAGGAAGATGACCAGTCCGGCCATGGCGATGACCAGCCCGGGAACGTACACCGCGCCGTCCGCGGCCCCCGCAGCCGCCGTCAGCAGTCCGCTCGCGAGGAGCGCACCGGCGGCGAGCCTGTTGAACACGTGGGCCGCCCGGTGGCAGGCGCGGTAGGAACGCAGCGCCAGGCGTGGTGTGCTGGTGAATGTCGCGACGATCGGCTGGGCTGCCATTCGGGCTCCAAGTGGGTGTCGGGTCAACGAAAGTGACCGGAGTATGACACCGCCGCCCGGTCCGGCGGGAGCGACCGCCGGACCGGGGTGGAGCGGGGTGGGCTCAGTCCGTCAGCGGCAGGTAGACGCGGTTGCCGGAGCGGGCGAACTCGGCGGACTTCTCGGCCATCCCGGCCTCCGCCTCCGTCATCTCCCGCAGCGTGCCGCCGTGTTCGCGCCTGATGTCCTGCGAGATCTTCATCGAGCAGAACTTCGGGCCGCACATCGAGCAGAAGTGCGCCGTCTTCGCCGGTTCGGCGGGGAGCGTCTCGTCGTGGAACGCGCGGGCGGTGTCCGGGTCGAGCGCCAGGTTGAACTGGTCCTCCCAGCGGAACTCGAAGCGCGCGTCGGACAGGGCGTCGTCCCATGCCTGGGCGCCCGGATGCCCCTTGGCGAGGTCGGCGGCGTGCGCGGCGATCTTGTACGTGATGACGCCGGTCTTCACGTCGTCCCGGTTCGGCAGGCCGAGGTGCTCCTTCGGCGTGACGTAGCAGAGCATCGCCGTGCCCCACCACGCGATCATCGCCGCGCCGATGCCCGACGTGATGTGGTCGTACGCGGGCGCGACGTCCGTCGTGAGCGGCCCGAGCGTGTAGAACGGCGCCTCGTCGCAGATCTCCTGCTGGAGGTCGATGTTCTCCTTGATCTTGTGCATCGGGACGTGCCCGGGGCCCTCGATCATGGTCTGCACGTCGTGCGCCTTCGCGATCGCGTTCAGCTCGCCCAGCGTGCGCAGTTCGGCGAACTGCGCCTCGTCGTTGGCGTCCGCGATGGACCCGGGCCGCAGCCCGTCACCCAGCGAGAACGTGACGTCGTACGCGCGCAGGATCTCGCACAGCTCCTCGAAGTGCGTGTACAGGAAGCTCTCCTGGTGGTGTGCCAGGCACCAGGCCGCCATGATCGAGCCGCCGCGCGAGACGATGCCCGTCTTACGCCGCGCGGTCAGCGGTACGTATCGCAGCAGAACGCCCGCGTGGACCGTCATGTAGTCCACGCCCTGCTCGGCCTGCTCGACCACCGTGTCGCGGTAGATCTCCCATGTCAGCTCCTCCGCCCTGCCGTTCACCTTCTCCAACGCCTGGTAGATCGGCACGGTTCCCACCGGTACGGGCGAGTTGCGGAGAATCCACTCGCGTGTCCGGTGAATGTCGCGGCCCGTGGACAGGTCCATGATCGTGTCGGCGCCCCAGCGGGTCGCCCACGTCATCTTCTCCACCTCCTCGTCCACGGACGAGGTGACGGCGGAGTTGCCGATGTTGGCGTTCACCTTCACCAGGAAGTTCTTCCCGATGATCATCGGCTCGGACTCCGGGTGGTTCACGTTCACCGGCAGGACGGCCCGGCCCGCCGCGATCTCGTCGCGCACGAAGGCGGGTGAACGGTTCTCCCTGAGCGCCACGTACTCCATCTCGGGGGTGATCTCCCCGCGCCTGGCGTACGCCAGCTGTGTGACGGCGGGCGTCCCGTCGGCCCGCCGCTCCTCGATCCACGCGCCGCGCAGCGGCGGCAGGCCGCGGCGGACATCGGTCTCGACCTCCGGGTCCGTGTACGGACCCGAGGTGTCGTACAGCGTGACGTCGGTCCCGTCGGTCAGGTGCACGCGGCGCACCGGCACCCGCAGATCGGGGCGCGAACCGGTGAGATATCCCTTGTGTGATCCGATGGCGGACACGTCGGACGTGCGTGTGTCGTGCGAGGTCATTCGACCCACTCCCTACGCCGGCATTACCCGGTAACAGGTTCGGCGGTCGGCGCGGCTCCAGCGCCCTCTCAGCCCCGTGCCCGGAGCTCCCGCGATGTGCTTGGTCAGCGGTCCCACGCTAGCCCGCGCCGGGGTGTGCTGAACAGGGCGCCGTGATTCTTACGCGATGATCGGAGCGTGAGCCGACTCGACGACCAACCACCGGGCCCCCCGCACCCCCCGGCGCACGGGCACGCGCACGGGCACCAGCACGGCCCCGCCGCGCCCGTCTCGGCACGGCTGCGCAAGGTGATAGCGGCGGTGCTGATCCCGTTCGCCGCCGTCATGGCCGCGGGGCTCGTGCTGCTGTGGCCCGGCGGGACACCGGAGCAGGACGGGCACACGGGCGTCGGCTTCGACCAGCAGACCGAGCAGGCGCGCGTCACCGAGGTCACCGAGACCCCGTGCGAGGAGCTGGGCGTGCAGGTGCCGCGGGGCAACCCCGGCGCGTGCGAACGGGCCACCGTCGAGGTCACCAGCGGCCCGGACGCCGGACGCACGTTCACCGAGGTCGTGCCCCCCGACGCGACGCAGCGGTTCGACGTCGGCCAGGAGGTCGTCGTCGCCTACGCGCCCGACGCGCCCGAGGAACTCCAGTACAGCGTCCGCGACGTGGACCGGCAGCTGCCGATCCTGCTGCTCGCCGCGATCTTCGCGCTCGCCGTCGTCGTGGTCGGGCGGCTGCGCGGGCTGCTCGCGCTCGTCGGGCTCGGCGTGAGCTTCTCGGTGCTGACCCTCTTCATCCTGCCCGCGATCCTCCACGGCTCGAACCCCTTGGTCGTGGCGGTGATCGGCGGCAGCGTGATCATGCTGACCACCCTCTACCTGACCCACGGGGTGAACGCGCGTACCTCCGTCGCCGTCCTCGGCACGCTCGTGTCGCTGCTGCTCATCGGCGCGCTCGGCTCGCTGTTCATCGGCTGGGCGCACCTGACCGGCAACACCGACGAGCAGACCGGCCTCGTCCACAGCCTCTACCCGGGCATCGAGGTGCGCGGCCTGCTGCTGGCGGGCATCCTGATCGGCTCGCTCGGCGTGCTGGACGACGTCACCGTCACGCAGACGTCGGTCGTGTGGGAGCTGAAGCAGGCCGACCCGTCGGCCGGCTGGCTCACCCTCTACCGCTCGGGCATGCGGATCGGCCGCGACCACATCGCCTCGGTGGTCAACACGCTGGTGCTGGCGTACGCGGGCGCCGCTCTGCCGCTGCTGCTGCTGTTCATGATCGCCCGGTCGGGCGTGAGCAGCGTCGCGTTCAGCGAGCTGGTGTCCGAGGAGATCGTGCGGACCCTGGTCGGGTCGATCGGCCTGGTGGCCTCGGTGCCGGTGACGACGCTGCTGGCGGCGCTCGTGGTGAACGCCGACCGGCCGTCGTCGGCACCGGCACCCGCACCGGCCCCGCTGCCCGCCCAGGCGGGCGGCGGCGGGACGGCTACCAGCCGCCACCGGAGGAGGAAGAGGAGGAGGTGACCTTCCTGACCACGAAGATCAGCAGCGCCACCAGCGCGGCGAACAGCAGCACACGGAACAGCAGCCCGACGACCCATGCGAGCACCGTGACCAGAATGCCGCCGAATACGACCAGGGCGATGGCGGGGATGGCGATCCACCGTACCCACCATGGCAGGGTCTTGAACGCTTCCTTCATTTCTCCGGGGCTCCTGTTCGACAGCGTCGGTATCGGTACATGCGCGCTCCGACGTGTCCGAGCTTAGGTCCGCCCACCGGCGGACGGGAGGGCGGGAAGCCCCCGTCTGCCCCTGACCGTCCCCTGACGTGACCCTGAGACCGCGGGACGCGCGCCGCTCAGCCCTCGGGCGGCGAGAAGACCACCATCACGCGGATGTCCTCGGTGATGTGGTGGAACCGCGCCTGCACCCCGGCCGGGACGAACACCACGCTGCCGCGCGCCACGGTCGTGGTCTCCCCGCCGACCGTGAGGGAGGCCCGGCCGCTGAGGACGAAGTTCACGACGTCCTGGCGCTGGGGGCGCTGTCCGTCCTGCTGCCCGGCGTCCAGCGCGTAGAGTCCCGCCGACATCGTGCGCTCGTTGAGGAAGCGGAGGTACGCCCCGTCGTGCGCCATCCGTTCGGCCTCCAGCTGATCCAGCCGGAATTCCTTCATCGCCCCGCCACCCCTTGCGCCGCCCGTGCCATCTGAAACGATCTCCGTATGACAAGCATCCTGTTCCGGTTCATAGCCAACGCGGTCGCCCTGGCCGTGGCGGTCTGGCTGGTGGGCGGTATCACCCTCGGCGAGGGCGACTCCGACACCAGCGGCAAGACCGTCACCCTGCTCGTCGTCGCGCTGATCTTCGGTGTGGTCAACGTGGTCGTCAAGCCCGTGGTCAAGTTGTTCTCACTTCCGCTGCTCATCCTGACGCTCGGGCTGTTCACCTTCGTGATCAACGCCCTGATGCTGCTGCTGACCAGCTGGATCGCCGGGGACGACCGGTTCGACGTGGACGGATTCGGCGCCGCCTTCCTCGGCGGCCTGATCATCTCGATCGTGTCGTGGGCCGTGAACATGGTCCTCGACCGGGACAAGGACTGATCCATGACCCAGGCGGCACCCCGTCGCGTCTGCATGGTCTGCTCGGGCAACATCTGCCGTTCGCCGATGGCCGAGGTCGTGCTGCGGGCACGGCTCGACGAGGCGGGCGAGGGCGGTCGGTTCGTGGTGGACAGCGCGGGCACCGGCGACTGGCACGCCGGTGAGCACGCCGATCCGCGCACCACGGCGGCGCTGCTCGCGGCGGGGTACGACACGTCGGCCGAGGCCCATGTCGCGCGGGCCTTCGCGCGCGACTGGTTCGCCCGCTACGACGTGGTCGTCGCCATGGACCGGGGCCACGAGCGGAGCCTGCGGGCCCTCGCCGGGACCCCGGAGGAGCGGGCGAAGGTGAAGCTGCTGCGCACCTTCGCGCCCGGCGCGGGAACGGACGGGACCGGCCCCGGCGCCGCGCGCCGCGGCGACCTGGACGTCCCCGATCCGTATTACGACGACGACACGGCCTTCGCCGACTCGCTCCGCATCGTGGAGGAGGCCATGCCGGGGTTCGCCGCCTGGCTGGTCGAGACAGACGCGGGACACCGGTGACCGCCGCTCCGCCCGGACCGCGCGTCGGACGGCTGCTGGGCACCGGGGTGACCGCCGTCCGGCCCCTGTCCGGCGGCGACATCTCCGACGCCTGCCGGGCGGAGCTGGCGGACGGCCGTGCCGTCTTCGCCAAGACCCTCGCCGACGCGCCCCCTGACTTCTTCGCCGCCGAGGCGGCGGGACTCGCGCTGCTGCGCGCCACGGGGGCGGTGGCCGTGCCGGAGGTCCTGGCCACCGGCGGGCCTGACGACCCGGGGATCATCGTCCTGGAATGGCTGGAACCCGCCGCCCCGGACCGCGCGCAGGCGGAATGCCTCGGCCGCGACCTGGCGGCCCTGCACGCGACGCCCGCCGACCGGTTCGGCGCCGACGGCCCGCTCTATCTGGGCCGCGTCCCGCTCAACGGGGACGCGCCGGGCGAATGGGCGACGTTTCACGTGAAACACCGCCTTCTGCCCCTTCTGCGACAGGCGGTGGACGGGGGTGGCATCGACGCCGCCGACGCCCGTGATGTCGAACGGCTCTGCGCGCGGATCGGCGAGGCCGCCGGACCCCCGCAGCCGCCCGCCGTCATCCACGGCGACCTGTGGTCGGGCAACGTGCAGTGGTCGCCGGACGGCCGCCCCCGGCTGATCGACCCCGCCGCCCAGGGCGGCCACCCGGAGACGGACCTCGCGCTCCTCGACCTCTTCGGCTGCCCCCACCTGGACACCCTGCTGGCCGCCTACGAGGAGGTCCGGCCGGTCCCCGGCCGCGCCGCGCGCGTGCCGCTGCACCAGCTCCAGCATCTCCTCGTGCACGCCGTGCTGTTCGGCGGCCCGTACGGGCGGCAGTCGGGAGCGGCGGCCCGCGCCGCGCTCGCCACGGCCTGACCCGGCCCGCCCCCGCCCGACCCGGCCGGGACGGCGCCTTTCCCCTGGTCATTACCCTGGTCGGAGCAGCCGCGGCCCACCGACGTGCCCGTGCGGACACCAGCCACCCGCAGCCGACACCCCAGGAGAGAGCCATGAGCGGAGAAGGAACCCGCGCCGTCCAGGCGGGCGTACCCACGCCGGAGCCGTACGAGCCGACCGTCCCCGGTCCCGTCTTCGCGGCCCACTTCCACCTCCCCGGCGACCCGGCCGGCGCCCCCTACTCCTACGGCCGCACGGGGAACCCCACCTGGACCGCGCTGGAGACGGCCGTCGCCGAGCTGGAGTCACCCGGCCAGGAGGCACACGCCGTCGTCTTCCCGTCCGGCATGGCCGCCATCTCCGCCGTCCTGATCGGCCTCTCGCGGCCGGGCGACACCGTTGTCCTGCCGAACGACGGCTACCAGCTGCTGCCGCGTGTCCACGCGCGCCTCGAAGGGCTCGGCATTACCGTCAGGACCGCGCCGACCGGCGGCGACGCGCAGCTCGGCGTGCTCGCCGACGACACACGCCTCCTGTGGCTGGAGACGCCCGCCAACCCCGGGCTCGACGTCTGCGACATCCGCCGCCTCGCCGACGCGGCCCATGCGCGCGGCGCCCTCGTCGCCGTGGACAACACCCTCGCCACCCCGCTGGGACAGCGGCCGCTCGACCTCGGCGCGGACCTGTCCGTCGCCAGCGGCACCAAGGCGCTCAACGGGCACGGCGACGTCCTCCTCGGCTACGCCGTCACGCGCGACCCCGAGCTGGCGGACCGGGTCCGCGCCTGGCGGACCGAGGTCGGCGCGATCCTCGGCCCGATGGAGGCGTGGCTGGCCCACCGCGGCATCGCGACGCTCCACCTGCGCGTCGAGCGGCAGGGCACCAACGCGCTGGCCATCGCCCGTGCGCTGCGCGAACGCCCCGAGGTCACCGGGCTGCGCTACCCCGGGCTGCCCGAGGACCCGTCCCACGCCCTGGCGTCCCGGCAGATGCGCCACTTCGGCTGCGTCGTCTCGTTCACCCTGCCGGACCGCGAGTTCGCCGACCGCTTCCTCGACGCGCTGCGGCTCATCGGGGACGCGACGAGCTTCGGCGGCGTCCGCTCCATCGCCGAACGCCGCGGCCGCTGGGGCGGCGACGCTGTCCCCGAGGGCTTCGTCCGCCTGTCGGTCGGCGTCGAAGACGCCGCCGACCTCATCACCGACCTGCACACGGCACTCGACGCGGCGGCCCGCTAGGACGTGTCCGGCCGCGCCTGTGCCTCTCCGGCGGTCGTGTCGTCGCGGTCGGCCCCCGACTCGTCCGGCAGGACTCGCGCAACCGGCTCTGTGTCGTGCGGGAGTCGGCTCGTGCCCCATAGGGTCGCCGGGTGAGCGACTCCACATCACCGGAGCCGGTGGCGCGGCCGTGGGTGGCCGCCGGTGTGCTGTTCTTCGACGAGGCCGGGCGTGTCCTCCTGGTCAAGCCGACCTACAAGGACGGCTGGGAGATCCCGGGCGGCTACCTTCACCCGGGGGAGACGCCCAGCGAGGCCGCGGCTCGCGAGGTCGAGGAGGAACTGGCGATCAAGCCGCCCCTCGGTCCCCTGCTGGTCGCTGACTGGGCACCGCACGCGGTCGAAGGCGACAAGCTGCTGTTCGTCTTCGACGGCGGTCGGCTGAATCAAGCCGATCGAGCAGCGGTCACTCCGGACGGCGTCGAGATCAGCGCCTGGGCCTACCACGACCGGGACCAGCTGGAGCAGCTTCTCATCCCGCGACTGGCTCGTCGCGTGCTTGCGGCACTCGATCACCGAGGCGAGGGCGGGGCCCGGTATCTGGAGCACGGCACTCCCTGGGACAGGTGACCCCCGGGAGCCGAGACCGCGACCCCACGGCGTCGCGCGGAGCTGGGCATCCGACTCCGGAGTCCGCTGGCACCTGAGCACGTTCGGAACGCCTGCGGGCCGTTGCCTCACTTGCATGAGGCCATAGACGGACGGATAGGCGTGCGACTCCTGCCCGACCGACCGACGAGGAACCTCCGGCTCGGGTCACCGAGAGCGTTCGTGGGGTCGTCCCTTGCGGCGCAGCTCCCGGTAGGTCACCACGAACATGACCGGGAAGAACACCGTGCCGATGCCCGTCAGGGTGAGGGTCCAGGGGTCGGGGTCGTGATCGGCCAATGTCTGTGCGAACACGACCGGTTCGAGGATCGCGAAGCCGGCGAACAGCCAGCAGGACATCGTGAGCTGCCGCGCGCTCTGTTCCCTGCGCAGGGCCCGCTTGATCCGTTCGGTCCACATGTCCGCCCGCTGCCCGCCCTGCCGCCCGTCATGTGCGGCCGGTCCCGGTGGCGGGGAGGTTTCGCGGTGGTGCGGGCGGGCCACATGTCTTCCATGGCTTCTGCACGACCCGTGGTCAAGCGCACCGCGCGAGCCGTCCTGCTCGACGACTCCGACCCGGTCGGTCCGCCCCAGCTGGTCCTGATCAAGCGCACCAAGCCGGGACGGCCGCCGTACTGGATCACGCCGGGCGGCGGGGTCGAGCCGTACGACGCGACGGTCGTGGACGCGCTGCACCGCGAGGTGCACGAGGAACTGGGCGCGAAGGTCACCGACGTCGTGCCCGCCTTCGTGGACACCGTGCCGCACACCCCCGAGCCCGGCGAGGAGGTGCCGCCCGGCGGTCTCAAGGTGCAGCACTTCTTCGTCTGCCGCCTCGCCTCGATGGACCCGGCCCTGCGGCACGGCCCCGAGGTGGACGAGCCGCGCGGCACGTACGAGATCGTGCGGCTGCCGTTCACGCCCCGCGGCCTCGTCTCGGCCGACATCGTGCCCGGGACGCTCGCCGCCTACCTGGTCAGGAACATCCCGGGCGTCCTGGCGCTCCTCGCGCCCGACCTCAGCTGAGCCGCGCCGCCCTCAGCCCGCTCCCGAGCCGAACCAGTCGGTCCCGCCGCCCCCGCCCGACGGGCCGGCGGCGGCGCGTTGCGCCCGTTCCAGCGCCCGCCGCGCCTCCTCGCGCCACGCCTCGGCGGACGGCGGCGGGGACGGTGCGGGCGGCACGGCCGGCGGGGGCGCGCCGGCGGGCGGCAGCGCGGCCTGCGCCGGACGCCCGGCCAGCTCGCGCGCCCGCCTGACCTGCGCCTCGCGCGCGGCGCCGAAGAAGTCGCCGCCCTTGCGCCGCAGATCGTCCGTCCCCCACTCGCGGGCGGTCCTGCGGTCGACGCGCGCCAGGTGCGGGATGTGCTTGGCGCAGTGGATGTACGCCTCCTCGATGTCCACGCGCACCCACACCTCGGGGCGGCGGCCCGGCACCGGGTCGGCGGGCAGCTCGGGGTGGCGGGCGCGCAGCTCGGCGTCGGTGACGATCCGGGCGCGTCCGTTGATGTGCAGGCCGATGCGGGCGCGTTCGAAGTCGAGCAGCAGGAGGCCGGCGTGCGGGTTCTCGGAGATGTTGCCGAGCGAGGCGTGGACGCCGTTGCCCCGGTACTCGGGGAAGGCGAGCGCGTCGGGGGCCAGGACGTGCAGGAAGCCGGGTGGCCCGGCGCGGAACGTGTTGTCGCACTCGCCGTGCCGGTCGGCCGTGGCGAGGAAGAACATCTCCTGGCGCGCGACGAACTCCCGCATGCGGTCGTTCAGATGGTCGAGGACCTGGTCGTCGTAGAACCGCTGCGCGCGGTCCTCGCTGCCCAGTGCGCGCTGCACCGCGTGCTCCCCGTCGCTGCCGGGGCGCCCGGCGGCGCGGGGCAGGGGTGGCGTCGGGGGCGCCGCGGGAAGGGCGGGCGGCCCCGGCGGCGGGGCCGGTGGTGCTACGGGCGCGACCGGGGGGACCGGTGCGTCCGGCGCCGGCGGCCGGCCGCGCCGTACGGCCAGCGTCCGCGCGTTCCTGTGGCGTCCCCGGGACCCGCCGGTCCCCGCTCCTGACATGCCTCCCATGACCCCCACACCACTTCTCCCACTGCGGTCGCCTACTGCGACGAGCCCACCAGAGTCCCCATGAAGTCATGCCGTATCCGGTCGGCGGGGATGCCCGCCGAGACCATGGCCGCGACGCTCTTGCGGATCATCTGCGGCGGCCCCGACAGATACCCGTCGCTCTCCCGCCACGGACCGGACTGCGCCACCGCCTCGGGCAGCTGCCCCGGGAGGCCGCGCGTGGCGAACTCGGCGACCACCGGGCGCACCGACAGCCACGGCAGGCGCCGCTCCAGGTCGAGGAAGGATTCGAGGTCGTACAGCTCCGCGTCGCGGTTGGCGCCGAAGAAGACGTCCACCTGGCGGCGTCCGCCGTGCGCGGCGACGTCCTCGACGAGCGCCTTGATGGGCGCGATGCCGGTGCTGCCGCCGACGCAGACCAGGCCGCGCGACGAGGCGTGATCGACCGTCATCGACCCGGCCGGGGGCCCGATCCTGATGACGTCGCCGCGCCGCGCGCGGTGGACGACGGCGCGGGAGACCCAGCCCGCCGGGACCGACTTGACGTGGAAGGAGAGCAGCCCGTCCGAGCGCGGCGACGAGGCGAACGAGTAGTACCGCCACACGCGCGGCCACCACGGCGTCTCGATGGCGGCGTACTGCCCGGCGCGGTACGGGTAGGGCTGGTCGGGGCGGAGGGTGACGACGGCGACGTCGTTCGTCCTGCGCTCGTGGGAGACGATCTCCGCGTACCAGAACGGTGGGGCGCGCAGCTCGTCGTCGGCCGCCGCGTCGATCATGATCTGCGAGATGGCGGTGTACGCGCGGACCCACGCGCCCTCGGCGTCCTCGCCCCAGGCGCTGCCCGCGTAGCGCTCCAGCGCGGTCATCAGGCATTCGCCGACGACGGGATAGTGCTCGGAACGGGTGCCGTACTTGCGGTGGCCGCGGCCGAGGTTGTCCAGGTATTCGGTCAATGCGGCGGTGTCGTCGATGTGTTCGGCGGCGACGAGGAGCGCGCCGAAGAGGCGGTCGCGCTGGGCGTCCATGGCGGCCGGGAACAACTCCCGCAGCTGCGGCGCCTGGAGGAAGAGAAGCGCGTAGAAGTACGAGGTGGCCTTGTCGGCCACCGGCTCGATCGCCGCGAGGGTCCGGCGGATGATCAGCGCGTCGCGCGAGGGCGGTCTGCCGCCACCGGGTCCGTGCCCGTTCCCCGTGGTGGTGCTGGTGGCGCCGTCACCGGCCGATATCGCGGTCATGACCCTGCCTCGCCTCGATCAACCCCTGGTGGCACAGCGTGGCAGCCTGCTCACCAGAAGCGGGTGGTGAACCGGAAACCCCGGCCCTCACGCCCCCCGCATCCCATAAACTGAACGGCTTTTCACCGCTTGGATGCGGCTCCGACCTTACCGTTATACGGCTGAGACACAAGCCCCTGACGGTGACGCGCCTTTCGTGCCCTTACGCCCTTTCGGTCCTCCCGCTGGGCTTTCTCCCAGTGTCGCATTCCTAGACTGCCGCCATGAATATCACCCTGCGCCCCGCGACGGCCACGGACGTTCCCGACATCGTCGCGATGCTCGCCGACGACCACTTGGGCGCGACGCGTGAGAATCCCGCCGAACTCGCCCCGTACCTCGCCGCGTTCGCCCGTATCGACGCCGACCCGTCGCAGCACCTCCTCGTCGCGGAGCAGGACGGCCGCACGGTCGGCACGCTCCAACTCGCCGTGCTGTACGGCCTGTCCCGGCAGGGCTCCGCACGTGCGCTGATCGAGGCGGTGCGCGTGCGCTCCGGCCTGCGGGGCGGGGGCATCGGCGGCGAGGTCGTCCGGCTCGCGGTGGAGGAGGCGCGGCGGCTCGGCTGCGTCCTCGTCCAGCTGACGTCCGACCGCTCGCGCGCCGACGCCCACCGCTTCTACGAGCGGCTCGGATTCCAGCCCACGCACGTCGGTTACAAGCTGGCGCTCTGACACTTTCCGTACGCGCGGGACCGGCGCCGTGTGATCAACGCCACCCGCCGGGGTCGGCGCCGCCCGGCAGCGGCGCGGCGGGATCGTACGGTTCGCGGGTGAAGACGAACGTGCCGAGGTCGAGGTGGCTGACCCGCCCGTCGGGGTGGTGCACGGCGCGCAGGGTCTCGCCCGCGTAGTACCCGTCGAGCCCCGTCCAGGTGTGCGCGTCGTCCCCCTCGGGCCGGAAGGCCGACCGGCGTCCCGGCCCCTGCGCCGGGCCGAGCGTCACCGTACGGCCCGCGGCGAGCCGCAGCGCGTACGGCGTCGTGCCCCAGTACCAGGTGCCGGTGAGCGCGACGAGCGCCGGGTCCGCGTCGGCGGCGGGCATCGGCCGCCACGGCTCGGGGAACACCGGCTCGGCGTCGGCGGCCAGGGCCAGCAGGTCGGCGGCGATGCCGGTGATCGGCGGCCCCGACGTGGCGTTGGCCAGCGTGACGGCCGCGAGCCGTTCGTCCGGGCAGGTCACCACGCTCGCCAGGAAGCCGGGCATCGAGCCGCCGTGCCCCGCGAGCAGCCGCCCGTTCCGCCGGAACAGCTGGACGCCGAGCCCGTACGACGTGTCCAGGTCCCCCGCCTCGGGCGGTGCGGCGGGGACGCGCATCGCGGCGAGCGTCTCCCGCGCGAGGACCGCGTCGTCCGGCGTCTGCCCCGACAGGAACGCCGCGAAGGCCGCGAGGTCCCGCAGCGTGGACCACAACTGCCCGGCGGGCGCCATGCGTCCGGTGTCCACGGCGGGCTCCGGCTGCCGGACGTCGGCGTACGGGTGGACGGCCCAGCCCTGCGCGTGCGGGGCCTGCGGCAGCGGGGACGTGCGGTCCATGCCGAGCGGCAGCAGCACCTCGTCCCGCAGCACGTCGGACCACGGCGCGCCGCGCAGTTTCTCCACCAGGGCGCCGAGCACCGCGTAGCCGGGATTGGAGTAGTGGAAGCGGCGCCCCGCCGCGTGCTTGAGCGGGTCGGCGGCGAAGACGTCGGGCAGCCGGGGGCGCAGTTCGCCCGGCGTGCGCTCCCACCACGGCCCGCGCGCCTCGGCGGCGAGCCCGGACGTGTGGGACAGCAGCTGCGCGACGGTCGCGCCCGGCGCGTGCGGCACGTCGAGGTGGGTGCCGACCGGGTCGCCGAGGCCGAGCAGCCCCTCGTCGCGCAGCCGCAACACAACGACAGCGGTCAGCGTCTTGGTGAGGGACCCGATCCGGTACTGGACGTCGGCCGGGTCGGCGCCGTCCGGCAGTTCGCCGCGCGCGGACGACCAGACGGTGCGTCCGTCGCGGACCAGCGCGCCGAGCAGGGAGGGCGTACGGCCGCGCGCCTGCGCGGTGGCGAGGCGGTGGTCGAGTGCGCGGCGGGTGGTGGGCAGCAGGTCGGGCGCGGGGGTCTGCGTCATGGGCACATGCCTACCCGGCGTGTGCGTCCGGCGCCATCTCCGGGCCGCGCGCCGCCCGTTCGGCGGGTGCCGTGCGCCGGGGCGCGCACCGCGCGTGTGACGGACCACTCGCGCAAACGGGTCGCCCCGGCACCCGCCGATCGGGGAGGCTGGACGGGTGACGACGACCGCACCGCCCGACTCGGCCCCTCTCGAACCGGACGCGCTGCCGATCCGGCGCCTCGGCCCCGCCGACCTCGGCGCGTGCCTCGACCTGGCCGTGAGCCGCGGCTGGCCCCGGGAGACGCACAAGTGGCGGCTCCTGCTGGTCGCCGGGACCGGCTATGGCATCGACGCGCCGCCGGACGACCCGGCGGGCGGCCTGATCGCCACGGTCGTCTCCACCCCGTACACCGACGCGTACCGCTGCCTGAGCATGGTCCTCACCGCCGAGCGGTACGGGCGGCGCGGCCTCGGGCTGCGGCTGGTGCGGCACGCCGTCGCCGAGGCCGGGGGGCTGCCCGTCTTCCTCACCGCGACGCGCCCCGGCCGGCCCCTGTACGAACGGCTCGGCTTCCGCGCGGTCGGAAGCGTCACGACCGTGCGCGGCCGCTTCACCGGCGCCAGGCCCGCGCCCGCGCGCGAGTCCGCCGGGGTGCGGTCGGCCACCGCGTCCGACCTGCCGGGCATCCTCGCCTTCGACCTGCCCGCGTTCGGCACGGACAGGACGGAGCTGCTGGCGCGGCTGCCGTCCTTCGCCGACCAGTTCCTCGTCGCCGAGGCGGACGGGCGGCTCACCGGCTTCGCGGCGGCGTGGCCGCAGCCGGGGGCGACGGTCGCCGGGCCCGTCGTCGCGCGCGACCTGGCGACGGCGCAGGCGCTGGTCGCCCGCCTCGCCGCGGGCGCGCCCGCCGGGCTGCCGCTGCGGTACGACGTGGACGACCGCCACCCCGAACTGGGCGACTGGCTCGCCGCCAACGGGCTCACCCGGGACGCGCGTTGCGACCTGATGGTCCTGGGCGCGCCCGACATCCCCGGCGACATCACGCGGCGCTTCGCACCCTACTCGGTCGCCCTCGGCTGACGGGCCGGGCCGGACCGTTCCGGGCGGCGGTCAGCAGTAGTAGCCGGAACCGTTGCCCGCGAGATGCGGGTCGTAGATCCAGCCGCTGATCTTCTTCCCGATGGAGGACGTGAACTGGATGTGCGACCACGTGTTCCCGGCCGAGTTGACCACGAAGCAGTCGAGGGAGACGGTCTCGTAGTGCAGGTAACCGACCGTGCCGCAGCCCGCGTTGGGGCCGCTGCGGACCGGGGCCTCGGTCTCCGAGCCGCGCAGCTCGTCGGTTCCCGGGTCCTGGTTGCTCCACGCCGGGTGGGTGCAGGCGTCGGCGCCGCTCTCGCCAGCGACGGCCGCGGGTGCGCCCGCGAGCCCGGCGGTGACCAGCGCCAGCGGCAGTACGGCGGCGGCGATTCCGCTGCGTCGTCCCATGGTTCTCTCCGATCGCCCAGGTGAACGGGGGCAGTGACGAGCAGCGTAAGCCGGAGGGCAACGGCCGGGCGGCGCGTGGGTGTTGACCGTTCGTTGCCTTCTGGCGGAAACAGCCGCGGGCCTCGCTACCAGACGGGACGCAGCGGGGGCGGGTCGTCCCCGGCCAACTCCCTGACGAGGGCGGCGAGTCCGTCCCGCAGCCGCGCCAGTTCGGCGGGGCCGCCGAGGCGGTCGGCCAGTTCGCGTTCCAGGCCGTGCAGCACCTCGCCCGCGACGGCCAGGTGCCGGTGGGCGGCGGGGGTGAGGACGACGAGCTTGCGGCGGCCGCCGGCCGGGTGCGGTGCGCGCCGGACGTAGCCGCGGCGTTCGAGGTCGTCCACGAGCTGCCCGGCCGCCTGCTTGGTGACGCCGAGCCGCTGCGCCAGCTCGCTGCCGGTGGCGCCGTGGGGGCCGAGGGCCTGGAACGCGAGGCCGTGCGCGGGCCGCAGGCCGTCCTCGCCGCGGTCGGCCAGGCGGGCGGTGAACTCGGCGACGAGCGTCTGGTAGCCGAGCCCGAGGAGAAAGCCCAGCTCCAGGTCGCGCAGCGGGTCGTGGGTGTGGTCGTGCGGCACGGGTCCATGGTGACACAGGTGGGTAAAGGTGCTTTACTCAGGCGGCGGGTAAAGCTCCTTTACTCGCACCGCTTCCCCGTTCCCGGAGGTCACCCATGCCTGTCGTCACCCCCGCTCCCGACGACGTCATCACCACGCCGAACGCCGTCATGACCCGCCGCGCCACCCCCGCGCAGGGCGCGGCCGAGACGTCCGTCTGGACCGCCCGCATGGCCCCAGGCGCCCAGGGCCCGGTGCACGTGATCGACCGTGAACAGATCTGGCTGCCGCTGACCGGCGCGATCACCGTCACGACCGAAGCGGGCGACGAACGGGCCGCGGCGGGCCAGGCCCTCGTCCTCCCGCCCGGCACCGAACGGCGGATCACGGCGGGGGACGAGGGCGCGGAGATCATCGTCTGCATGCCGGCGGCAGGCCGCGTCACCACCCCGTCCGACCCCGCCCCCCGCCCCCTCCCCTGGGCGGAGTGACGGTCCGCGCGTCAGGCGCGGTCGTCCCCACAGCGGGTGGGGGTGGGCGGCGGCTCGTCCCGGACACGGTTCAGCCTCGCCGCGATACGGACACCCTCACGGATGATCTCCGCCCTGCTGACACCGCGGCGAGCCGCCGCCTCCTCGATGAGGACCAGATCCCGGGTGTCCACATGGACCGTCGTGTGCTTCAGGGGCATGCGCACAAAATGGCCGGTCGCGCGCGCGGAGTACGCCGAGGAGAGCCTGACCACCGCCTCACGGCTCTTCCTCGCCTTGATGAAGCAGGACGACGGCGCCAAGTCGCTGCTCCTCGCGCTGCCCGAGGTGTTCCCCTGGGTGCGGCACCTCGACGCGGAGGAGGTCCGGGCCTTCACCGTCGGACTCCTCGAAGCGCTGTCCGACGCCGCCGAACTGGACGCCGACGACGCCGTGCACCGCGCGATCGTCTCCTGGCGTGCCTCGGCCCGCCGCTCGACGGCGACCTCTCGGCCCGGTCGAGGCAGGGGAGTGAGTCCCAAGAAGGGAGACCGGGTCAGTGCTCCGCCACTCACCGGATGGCACGTCGTCTTCGGCACGACGGAGGCGGTGACGGGCTGGGAGGAGCTGTGCCGACTGGCGCTGCCGAACGCGCACCGATGCCTGGACGCGTTACGCAACGCCCCCCTGTCCAGGGTGAACTGGGGTTGACAGCACCCGTTGCGAGGGAGGCACGCCACCAGGTGGTGGAAGGGGTCTGACCTCGAACAGTGGGAGTACGAGGTCACCGGCGGCGGTCGAGTGCGGTACCTGGTCAGCGTGGAGACCACCACGGTGATCCTCGTGTACGCCTCTCCACGGCACCCGAAGGACACCGAGTGAGCTGTCGGTCCGCCAGGCGGCTGAGGCGCGTCGGGGCCTCTGCCAGGGTGTCCTGGAGTCCGCGGCTTCCGCGACCGCGTACGGGAAGGGCCCGCCGCTCACATAGGTGAGGAACTGCTCGGCGGTGTCACGGCCGCGACCAGGAGAGGTTGCGAGAAGGGTGCTGTGCTCCGACCCCGAGTGTCCCGTCAGCTTTCGTAGTGATAGCGGCACTGAGCGATCAGGACGCCGTCCTCGGTGGCCTTGTAGATCAGCCGGTGCTCGTCGTTGATGCGGCGCGACCAGTAGCCCTGGAATCCGTGCTTGAGCGGTTCCGGCTTGCCGATGCCCTCGTTGCCGTTCCGGGCGATGTCCGTGATGAGCGTGTTGATGCGCTTGAGGATCTTCCGGTCCTGAAGCTGCCACCACAGGTAGTCCTCCCAGGCGCGGGAAGAGAAAGTGATTTTCAACGCGCGGCCCCCCTACTCGTCGGTCGCCAGCTCGCGCACGGTTCCGCCGCCGTTCTCCAGTTCGTCGATGGACGCGAGCAGGCGCCGGGCGTTGGCCGGGCTGCGCAGCAGGTACGCCGTCTCCTTCAGGGACTCGTAGTCCTCAAGGGAGACGATGACGACCGGCTCGTGTCCGGCCCGGGTGATGACGACCTCTTCGCGGTCGTCGGTGACGGAGTTGAGCACCTCGGCGTACCGCGCGCGCGACTCGGAATACGTCATGGTCTTCACGATCGACCCTCCTTTCACGTACAAAAAATTGTACGTCTGCATTGTCGGTCCGGCAAGCGTGGCAATGACGACCTCCGGCGCGAAAGCGCAGGGCAGGCGAGGCGTGGCAGGCGGTGGGGGACGCGTCGGCCTGTCCCGTGGGGTGGTGGTCAGCCTGCGAATGCCTTGCGGAGTCGGTCCACCGCGTCTGTCAGCACCTCGGTGCGCTTGCAGAAGGTGAAGCGGACCTGGCTGCGCCCGGCTTCGGGGTCGTCGTAGAAGACCGCGTTCGGGACGGCGACGACGCCCGCGCGTTCCGGGAGCGCACGGCAGAAGGCGGCACCGTCGCTCTCGCCGAGGGGCCGGATGTCGGTGGTGACGAAGTACGTACCGGCCGGGCGGAAGACCGTGAGGCCCGCACGCTCCAGGCCGTCCGCGAGCAGGTCCCGCTTGGCCCGCATGTCCGCGCGGAAGTCCGCGAAGTAGGTGTCAGGCAGCCGGAGGGCTTCCGCGACCGCGTACTGGAAGGGGCCGCCGCTCACATAGGTGAGGAACTGCTTCGCGGTGCGCACGGCCGCGACCAGCGGGGCGGAGGCCGTGACCCAGCCGATCTTCCAACCCGTGAACGAGAACGTCTTGCCGGCCGAGGAGATGGAGACCGTGCGCTCGCGCATGCCGGGGAGCGAGATCAGTGGGATGTGCTCGCCCTCGAAGACCAGGTGTTCGTACACCTCGTCGGTCACCACCAGCAGGTCGTGCTCGACGGCGAGGCGGGCGATGGCCGTCGTCTCCTCGCGTGTGAGGACCATGCCGGTCGGGTTGTGGGGGGAGTTGAGGAGGAGCAGGCGGGTGCGCGGCGTGATCAGTGTGCGCAGCCGTTCCATGTCTGGGCGGAAGCCGGGGGCGCGGAGGGTGAGCGGGACGCGCGTGGCGCCGGCCATCGCGATGCAGGCGGCGTAGGAGTCGTAGAACGGCTCGAACGCGATGACCTCGTCGCCCGGTTCGAGCAGCGCGAGCATCGCCGCCGCGACGGCCTCGGTCGCGCCCGCCGTGACCAGGACCTCGGTGTCGGGGTCGAAGTCGAGGCCGTGGAAGCGGCGTTGGTGGTCGACGATGGCGGTGCGCAGTTCGGGGACGCCGGGGCCGGGCGGGTACTGGTTGCCGCGGCCGTCGCGCAGGGCCCGGACGGCGGCCTCCCGTACGGACTCGGGGCCGTCCGTGTCGGGGAAGCCCTGGCCGAGGTTGATCGCGCCGGTCCTGACCGCGAGGGCCGACATCTCGGCGAAGATCGTCGTCCCGAGTCCTTCGAGCCTGCGGTTCAGCAGGGGCCTGCCGGTCATGTCCCACCGTTCCCCGGTCGTGCGGTGTGTCCGGTCGCGGCGCGGACCGGTGGGGCCATCCTGTCAGGCATCGAAGTCCAGGGTGATCCGGCCGGTGAGGGGCCTGGCCTGGCAGGCGAGTACGTAGCCCGCGGCCAGTTCGTCGTCCTCCAGCGCGTCGTTGCGGTCGAGGTGGACGCGGCCCTCGGTGAGGCGGGCGCGGCATGTGCCGCAGACGCCGCCCCGGCAGGCGTACGGGGCATCGGGGCGGGCGCGCAGCAGTGCGGAGAGCAGGGGTTCGCCGGTGGGGGCGGCGCAGGTGGTGCCGCGGCCGTCGAGCATGGCGGTGAGGACGGTCGCGGAAGGGGAGACGGGTGCGGGCGGCGGTGGGGCTGCGTCGGGCGCCGCGGTCAGGAACAACTCGCTGTGCACCCGTTCTCCCGGCACGCCGAGCGCCCGCAGTGCGACGCGTGCGGCGTCGATCAGCCCAGGCGGCCCGCACAGGTACCAGGCCGTCACCGCGCCCGGCGGGACCAGCGCGGCCAGCAGGCCGCGCAGCCGTGCCGCGTCGAGCCGGCCCGTCGGCAGCCCGGCCTGCCGCTCCTCCCGCGTCAGCGCGTGCGCCAGCTGGAAGCGGCCGGGATAGCGGTCCTTCAGGTCCGCCACCTCGTCGAGGAACATCGCGCTGCCCGCCGTCCGGTCGCTGCGCAGCAGCGTGAACCGCGCGTCCGGCCGTGCCGCCAGCAGCGAGGCCGCCATCGACAGCACCGGCGTGATCCCGCTGCCGCCCGCCACCGCCGCGTAGTGTCCCGGCGCGGGGCGCAGCGTGAACCGGCCGCGCGGCGGCATCACGTCGAGCCTGTCCCCGGCCGCCAGCGCCGTCATCGCGTGCGTCGAGAAGGCGCCGCCGGGGATCAGCCGCACCCCGATCGTCACCTCAGCCCGCCCGTCGCCCGCCGGGCTGCACAGCGAGTACGTGCGCCGCACTCCCGCGTGCCGCACGGTCAGGTGCTGCCCGGGTACGTGGCGGAACGCGGCGCGCAGGCCGGGCGGCACGGCGAGGGTGATCGCGACCGCGTCGTCCGTAAGACGGGCGAGACGCGCCACCGTGAGCGGATGGAACGGCAAGGTCCGGTGCTCCTCTCAGTGCTCCTTGAAGTGGTCGAAGGGCTCCCGGCAGGCGGTGCAGCGGCGCAGTGCTTTGCAGGCGGTGGACGAGAAGCGGCTGAGCAACTCCGTGTCCGCGCTGCCGCAGTGGGGGCAGCGCACCGGGTGTGTGAGGGGCACGAGAACCGGTCCGCTGCGGTGCGGGCGCGGCGGGGCGATTCCCGCGGCGGCGAGCTTGGTGCGGCCAGCCGGTGTGATGTCGTCGGTCGACCAGGGTGGCGCGTGGACCGTGCGGACGGTGACGGATGCCGCGCCGTGGGCGGTGAGGGTGCTGCGGATGTCGTCGGCCATGGTCTCGACGGCGGGGCAGCCGAGGTACGTGGGCGCGAGATCGACGGTGACGTGCGGGCCGTCGTCCACACGCACGTTCCGCAGCACGCCCAGCTCGGCCAGTGTCAGCACCGGGAGTTCGGGGTCGGGTACCGCCCCGGCCAGCGCGCGGAAGTCAGTCGCCGGGGTCACCAGGACGCGCCCGGGTGGCTGCGGTGCAGGTGCTGCATCTCGGCGAGCATGCGGCCGAACGGTTCGGTGTGCACGCCGTCGCGCCCGAGCCCGCCCGCGCGGCGCGGCGACGTGGCGGGGACGGTCAGCGTCGCCTCGGTGAGGACGGCGGAGACGCGCGCGGTCCAGGCGGCGTGCAGGGCCGCGTAGTCCACGCCGGACACGACGGGGTGGAACAGCTCGCCCGTGTAGCGCCACAGCGCGTCCGCCGCCCGCTGCATCCGGGCGTGGCTCGCGTCGGTCCCGTCGCCGAGCCGCAGCGTCCACGTGACGGCGTGGTCGCGGTGGTAGGCGACCTCGGACAGGGCCTTCGCCGCGATGGCGGCCAGGTCACCGGCGCTAGAGGCGAGGCGTGCGTACAGCAGCTCCTGGTAGGTGGAGAAGTAGAGCTGGCGGGCGATGGTGTGGGCGAAGTCGCCGTTCGGCTGCTCGGTGAGCTGGGCGTTGCGGAAGGCGCGTTCCTCCCGGAGGAAGGCCAGCTCGTCCTCGTCGCCCACCAGGCCGTACAGCGCCCGTGCCTGGCCCAGCAGGTCGAGCGCGAGGTTGGCGAGCGCGACCTCCTCCTCCAGCACCGGCGCGTGCCCCGCCCACTCGGCGAGGCGGTGCGACAGGACCAGCGCGTCGTCCGCGAGCGGCAGGACCTCGCTCACAGGTGGCGCACCCCGTCCGGCACCTCGTAGAACGTCGGGTGCCGGTACGGCTTGTCGGCCGCCGGGGCGAAGAACGGGTCGCGCTCGTCCGGCGACGACGCGGCGATGGCGGCGGCGGGGACGACCCACAGGGACACGCCCTCGCCGCGCCGGGTGTAGAGGTCGCGGGCGTTGCGGAGGGCGAGTTCGGCGTCGGGCGCGTGCAGGCTGCCCGCGTGCGTGTGCGCGAGGCCGCGCCGGGGGCGTACGAACACCTCCCACAGCGGCCAGTCCGTGCCTTCCGTCCCTTCCCCGCCGCCGCCGCTCACGCCGCCGCCCTCCCCGCGCGCTTGGCCGCGTACGCCGCGGCGGCCTCCCGTACCCACGCGCCGTCCTCGTGCGCCCGGCGCCGGCGCGCGAGCCGCTCCTCGTTGCACGGGCCCTCGCCGCGCAGCACGGCGTGGAACTCGTCCCAGTCGATCGGCCCGAAGTCCCAGTGCCCGCGCTCCCCGTCCCACCGCAGGTCCGGGTCGGGCAGCGTCAGCCCGAGCGACTCCGCCTGCGGCACGCAGATGTCCACGAAACGCTGCCGCAGCTCGTCGTTCGTGTGCCGCTTGATCCGCCACGCCACCGAACGCTCGGTGCGCGGCGAGTCCGCGTCCGGCGGGCCGAACATCATCAGCGACGGCCACCACCACCGGTCCACCGCGTCCTGCGCCATCGCGCGCTGCTCCGCCGTGCCCCGGGCGAGCGTGTGCAGCAGCTCGTAGCCCTGGCGCTGGTGGAACGACTCCTCCTTGCAGATCCGCACCATCGCGCGGGCGTACGGGCCGTACGAGCAGCGGCACAGCGGCACCTGGTTCGTGATCGCCGCGCCGTCCACCAGCCAGCCGATGGCGCCGACGTCCGCCCAGGTCAGCGTCGGGTAGTTGAAGATCGACGAGTACTTCTGGCGGCCCGCGTGCAGCTTGTCGAGCAGGTCGGCGCGGCGCACGCCGAGCGTCTCGGCCGCGCCGTACAGGTACAGCCCGTGCCCCGCCTCGTCCTGCACCTTGGCGATCAGGATCGCCTTCCGGCGCAGCGAGGGGGCGCGCGTGATCCAGTTCGCCTCGGGCTGCATGCCGATGATCTCGGAGTGCGCGTGCTGCGCGATCTGCCGGACGAGCGTGGCGCGGTACGCGTCGGGCATCTCGTCGCGCGGCTCGATGCGGGTCTCGGCGGCGACGGCGCGCTCGAAGCGGTCGAGCGCGGCGGTTCCCGCCTGGTCGTCGGTGACCGGCATGCGTCCGGCCTCCCCTCAGGTGACCGTTCGTCCCTTTCGATGGTGGGCGGGGCCCACCGGCGTGTCAAGGCCGCCCGCCGCCCGGTACCGTGCACGGGTCAGGCGAGAGAGCAGTCGCGGGGGAGCGGACGGAACATGCTGCCATCCGAGCCGGGACCGGACGAGTCCGGTCCGTCCGGCACGCCGGTGAACGACAGGGACGGGACGACGGCGCGGGCCGCCGACGACGGCGGCGGCCTGCGGGACGCCGCGACCGAGACCGTACGGCTGCGCGCCCTGTCGTGGCCGTCCCGGCTCGTCGTCGCCCTCGCGCTCGGCGGCCTGGCTGTCTACACGGTGGTGCACCTGGCGATGGTCTTCCTGTACGTCGCGCCGTCCAACACGGTGCGCGAGGAGGCCGAGGGCGCGCGGGACTACGTGCTGCCCGAGTTCGAGCAGAACTGGAAGCTCTTCGCGCCCAACCCGCTCCAGCGCGACGTGGCCGTCGAGGTGCGCGTCGAGACGGCCGACGCCGACGGCGGCACCCGCGTCTCCGACTGGACCGACCTCACCGCCATGGACATCGAGAACATCAGGGGCAGCCTCCTGCCGAGCCACGCCGACCAGAACGTCCTGCGGCGCGGCTGGGACTTCCTCACCGGCGCCCACACCGAGGAGGGCGAGCCCATCGGCCTGCGCGGCGAGCTGTCCGAGGCGTACCTGCGGCGCATCGCGCTGCTGCGGCTGAGCGGGACGATGGACGTGACGACGGTGGAGCGCGTCCAGTTCCGCGAGGCGCGCACCCGCGTGCCCGCGCCGGACTGGCGCGCCGAGGACTTCGACACGAGCACCGTGCACCTGGAGATGGAGTGGTGGCCCGTGGAGCCGGAGGACCTGCCGGCCGGCGTACGGGACGACGCGCGGGACGACACGGCGGAGGACGCCTCGTGAACGCCACACCCACCGCCCCCCGCGAACTGCCCCCGTCCCCCTTCAAGGGCGTCAGCAAGGGTTTCGACGCCGCCCTCGCCCGCGGCATCGGCCACGTCACGCGCCGCGCCCTCGGCCCGTACCAGACGGCCATCGTCCGCATCGGCTTCGCGGTGACGATGCTGGGCTTCCTGCTGCGCGAATGGCCGCACCGCGGCGAGCTGTACGGGCCCGACAGCCCGTGGGGACTCGACCTCGCCGCCCGTTTCACCGCCGACAACCAGGCGTTCAGCGTCCTGCTGTGGACGGACTCGCAGCTGTGGTTCGAGCTGGTCTACCACCTGACGATCCTCGCGAGCGTCGCCCTGCTGCTCGGCTGGCGCACCCGGCTGGCGACGCTGCTGTTCATGGTCGGCGTGCTGTCGCTCCAGAACCGCAGCATCTTCATGGGCGACGGCGGCGACAACGTCATCCACCTCATGTCGATGTACCTCACGCTCACCCGCTGCGCCCGCGTCTGGTCGCTCGACGCCCGCCGCGCCGCCCGTACGCCGCGCGCCGCCGCCGACCCGGTCGGCATCGCCCTGTGGGCCGCGTCGGGCGCCGCGCTGTTCGCGGCGGTCGTCTCGGGGAAGCTCGACAGCGTCGTCTGGGGCCTGTTCTTCGGCGGGATGTGGGCCACGCACGCCGTGTGGTGGCTGCTGCGCCGCCACGCGCCGGGCGAGCCGCGCGTCGTCGCCGACATGATCGCGAACCTCGCGCACAACGCGGCCCTGCTCGTGATCATGTGCGAGGTCTGCCTGATCTACGCCACCGCCGGGTGGTACAAGATCCAGGGCTCGCGCTGGCAGGACGGCACGGCCGTCTACTACCCCATGAACCTGGACTACTTCACCCCGTGGCCCTGGCTCACCGACTTCCTCTCCGCGAACGGCTACCTCGTCCTCGCGATGAGCTACGGCACCGTCTTCGTGCAGGTCGGCTTCGTCTTCGCGCTGCTCAACCGGCGCGCCAAGAACGTCCTGCTGTTCGTCATGGTCGCCGAACACCTCGGCATCGCCGTGCTGATGGGCCTGCCGTTCTTCTCCCTGGCGATGATCGCGATGGACAGCGTGTTCCTGCCGACCGCGTTCCTCCTGTGGGGCGGCTCCCGGCTGCGGCTCGCGGCGGAACGGCTCCTGCCCCCGTCCGTACGCCGCCGCCTCGCCCCGCCGGCCGGCCCCGGTGCGACCGCCGCGCCCCTGCCGGAGCAGCGCGCCGCCGAACGCGAGACGGCCGTCCCCAGGTGACGCGCGACCCCGCCGACCGCTGGCACGCCCTCGCCGCAGCGGGCACGGTGCTGCTCGACGGCTTCCACGCCGTGAAGCACGCCGTCCGCTTCGGCGCCGAACTGCCGCTCGCCGTCACGGCCGACAAGGCCGCCACACTGGCGCTCGCCCGCGACCTCGCGCCCGACACCGTGCCCGCCCTGGACACGCTGCTGACGCCCGTGGCCCCCGCGACGCTCGCCGCGCTCGTCCCGCGCCCGCACCCCACCGGCGTCGCCGCCCTGGCCGTGCCCGCGCCGCGCGCGCCCGCCCGTACGGCGCCGGTCGTCGTCCTCGACAACCCGCGCCACCTCGGCAACATCGGCGCCGTCGTCCGCCTCGCCGCCGGGGCGGGCGCGGGCGGCGTCGTCACCACCGGCACCACCGACCCCTGGCACCCGGCGGTCCTGCGCGCCGCCGCCGGGCTCCACTGGGCCACGGCGGTGGAACGGCGCGCGGTGGACGCCCTCCCGGACGGCCCACTGTACGCGCTCGACCCGGAGGGCGACGACCTGCGGTCCGTCACGGTGGCGGACGGCGCGCTGCTCGCGTTCGGCTCGGAACGGGCCGGGCTCTCCCCGGAGATGCGCGCGCGGGCGGACGGGCTGCTGGCGCTCCCGATGCGCCCGCGGGTGTCCAGCTACAACCTGGCCACCAGCGTCGCCATGACGCTCTACCACTGGATGGCGGCGCGCCGCCCCGCCTGACGCCCGGCCGCCCCGGCGCGGCGCCCCAGGCCCGCACGCTCGCCGCGCTGCCGCGACGCGGCAGCACGCCCCCGCGCAGCCGGACCCCGGGGACCCTACGGGTGCTGCTCCGCCGCTCCGGCCGTCTCCCCCACGGCTTCTCCGGCGGCCTCCTCCGCCGCCTCAAGCTCCGCCGCGTCCGCCGCCGCCTCGGCCAGCTCCGCGTTGTACGTCGCGATGCGGGCGGTGAGTTCGCGCAGTCCGCTGATCCGCATCGTCGGCAGCCGGTCCGCCTCCGGGTCGTGGCGCCTGGCGAGCCCCCACGGCCCGCGCCGGATCAGCGCCGTCCGCATGCCCGCCTCGCGCGCGGGCCTGACGTCCTCGTCGAGCCGGTCGCCGACGTACAGCACCTCGTGCGGGGCGAGCCGCAGCGCCTCGGCCATGATCAGGAAGAAGCGCGGGTCCGGCTTGGCGATGCCGCCGGTGTCCCAGGAGGTGGCGATGAGATCGACGCTGCTCTCGAAGAGGCGCCGCAGGATCATCGTCGTGGTCTCCGACTGGTTCGCCGCCACGCCGAGCAGCAGCCCGGCCTGCCGCAGCAGCCGCAGCGTGATGCGGACGTCCGGGTACAGGTCGTTCTCGCCGAACCACTCCGGCTGCCCGACCGTGTCGCGCTTCTCGCGCTCCCGCGCCATGTCGAAGCCGGGCCGGAAGACCTGGAACGTGTCGAGGTGG
Source organism: Streptomyces sp. MS19 (assembly GCF_047200595.1). Lineage (NCBI taxonomy): Bacteria > Bacillati > Actinomycetota > Actinomycetes > Kitasatosporales > Streptomycetaceae > Streptomyces > Streptomyces sp. MS19. The sequence continues at coordinate 112,199 of NZ_JBJZOH010000006.1, read as the reverse complement.
TCGCGGCCCGCCGCGACCGTCGCCCCGAACTGCGCCGAGAACGTGTGGCGCGGCACGCCCAGCCAGGCGGCCCAGCCGTCCCACTCGCGGCTCTCGTCCACCAGGCATTCACCGGCGTCGAACAACACGGCACGAATCATGCGCCGCAGCGTATAGACGGCCGGCCCGCCCGGACAGGGACGTGTCGCCGATACGGGCGGACTGCGCGCGAACCCGGGACAAGCACCCCTTCCGTCCGGCATATTGCCCCGCACGGCGCCGCCCCACCACGCGGGCGATTCGAACGCGCGGTCCCGTTTCACCCCCGGCAGGTCCCCCGATGGGGTCTTCTGTTGCGCAATGCGGCGGAAATCGGCGCACCGCCGCGACAGGGAGCGAGCAGAGTTGTCCCGACGGTGACGGACGGACGGAGGGGGCCCGCGATGGCCTGGACGGACGGCGCGTGCGTGGTGGACACACGGACCGGCAGGGTCGGGCGCATCACCGCGCAGACGGAGGAACGCCTCCGCCTCGCCCCGCTCAGCAGCGGCCGCGTGTGGGACTGCCCGGTGGACGCGGTCCGCGAGGCCACCGAGTGGGAGCAGCGCAACGCCGATGTCCTGGACGCCACCTGGCGTTTCTGGCGGCCTAGGCGCCGCGGCGGACTTCCACCGTACGGAAACGTGGGGTGATGTACGCGCCGTCCACCAGCGCCGCGTTGGCCGCCGGGTTGCCGCCCGAGCCGTGCAGGTCGGCGAACGCCGCCGTCTGGTTGACGTGCACCGGGCCCGTCAGGTTGAGCGACAACTGCGCGCACTCGTCCCGGCAGGCCGCCACCAGGCCCGCCTCCACCTCGGGGGACGTCGTGTGGCCGAGCACCGTCATCGCGCCGTGGTCCCGCACCGTCCGCCGCAGCAGCGCCAGCGCGTCGTCGGCCGAGTCGACCGGGACGACGAAGCCGATCGGCCCGAACCACTCGCGCAGCGCCGCCTCCCGGTCCCGCGCCGCCACGAGCAGCGGCGTCCGCACCGTGGCCCCCGGGTGGTCCGGGTGGTGCAGGGCGCGGGAGGCGAGCAGGACGTCGCCCGTCTCCGCGGCGGCGGCGACGCGGGCGCCGACCCGTTCGTCCACCAGCGCGCCGAGCAGCCCGAGCGCCCGCTTCTCGTCGGCGAGCAACCCGTCGACGGCGGCGACGAGATCGGCCACCACCGCGTCGTACGGCTTGTGGCCCTCGTCGGTGGCGATGCCGTCGCGGGGGAGCAGGAGGTTCTGCGGTGTGGTGCACATCTGGCCGCTGTACAGGGAGAGGGAGAACGCGAGGTTGGCGAGCATGCCGCGGTAGTCGGCCGTGGAGTGGACGACCACGGTGTTCACCCCGGCCTTCTCGGTGAAGACGGCGGCCTGGCGCGCGTTCTCCTCCAGCCAGTCGCCGAACACGCTGGACCCCGTGTAGTCGATGATCCGCACCTCGGGGCGCAGCGCGAGGTCGCGGGCGCTGCCCTCGCCGGCGTACTCGGGCGCCAGGCACACCAGGTTGGGGTCGAAACCGGCCTCGGCGAGCGTCTGGCGGGCCACCCGCACGGTGAGGGCGAGGGGCAGGACGGCGCCCGGATGCGGCTTGACCAGCACGGGGTTGCCGGTGGCGAGGGAGGCGAAGAGGCCGGGGTAGCCGTTCCAGGTGGGGAAGGTGTGACAGCCGATCAGCAGCGCGACGCCGCGCGGCACCGGCGTGAACTCCAGCGTCAGCCGCGCCGTTCCGCGCCTGCCCTGGGGCTTCTCCCACGCGGCGGTGGCGGGTGTGCGCGTCTGCTCGGCGTAGGCGTACGCGACGGCTTCGAGCGCGCGGTCCTGCGCGTGCGGGCCGCCCGCCTGGAGCGCCATCGGGTAGGCCTGGCCGGTCGTGTGCATCACGGCGTGGGCGAACTGCTCGGTGCGCCCGTTGATCCGCGCGAGGATCTCGACGCAGGTCAGGGCGCGCGTCAGCGGTCCGGCGTCGCGCCAGGCGGGCAGCGCGGCGCGCAGCGCCCCGAGCAGGACGTCCGGGTCGTGGTGCGCGTACTCGATGCCGAGCGGGAAGCCGTACGGCGAGACCTCGCCGCCCGTCCAGCCGTCCGCGCCCGGCTGGCCCAGCTCGAACCGCCGGTCGCGCAGGGCGTCGAACGCGGCGGCGCCGTCGCCGTCGTACGCGCGGGGGTGCTCGGGGTACGGCGACCAGTAGGCCCGGCTGCGGATGGTCTCGGCGGCGGCTTCGAGGGTGGCGCGGTGTGCTGGGTCCATGACTTGATGCTGCGTCCGCGCGGGCCGGGCGGCAAGAGGCCCGGCACGGGCGGCGGTCGGGGGCGGTCGGGGAGCAGGCCGTGACCGGGATGATCAACGCGCATGCGGAGTGGTAGCGTCCGGACGATCGGCCCTGTCCCCCCATAACCGCCCCGGGTCCGGCGTCATCAACTAGCCTGTCCGTTCGGGGCTGACACACGCGTCGCAGGCGACCCGGGAGAATCCATGACCACCGACCGCCTTCCCTCCCCCGGCAGTCATCGCCGCGTCTCGCCGGAGTGGCAGGTGCCGGACTGGGGCGAGGCCGAGGACTTCATCCGGATGTTTCACGTGGAACATCCCGATCAGCCCATCCCGTTGGCGATGCGACTGCGTCAGATACGGGAGCATCTGGAACATACCGGGACCTACCGCCATACCGGCGCGGAGCTCCAGTTCGGCGCCCGCGTCGCCTGGCGTAACGCCAGCCGGTGCATAGGCCGCCTCTACTGGAAGAGCCTCCGCGTCCTGGACCGCCGCACCGCGGTCACCGCCGACGAGATCTACGGCGGACTCTGCGAGCATCTCAGGCTCGCCACCAACGAGGGCCGCATACGCCCGGTCATCTCCGTCTTCGCGCCCGCCACCCCGTACCGCGAGGCGCCCCGCGTCTGGAACAGCCAGCTGATCCGCTACGCCGGCTACCGCGACACGGCGGGCGGCACCATCGGGGACGGCGCGCACACCGCGTTCACCGATCTCGTCCGGCAGCTCGGCTGGCAGGCGCCCGGCGGCTGGTTCGACGTCCTGCCGCTCGTCATCCAGACCCACGGCGACAAGCCGCAGCTGTACGACGTGCCACCCGAGCTGGTCCTCGAAGTGCCGCTGACCCACCCGACGCTGCCCGCGTTCGACGAGCTGGGGCTGCGCTGGCACGCGGTCCCCGCCATCTCGAACATGCGGCTGTCCATCGGCGGCATCGACTACCCGCTGGCCCCGTTCAACGGCTGGTACATGGGCACCGAGATCGGCGCCCGCAACCTGGTGGACGCCGACCGGTACGACCTGCTGCCCGTGATGGCCGGGCTGCTCGGCCTCGACACCTCGGACGAGACGACGCTCTGGCGGGACCGCGCCCTGGTCGAGCTGAACGTCGCCGTCCTCCACTCGTACGCCCGCGCCGGGGTGAAGATCAGCGACCACCACACCGAGTCGCGCCGCTTCCTCACCCACATCGAGCGGGAGGAGGCGCAGGGCCGCGTCGTCCCGGCGGACTGGAGCTGGATCGTGCCCCCGGTCTCGGGCGGCCTCACGCCCGTCTACCACCGGTACTACGACGAGGCCGACCTGCTGCCCAACTTCTTCCTCGACGACGCGGCCCGCGCCCGCAGCCAGGGCTGCCCGGTCGAGCATTAGGGCGCGTCTCCCGGATCTTCCCGGGGCCGCGCTGCCGGCGTGGGGGCACCTCCCAGGCCCCCTTGGGCCTGGGGGAACCTCGCTGCGTTGTCGCATCGCGCGAGTACGAAACGAGTACGAGCTGCGATGCTCCGCCTTGCGATGCACCGCATCCGACAACGCGGCCTGACCCGACAAGACCCGGAAGACGCGCCCCAACGCCCCGGCGCCGGCCCGTCACAGCTCGCCGGGCGGCGGCGCCTCCGCGTACTCCGGCTCGCCCGCCGGCTCGTAGACGTGCACGGCGATGCCCGAGGCCGTCGTGCTCGTGGAGGTCAGCCGCAGCGCGGCGGGCGGGCCGCCCGCGGGGAACAGCCGCCGCCCGTTGCCCAGCAGCACCGGGTGGACGAACAGCCGCAGCTCGTCGATCAGGCCGTGCTCCAGCAGGTACCGCGCGAGCGTCCCGCTGCCGTGGATCTGGAGTTCACGCCCCTCCTGCTCCTTCAGCGCGGCGACGCGCTCGGCCACGTTCCCGGTGAGCACGACCGTGCCGCGCCACGCCGGGTGCTCCAGGGTCTCGGAGGCGACGTACTTCGGCAGCTCGTTCAGCCGCGACGCCACCGGGTCGGCCGGGTCGGTCACCCGGGGCCAGTACGCGGCGAAGATGTCGTATGTGCGCCGGCCGAGGAGGAACGCGTCGGCCCGGCCGAACCAGCCGCCCACCAGCCGCCCGAAGTCCTCGTCCCCGTAGGGAATCGACCAGCCGCCCTGGGTGAACCCCTCGCTCCGGTCCTCGTCCCGGCCGCCTGGGCCCTGGACGACCCCGTCGAGCGTCATGAATTGCGTCAGCGTCAGCCGCATGGTGGCCGCACCTCTTCCGTGTCGTGCTGCGGTGTCCGGTGACCGCCGCGGTCCGGCGGTCACCGTGCAGACCGGCGCACGCGCCGAAACTCATCGGTCACCCGCCCGGCAGCAGGTCCGTCTCCTCGAAGACCAGCAGCGTCCGCGTGCTCAGCACCTCGGGAATGGACTGGAGCCGCGTCAGCACCAGCTCGCGCAGCGCCCGGTTGTCCGGCGCGTGCACCAGCAGCAGCACGTCGAAATCCCCGCTGACCAGCGCGATGTGCGCCGCGCCCGGCAGCCGCACCAGCTGCTCCCGCACCGTCCGCCAGCTGTCCTGCCGGATCTTCAGCGTGATGTACGCCGACGCGCCCTGCCCGGCGCGCTCGTGGTCCACCCGCGCCGTGAACCCCCGGATCACCCCCTCGTCCAGCAGCCGCCCGACCCGCGCGTACGCGTTGGCCCGCGAGATGTGCACCCGCTCGGCGATGGACCGGATCGACGCGCGCCCGTCCAGCCGCAGCAGCCGCAGGATCGCCTCGTCCACCTCGTCCAGCAGCCGTTCACCGGCCCTGGGCAACTGGCCTCCCACCATGCGGCAATCCCTCCCCGTCGTGGACGTCCTGTCCCCATGGGACGCGAGGAGTGGCCGTCTGTCCACAGGAGTTCGCGCCAGGTAGCCAATCCGTTCCGCTGCCCGAACAATCGGGAGGGAGAGCAGGAGGTGCCCCCATGACCATCGTGGAGCTGCCCGCCGAGGCCCGCGCACTGCTGCCCGAGCCCGAGCCGCACCGCCTCCTCGGCACCGGCGCCACCCCCGATCCGGCCCTGTGGCCCGAGCTGTACCGCCTGCTGGTGCGCGGGCGGCGCCTCAACGAGCAGGCCACCGCGCTCACCCGGCAGGGCCGCCTCGCCGTGTACCCGTCCTCCACCGGCCAGGAGGCGTGCCAGATCGCCGCCGCCCGCGCGCTGGAACCCCGCGACTGGCTGTTCCCCAGCTACCGCGACACCCTCGCCGTCATCACCCGCGGCGTCCCCGCCCCCGCCGCACTCGGCCTGCTGCGCGGCGAATGGCACACGGGCTACGACCCGCGCGAACACCGCGTCGCCCCCCTCTGCACCCCCCTCGCCACGCAGCTCCCGCACGCGACCGGCCTCGCCCACGCCGCGCGACTGCGCGGCGACGACGTGGTGGCCCTCGCCCTCGTCGGCGACGGCGGCACCTCCGAGGGCGACTTCCACGAGGCCCTGAACTTCGCCGCCGTCTGGCGCGCCCCCGTCGTCTTCCTGGTGCAGAACAACCAGTACGCCATCTCCGTCCCCCTCGCCGTCCAGACCGCCGCCCCCTCACTCGCGCACAAGGCGATCGGCTACGGGATGCCCGGCCGCCTCGTGGACGGGAACGACGCCCCGGCCGTCCTCCAGGTGCTGCGCGAGGCGGTCGCCCGCGCCCGTTCCGGCGGCGGCCCCACCCTCGTCGAGGCCGTCACGTACCGCCTCGACGCGCACACCAACGCCGACGACGCCACCCGCTATCGGCCGCCCGAGGAGGTCGCCGCCTGGCGCGAGCGCGACCCGCTCACCCTCCTCGCCCACGACCTGCGCGCCCACGGCCTCCTCACCGACGAGGCCGAACGCGCCGCCCGCGCCGACGCGGAGACCCACGCCGCCGGCCTCCGCGCCGCCCTCACCGCCGACGCCGCCCCCGACCCGGCCGACCTCTTCGCGCACGTCTACGCCACCCCCACCCCCCACCTGCGCGAACAGCGGGACGCCCGGTGAGCGCCACCCTGGCCCAGGCCCTCAACCGCGCCCTGCGCGACGCCCTGGCCGACGACCCCGACGTCCACCTCCTCGGCGAGGACATCGGCACGCTCGGCGGCGTCTTCCGCGTCACCGACGGCCTCGCCGCCGCGTTCGGCCCCGACCGCTGCGCCGACACCCCGCTCGCCGAGGCGGGCATCCTCGGCGCGGCGACGGGCATGGCGATGTACGGGCTGCGGCCGGTGGTCGAGATGCAGTTCGACGCGTTCGGCTACCCGGCGTTCGAGCAACTGGTCAGCCACGTCGCGAAGATGCGCAACCGCACGCGCGGCGCGCTCCCGATGCCGCTGACCGTCCGCGTCCCGTACGGCGGCGGCATCGGCGGCGTCGAGCACCACGGCGACTCGTCCGAGGCCTACTACATGGCCACGCCGGGACTGCACGTCGTCACCCCCGCGACCGTCGCCGACGCGTACGGGCTGCTGCGGCAGGCCATCGCCTCCGACGACCCGGTCGTCTTCCTGGAGCCCAAGCGCCTCTACTGGACGCGCGACGACACCGTCGAACTGCCCGCCGCCGTCGAGCCCCTGGGCCGCGCCGTCCTGCGCCGCCGCGGCGGCGACGCGACGCTGATCGCGTACGGGCCCGCCGTCCCCGTCTGCCTGGCCGCCGCCGACGCCGCGAGGGACGCGGGCTGGGACCTCGGCGTGCTCGACCTGCGCACGCTCGTCCCGTTCGACGACGAGACGGTCTGCGCCGAGGTGCGCCGCACGGGCCGCGCCGTCGTCGTGCACGAGGCGTCGGGGTTCGCCGGACCCGGCGCGGAGATCGCCGCGCGCGTCACCGAGCGCTGCTTCCACCACCTCGCCGCGCCCGTCCTGCGCGTCACCGGCCACGACATCCCGTACCCGCCGCCGATGCTCGAACGCCACCACCTGCCGGACGTGGACCGCGTGCTGGGCGCGGTCGCGCGGCTGCAATGGGAGGAGGACCCGGTATGAGCGCACAGGAGTTCCGGCTGCCCGACCTGGGGGAGGGGCTGACGGGCGCGGAGATCGTCCGCTGGCTGGTGGACGTCGGCGACACCGTGGCCGTCGATCAGCCGGTGGTGGAGGTGGAGACGGCCAAGGCGGTCGTGGAGGTGCCGGTGCCGTACGCGGGGACGGTCAGCGAACGGCTCGGCGCGCCGGGCGACGAGGTCCCGGTCGGCGCCCCGCTGATCCGCGTGACCCCGGCGGACGCCGCCGTCCCCGCCCCCGTCCCCGCCCCCGCGGACCCCGTCCCCGCGGACCCCGCCCCTGTACCCGTTTCACCCGACACGAGCGGCCCCGTCCTGGTCGGCTACGGCACGAGCGCCCCTTCCCCCACCACCACACCGCCCCGCCCCACCACCACGCCCAACGGCCGCACCGTCCCCGTCGTCTCCCCCCTCGTGCGCCGCATCGCCCGCGAACGCGGCGTGGACCTGCGCACCGTCACCGGCACGGGCCCCGGCGGACTCGTCCTGCGCGCCGACGTCGAAGCGGCGGACACCACCACCCGCGTCCCCCTGCGCGGCACCGCCGCCGCCATGGCCGAGAAACTGACCCGCAGCCACTCCGAAATCCCCGCCGCCACCTGCTGGCTGGACGTCGACGCCACCGAACTCCTCGCCGCCCGCCGCGACACCGGCCTGCCGCTGCTCACCCTGCTGGCCCGCGTCTGCGTGTCCGCGCTCACCCGCCATCCCCAGCTCAACGCCACCGTGGACACGTCGGCCCGCGACATCGTCCGCCACAACGCGGTCCACCTCGGCATCGCCACCGACACCGAACGCGGCCTGCTCGTCCCCGTCGTCCGCGACGCGCACCTGCTCCCCGCCCGCCGCCTCGCCGACGAACTGACCCGCCTCACCTCCTCCGCCCACTCCGGCGTCCTCACCCCCGCGGAACTCACCGGCGCCACCTTCACCCTCAACAACTACGGCGTGCTGGGCGTGGACGGCTCCACCCCCCTGCTCAACCACCCCGAGGCCGGCATGCTGGGCGTCGGCCGCATCATCGAGAAGCCCTGGGCCCACGAAGGCGCGCTCGCCCTGCGCCACGTCGTGCAGCTGTCCCTCACCTTCGACCACCGCGTCTGCGACGGCGCGATAGCCGCCGCGTTCCTCCGCCACGTCGCCGAACGCGTCGAACGCCCCGTCCTGCTGCTCGCCGACATCTGACCCGGGTCCGTAACCGCTTCCGGCCCCTACCCGTGGGTACGGCACACCCCTGCCCGACTACCGTGACCGCATGAGCCCTTACGAGGCCGTGGTCCTCGCCGGCGGCGCCGCCCGCCGGCTCGGCGGCGCCGACAAACCCGCCGTCCCCGTCGGCGGACGCACCCTCCTCGCACGTGTCCTGGCCGCCTGCGCCGACGCGGACCGCACGGTCGTCGTCGGCCCCCGCCGCCCCACGCCCGGACGCACCGTCGTGTGGACCCGCGAACAGCCGCCCGGCGGCGGCCCGCTCCCCGCCCTCGACGCCGGACTGCGCGCCACGCAAGGGCCGCTGGTCGCCGTCCTGGCCGCCGACCAGCCGTTCCTCACCCCGGCGCACCTCGCCACGCTGCGCGCCGCCGTGCCCGACGACGCGGACGGCGTGCTGCTGCGCGACCGCACCGGACGCGACCAGCCCCTCACCGCCGTCTACCGCACCGACCCCCTCCGCCGCGAACTGGCCCTCGCCGTCGCCGAGTACGGCACCCTCACCGGCCTGCCCCTCCACATCGTCCTGTCGGGACTCCACCTGCGCCGCCTCGCCTCCGACGACACTCTCGACTGCGACACCTGGGCGGACATCGCAGCGGCCCGTGCCCGCATCAGGGACCATGGACAGGTGTTGGACGAATGGATCGCAGCGGTCAAGGCCGAACTCGGCATCGACCCCGACGTGGACACCAAGGCGCTGCTCGACACCGCCAGGGACGCCGCGCACTCCGTGGCGCGCCCGGCGGCTCCGCTGAGCACTTTCCTCATCGGGTATGCGGCAGCCCTCCACGGGATGTCGCCCCTGGAGGCCGCGGCCAAGGTCTCGGACCTGGCGCACCGCTGGTCCGAGGAGTCGGCGGGCGACAGGAACGCCGAGGGCACCGGGGACACGCGGGGCACCGGGAGCGGACGTCCGTGAGCGACGACTTCGACGACGCCCTCGCCCTCGCCAACGGCCCCGCCGCCGCGACCCTCGCCGCCCCCGCCCCCCACGCGCCCGGCGCCGCGCACCCGCCGCGCCGCACCGGCCCTCGCCACCCCGACGAGCCCTCCTGGGACGCCGCCCGCGCCACCGCCCACCGCGCCGCCCGCCCCCTCCCGCCCCGCCGCCTGCCGCTCGACCTCGCGCTCGGCCACACCCTGGCCGCACCGCTGACGGCGCTGACGGACCTCCCCGCGTTCGACACCTCCGCGATGGACGGCTGGGCTGTCGCGGGCCCGGGGCCCTGGCGGCTCACCGACACCCCCGACGCCCGCGGCCTCCTGGCCGGCGGCGCCACCGGCCCGCTCATCGGCGACGGCCAGGCCGTCGCCATCGCGACCGGCGCCCGCCTCCCCGAGGGCGCCACGGCTGTCCTGCGCGCCGAGCACGGCACCGTCACCGGCCGCCGCCTCACCGGCGCCGGCCCGCAGCACGGCACCGACGTCCGGCCGCGCGGCCAGGAGTGCCGCACCGGCACCGAACTGCTCCCCGCCCGTACGGTCCTCACTCCCGCCGCCCTGGGCCTGGCCGCCGCAGCGGGGTACGACCAGCTCGCCGTACGCCCGCGCCCCCGCGCTGAGGTGCTTGTGCTAGGCGACGAACTGCTGCACCGCGGCCTTCCGCACGACGGCCGTGTCCGTGACGCGCTCGGCCCCATGACCGGCCCCTGGCTCACCGCCCTGGGCGCTCAGACCCTCGTGACCCGTCGCCTCGGCGACGACGCCGAAGCCCTCCACGAGGCCATCAGTACCAGCCGCGCCGACCTGATCGTCACCACGGGGTCCACCGCGCACGGCCCCGTGGACCACCTGCGCGCCGTGCTGGACCGGCTCGGCGCACACCTGCTGGTCAGCGGCGTCGCCGTCCGCCCAGGACACCCCATGCTGCTCGCGGAACTCCCCACCGGCCCGCCCCTGATCGGCCTGCCAGGCAACCCACTGGCCGCCGTGTCCGGGCTCCTCACCCTCGCCGCGCCCCTGCTGTGCGGCCTCGCCGACCGGCCCGCCCCCGCCGATCGTTCCGCCACGCTCACCGGCCCCGTGACGGGCCACCCGCACGACACCCGCCTCGTCCCGGTGATCCGCCCCGAGCCCGGCACGGCCACGCCGCTCAGCTACACGGGGCCCGCCATGCTGCGCGGCATCGCCGCCGCCACCGCGCTGGCCGTCATCCCACCGGGCGGCGCGCGGGAGCACGCCCGGGTCCGCCTCCTCGACCTCCCGCAGACATGAGACTCCCCGGCAGCTCCGTGCCCGACGACACGGACGAGGACATCCCCGACAGCCTGCGCCACGCGCGGTCGCACGACGTGCACCTGCCCCGCCAGGCGGCGGGCCCGCTCGTCCAGGTCATGCGCCGCATCGCCATCGCCACCGCCGTGCTGGCCGCGGCCGTCGTGATCGTCTACCTGGACCGCGGCGGCTACAAGGACAACGTCGCGGGCGGCCCGGTCGGTTTCGGCGACACGCTCTACTACGTGACGGTGTCCCTCTCGACCACCGGCTACGGCGACATCGTGCCCGTCACCGACAAGGCGCGCCTGCTCACCACGTTTCTCATCACGCCGCTCCGGGTGCTGTTCCTGATCATCCTGGTCGGCACGACACTGGAAGTCCTGACCGAACGCACCCGCGATCAGTGGCGCCTCGCCCACTGGAGGCACACCTTGCGCGACCACACCGTCATCGTCGGCTTCGGCACCAAGGGCCGCTCCGCCGCCGAGACCCTGATCGGCGCCGGACTCCCCCAGGACCGCATCGTCGTCGTCGATCCCGACCCGGGCGTCGTGGAACTGGCCGGCGCGGACGGGTACGCGGGCGTCGTCGGCGACGCGAGCCGCAGCAGCGTCCTGATGCGCGCGCGGGCCGACCGCGCCCGCCAGGTCATCATCTCGACGCCGCGCGACGACACGGCCGTCCTCGTCGCGCTGACCGTGCGCCAGCTCAGCGGGAAGGTGCGCGTCGTCGTCTCCGTCCGCGAGGAGGAGAACGTCCCGCTGCTGCGCCAGTCGGGCGCGGACTCGGTGATCACGTCGTCCAGCGCCGTCGGACGCCTCCTCGGCCTGTCCATGATCAGCCCCAGCTCGGGTGCCGTCATGGAGGACCTGATCCAGCACAGCAAGGGCCTGAGCCTGCGCGAACGGCCGGTCACCAAGGCCGAGGCGGGCCGTTCGCCGCGCGAGTGCGACGACCTGGTGGTGTCCGTCATAAGGGGCCACCAGCTGCTGCCGTACGACGACCCGGACGTGGGCACGCTCCAGCTCACCGACCGTCTCGTCGTCATCCACCGCGTCACCCAGGAGGAACTCGCCGCGAAGGCGCGCGCCCTCGCGGAGCGGCGCGGCACGGACCGCGGGCCCGGCTCGTGGCGCATCCCCCGCCGGTGAGCACAGTGAGCACGGTCCTGGCCGAACGGTCGGGCGTCACCGTCACCCGCACCGGCGACACCGTCACCAAGGCGCACACGGCCCGCACCGACGTCGACGCCCTGCGCCGCCGTATACGCCTGGCCGCCCACCCGGCACTGGCCGGCGTACTGCTGCCGCCCCTGCCCCCGGCGCAGGTCACCACCTGGCACGACGGGCGACCGGCGACGCGCTGGCCGTACGGTGCGCCGATCGACCCGCTGACGGACACCGTTCCCTGGGCGGAGGCGGGCACGCTCCTCGCACGCCTGCACGCGCTTCCCCTCCGCGTGTTCCCCACTCACCCGCTCCCACCGAGCGGCGCCCCGGCCCGCATCCTGGCCACGATGCCCGGCACCCTGCGCGCTCTGCCCCACACGCCACTGACCGCCGCACTGGAACGCATCCTGGCCACCACGGCCCCGGCCCTGACCACCCGTCCCACATCCCCCGTCGCCCTGTGCCACGGGGACTTCCACCTGGGACAACTGGTCCTGTTCCGCGGCGCATGGCACCTGATCGACGTGGACGACCTCGGCATGGGCGACCCGTCCTGGGACCTCGCCCGCCCCGCCGCCTGGTACGCGGCCGGGCTGCTGCACCCGGACGACTGGGCGCGTTTCCTCCACGCCTACCGCCCCGACTGGGACCCCTGGCCGACCCTGGACCTCCCGGCCCGCCTGATGACGGCCCACACCGTCGCCCGCGCCCTGGCCCGCGCGGAGGAGGCCCGCCGCCCGCTCACCCCCGAGCAAGAAGCCCTCGCCGACGCCGTTTTCCGGATAAGCCGACTAAGCTGAGGCCGCCTAGCGAGTCGACCATGGAGCCGATGATGCAGTGTCCCAAGTGTGGTGCGCAGATGCACACGTTCAACCGGAGCGGGGTCCAGATCGAGCAGTGCGGCGGCTGCCGCGGGATCTTCCTCGACTACGGCGAGCTTGAGCACCTGACGCAGCTCGAATCCCAGTGGGCACCGCAGGCCCCGCCGCCGCCCCCCGCGCCGAACGCGCCCCACTACCAGCAGGGCCCGGCCTGGGGCACACAGCACTACGGCGGTCACCACGGCGGCCGCCACGGCCACCGCCGCGGCGGCATCTCCGGCCTCTTCTACTCCTCCTGACACCACCCGGATCTCATCCCCCGAACGCCCCGCGCCCCCCGGCCGGGGCGTTCGGCATGCGGCTCCGGGGTTCCCGAACCGGCTGACTGATCGTTAGCATCAAGGCAGGGGAGGGGAAACGCATGTCATTCGACGAGGAGTGGGCGGCCTTACAGGCGGCCGCGCGGGAGGAACAGGCCCGCACACGACTGAACAGCGAGGGCACCGGCGGTGCCGACGCTCTCGACCTCGAAGTCAGCGAGAACGACCTCACGCCGCTCCGTACGGACGCCGACGGGCTCGCCGACCGGGTCACCCAGGACGGCTTTCTCGCCCAGAACATCACGCATGTCGCGGGCATCTTCCTGCGCACACCGGGACTCGACACGGGATACGCGCTGATCGAGGTCGCCGAACGCTGGGAGTCGCAGGCGAACGCCCTGCGGAACGCGCTCCAGCGCATCGCGGGCCACGTCGGTGAGACCGTGCGCGCGCACGCGGGCGACGAACTGGAGACGGCCGCCGCCCTGGAAGGTGCACGGTGGCACGATCCACGCTGACCTTCGAAGAACTGCTCCACCTCCCACTCGCCAAGCTGGACGAGGCCGCCGAGGAGTGGGACCTCCAGGTACGGCGTCTCGACGACATGAAAGACCTGGCGGACGCCATGGGCGAGCACGCCAGGACGGCCGCCTGGTCGGGCGAGAACGCCGGCCTCACGCTCCCGTACGTCACCGAGCAGGTCGAGCAGTTCGACGCCGCCCACAGACAGGCCACGACGCTCCGCAACCTCCTCCGCGACGGCCACGGCCGCCTCAAGTACGCGCAGGACCGGCTGAAGACCCTCGTCGAGAGCGACGCGCCCCGCGCCGGGGTGCACGTCAGCGCCTCGGGCGAGGTCAGCAGCGACCTCGACGGCCTCGACGGCGACACCCGCAGGGCACGCCAGGACGCCGTCGTCGAGATCGCGGGACGGATCACGGAGATCCTCGGCGTCCTCGCCCAGGACGACGCCGAGATCGCCGAAGCCCTCAGGACGGCCATGGGCACCGACCCGGACCGCTTCAGCCCGGTGGACTACACGTCCGTGCAGCAGGCGCGACTGGCGCGGGAGGACGCCGACCGCGTCCTCGACATGATGGCGCGGGGGAACGACCTCAGCGACGACGAACTGCACGACCTGGCGCTCTTCCTCGACCTGCACCGCGACGACCCGGCCTTCGCCGAACGCGTCGCCCTCGGCCTCGGCCCCCAGGGCGTCGTCGACTTCTGGTCCGGCATCGCCGGCGGACGCGACTTCCGGGAGGGCACGCCCGCCTGGGACTCCGCCGCCGCGCTCCAGGCGGCGCTCGGCGACGTCCTCGGCACCGCCACCCGGTCCGACTCGGACGCCATGGAGCGCTGGGAGCAGGATATGACCGCCCTCGGCGACGACCGTGTCGGAGGCCCCGGCGGACCGCACGGCTTCCTCGCGATGAGCGCCCTGCTGCGCACCGGCGACTACGACCCGGACTTCCTGGTGGACTACGGCGACGCCCTGCTGTCGTTCGAGCAGGACTACGACGGTCAGCCGGCCATGCTGTGGGACTCGGACCCGCGCCTGGTGATGAACTTCCTCGGCGAGGGCGCGCAGGAGGGCGACCGCGGCCGCGACCCCGTCATCGGGCTGATGGAGGCACTCGGCCGCACCCCCGAGGCGGCCACGCGCTTCTTCGCGCCGCCGGACGGCTTCGCCCCGTCGGACGGATACCCGGCCCCGCCCCAGGTGTTCGACCCCGAGGCGGCCGGCGAGCAGGTCAACGAGCGGCTGCGCTACCTGGCGTCGGAACGCGACTGGTGGCTCAGCACCGACCACATGGCGCCCGACCCGATCCCCGTCCACGACTCGTTCGCCGACGCCCTGTTCGCCGCCGCGACGGGCAACCCGTCCGGGGTCTTCACCGCCGACACCGTCGAAGAACGCCTGGCCGACGGCGACATGAGAACCGCCGACACCACCCGCGTGATGGACCAGGTGATGCATCTCTACGGCACACTGGAGCCCAACCTTCTCCAGGAAACCCCCGCAATGGGCGCAGCCCTCGGCGCCATGGCGGGGCTGTACATGGACGACATCAACTTCTGGATCTCCGACGACTCCGAAGCAGCCCGTCGGCTCAACGAGGATCTCTTCGGATCGCCGGACGGTGAGCGGGCCGGAAACGGCCACACGAACACCATCAGATTCCTCGGCGCCCTGGGCAGGGACGAAACGGCCCACGGGATGGTCAGCCAGGCCGAGCAGATCTACACCCTGGGCGTTCTTTCCGCCTCGCCGCCTACTGACGAGAGCCAATTTCTTCGCGGCATGGAATCCATCAGCACCGCTGCCGAGGTGCGGGGCATCGTGGACCAGGCACGTGTCGAGACCATCAACACCCGCTACATGGACGACGAGGGGGAAAGAATCCGCCAACTGGGCCAGTCCTCGGGCTGGTGGAAAGCGGGTGGAGCGGCACTCCTCGGCGCGGGCGCGGCGGGACTGTCCCTGGCGGCCTTCCCTGGCGGCGCGGCCATCGCCGTACCCCTGGCCGCAGGCGCCTCGCCTCCACTGATCGGTGAGCTCATGAACCAATTCGTCGACGACGTGAGCGTGAGCTCCCCGGACACCGCGCAGGTAGAGATGACCGAATCGCAGTTCTTCACGGCTGGCAAGCGGGATGTAGCCGACTTGGAACAGATCTACGTGGATGCCGCCATCAACACGGGACTGGACCTCGATACCGAAGTCCGTCTGCCAGTCCAGGTCGAAGGGGCCGGGTATAGGCATGGACGCGACCTGTATGAGGAGGTCGGGCGTTGAGTGAGGAGCACCGGACAGGAATGAGAGCTGCTGCTGCAGGGCGGGCACGTTTTCTCGTAGCTTGGATGCTTTCGCTCACCACGCTTGCGGCGTGTACGTCCGGAGATGACCCAGCGGGGCCTGAACCGTCTGCTACCTACTCTTTTGCCGAGACGGTCGCGGCGGATGAGATCTGCGACGGGTCGATTGCGGGCGAGGCTGCGCGTGATTTGGAGGGATTGGCAGGTGGGACGGAGTTCAGCGAGGCGGAAGGGTTTCCCCCTGCTGACCTCGGCGCGTATGCCGCGGAAATGACTGAATCGGACGCTTTTTCTGGTGTCTTCTGCTCCATCTACACTCCGACGTACTGGTCGGATTCTTTCATCGATATCCGGTTCTACTGGTTCGGCCGCGAAGCCGCCGATATTCAGCCGCAAGTCGGCGCGGTGCTCTACGGGGCGGGGGAGTTGGCATTCGTCGAGGATGACGCCGCTTACATTAAATTTGCCTGTGCGGTTCGCGATACCGGGGAAGAGACGGATCTGTACGCGACTCTCACCATGCCTTCCACTGAAACGGCGATCGATCCTGACGCGATGATGGCCGTGCTGAATTCCGTGTCGTCCGCGCTGGCGGGCGAACTCGGCTGTCCGGACGCCGGGTTGACGGCCACGCCGCCTGAGCGGTTGCCGGACGCGTGAGCGGGGGCGTGTGGTTGCCGTGAGGGGAGCAGGGTTGGTGGAGAGCGTGGTCCGCGCACCGAGCGGTCGCAGGCGGTTTTCTTGAGTGCCCTACGTGTTGTCGGGGCGGTGGCGTGGTCGTCTCTCTTTCTCTCGGTCGCCGCGTGTTCGTCGGGTGACGACGACCGGGCGGGACCCGAGCCGTCGGTCATCTACTCCTTCGAGGCGAACAGTGCGGCGGACGAGGTCTGCGACGGCGCGATCACCGGCGAAGCGGCCCGTGGGTTGGAAGCTCTGGCAGGCGGAACAGAATTCGGCGAGATGGACGGACTACCGCCCGCCGACTTGCCCATCTATGCTGCTCAGTTCGCAGAACCCGACGCCTTCACCAGCGTCTTCTGCACCATCTACACCTCGCAATACTCGTCGAACCCGTTCACCGTCCTCCGGTTCTCCTGGTACGAGCGTGAGGCGGGGGACAACACGCCCCCCGAGGACGCCTGGGTGCTCTACGGAACGGGCGACTCGGCATACGTTGATGTCAGGGCCGATGCTGCGTACATCGAGTTTCACTGCCCGGTACGCGACTCAGCGGTGTACGAGGAACTGCATGCCGCACTCACGATGCCCAACCCCGAGACGGCGACCGACCCTGACGCGATGATGGCCGTCCTGAACTCCGTGTCGTCCGCGCTGGCAGATGAGCTGGGTTGTCCGGATGACGGGTTGGCCGCCGCGCCGCCTGAGCGGCTGCCGGATGTGTGAGGTCAGGGGTGCGGGTTGGTGGTGCGGTGAGGGATCAGGCCGTGGGACATCGCCGTCACCACGGCGTGGGTGCGGTCGTTCACGTCCAGTTTCGCGAAGATCCGCAGCAGGTGTGTCTTCACCGTCGCCTCGCCGATGACCAGGCGCTTGCCGATCTCCGCGTTGGACAGGCCGTCCGCGACCGCTTCGAGCACCTGTGTCTCCCGTGCCGTCAGTGCCACGGGTGCCGGGCGGCGCATGCGGGAGACCAGCTTCGCCGCCACGCGCGGTGCCAGGACCGTCTCGCCCCGCGCCGCCGCGTGGATGGCGGCGACGAGCTGTTCGCGCGTGGTGTCCTTCAGCAGGTAGCCGATCGCGCCCGCCTCCACCGCGCGTTCGATGTCGGCGTCGGTGTCGTACGTCGTGAGGATCAGCACCCGCGTGCGCCGGCCGCGTGCCACGATCTCGGTGGTCGCGGCCACCCCGTCGAGGCCGGGCATCCGCAGGTCGAGCAGCGCCACATCGGGGTCGAGCCGTTCGACGAGTTCCACCGCCTCGCCGCCGTCGCCCGCCTCGCCGACGATCTCGACGGTCGGTTCGGCCGCCATCAGCGCCACGACCCCCGCCCGCATCACCGTGTGGTCGTCGGCGACGACGACACGGAGCACCTCCGCCGTCATGCCTGCTCCTGTCCGTCGTCGCCGGCCGGGACGATCGCGACGACGCGCGTCCCGTCACCGACCGAGCTGGTCACCGTCAGTTCGCCGCCCAGTTCCGCCATGCGCCTGCGCATGCCGTCCAGGCCGAAGCCCTTCGACGCGCCGACGACGAAGCCGCGCCCGTCGTCGGTGATCTCCAGCTCGACCGCGTGCGGATGGCGTGTGAGCACGACGCCGACGGTCGTCGCGGCGGCGTGCTTGCGTATGTTCGCCAGCGACTCCTGCGTGCAGCGCAGCAGGGCGATGCGGGTGCGCTGGTCCAGCTCGACGTCCGGCAGCTCCGCCTCGACGGCGAGCCCCGTGTCCTCCGCGAACCGGTCGAGCGTCCGCCGCAGCGTCCGCGCGACCGAACCGGGGACGATGCCGCCCGGTGGCGCCTGGCCGACGAGGGCCCGCGCCTCGGTGAGGTTCTCGCGCGCGGTCCGCTCTATCGACAGCAACTGCTGCCCGCTGCGCGCCGGGTCCGTCTCCAGACCGGAACGGGCCGCCTCGGCCAGCACGACGATCGACGCGAAACCCTGCGCCAGCGTGTCGTGGATCTCCCGGGCGAGCCGTTCCCGCTCCTCCGCCGCGCCCTGCCGCTGGTAGGCGGCGACGAGCCTGGCCTGCGCGGTCTCCAGCTCGGCGCCGAGGTGGCGGACGCGTTCCCGCTGCTGCTCCAGGTAGCGGTGCGCCGAGAGCCCGACGAGCACGCTGACCAGGAACGCGAGCAGCGTGGCCGCCACGTTCCCGTTGGTCAGGCTCGGACTCCAGCCCTGCGGCGCGACGCCGCCCAGCACGGTCGCCAGCGCGGCCAGGCCGCTCGACGCGATCGCCGAACGCGGCTCCCGGGCGAGGAACCAGAAGTGCGGCACGGTCGCGATGTACGCCGTCGCCCCGCCGTCCCGCAGGTACGACATCGCGGCCAGGCCCGCTATCAGCCCCCACGTGACGACGTCGGGCCGCGCGACCGCCCGCTCGGGGAACGCGCGCCCGGCCGCGTAGAACAGCCCGACCGCGACCGGTACCCCGATCGCCCAGTACCGCGCCGCCCCGGGGTCGTCCAGCCCGGCGACGGACATCGGCGCGAGGCCGAGCAGCACCCAGCCCAGGAGGTACCACCGGTGCGGTGACCAGGCACGGAACTGTTCGACAGCGGGCATACCGGTCAGCCTACGTCCGAGCTCTGACAACCGGCCGGGACGGGCGGGAGGGGGACTCACACCGCCATCCTCGCGACACGCGACCACCCCCCACCAGCCTCATCCGGTGGACCACCCCGTCCACCGATCGACGGACCCCGCGCCGGTCACGCGGCGGGCAGACGCCGATACCGGCCGGCCTGCCGCCGACGTCCCCCGGGTGGGTGACTTCGCACCGTCGCGGACCACCGGGCGGCGGGGCGATCGCCCGGTGATGCGGTGGCCTGTGTCCTGGGTAGAGGCGAAGCAGCGTGCCGGTGCGGTGAACTGCACCGACGGCTGGGGTACTTGGGTCGGGAGTACCGTTCCAGGTGTCGAGTGCGATTCGAAGGCGGGACCGGCATGGCACATGGCATCGACGAACACACCGGGGCGCGGATCGCGGACTACCGCAAGCTGCGGCAGCTCACTCAAGCAGGCTTGGCGCAGAGAGCGTTCGTGTCCCGTGGCACCATCGCGAAGATCGAGGCGGGTCTGTCGCCCGCCACACCCGCCGTCGTGGCGGCCGTCGCCCGCGCGCTCGAGGTCGAAGTGGCCGTGCTCAACGGCCAGCCCTACCTCGAAGAGATGCGCCAGGACCAGCTCGACCGCATGATCGCGCCGTTGGCCCACGCCCTCGACATGTACGACCTCGGCCCCGACCCGGGCATCCGGCCGCGCCCGCTGACGCAGGTGACGACCGAGGTGGCCAACCTGTGCAAAGCCGCCTGCGCCACGGAGTACAACCGCACCGGTGACCGGCTGCCCGGCCTGCTCGCCGAACTCACGACCATCATCGGAGGCCTGCCGGAAGGCACGGAGCGCCGCCGCACCGCCGCACAACTCGCCTGGTGCTACTGGGTGGCCTACGAGTTCGCCTACCGGCTCGGCTACCACCACCTCGCCGCGATCGCACTGGAGCGCATGGGCTACATGGGCGAACAGGCCCAGGACCCCCTGCTGCTGGCCCTCCGGCTCCAACGCCGTTCCAGCATGCTCCTGCGCCGCGGCGACAATCAGCTGGCGCTCCGTGTCCTGGACCGGGCACACCGGTTCGTGGGACAGCACGAGGCGCCCGGCTCCGTGCCGACGCTCGCCGTGTCAGGAAGCCTCCACCTCGCCGGAGCCATCGCCACGGCGCAGGCGAAGAACGGCGAGGACGTGAAGGAGCGGATGAACGAGGCCCGAGCCGTCGCCGAGCGCATCGGCAGGGATGTGCCGCTGGTGTACTGGGCGTCGTTCGGACTGACCAGCGTGGCTCACTTCGACGTCGCGACCGCCGTGGAGCTGGGACAGCTCGGCGAAGCGGTGAAGTCCGCGCGCAAAGTGCGGTTCCCGGCGGATCACCCGCGCATGCGGGTCGGCCGGTACCACATGGAACTCGCCTGGGCGTACTCACAGATGGGACGTGCCGAGTCCGCGCAGAAAGAGCTGTTCAAGGCGCGCGAGGCAGCGCCGCAGCAGGCGCGGTACCACCCGCTGATGCGGGAGACGGTAGGGGTGCTGGTGCGCCGCTCACGCTCCGTCCCGGGCACGTTGGCGTCGCTGGCGTCGTGGGTCGGTATGTAGAAGGCGTCGGTGAGGACACCCCCTGGTGTTCCCGAAGAGAGGAACACCAGGGCCTTCCCACTGCGCGAATCTGTGACGGTCCGTACATCGACCGTCACAGGAGTTTGCCATGGCGACGTTCGTCCCCTTGTCATCGCCCGCTTGGTTGCCGTTCGACGGGCGGGTGCGCATAAGGCTGTTGGGTGAGGAGTTCGACGCGGTGCGGGTGCCCGCGTTCCAGGGGGTGTACGTCCACCGCCGGCTGCGGCTGACCGGGCTGTCCGGGCCCGTGATCGAGGACCCGGCGCACGGTGTCCTGTACTGGCTCGTGCCGCCCGGAGCGGCGAACGGGCGGGGGTGGCCGGGTGGCGTGACGCCGCTGGGGCGCGGCTACTCGCTCGCCGTCCCGGCCGCCGACCGTGTCGGCGGGCCGTGGGTCGGTGACGGCGAGGTGCGGTGGCTGGTGGTCCCGCCGTCCGGGCATTGCCTCACTGATCCCGAGGTGCTGTACGCCGCGCTGGCCCGGGTGTTCGGAGGCCGCCGTGGATGAGCCGCGCCGTCCCCGGTACCTCACCCCGGCCCCGGTGCGGGAGGAGAATCCGGCGATCACTGTCATCACCGGCCTGGAGGGGCCCGTTCTTCCGAGGCCCGAGCCCGTGGAGCCCGAGACCGCCGGGCCCGACGAGGCGCCGGACGGCGGTGAGGCGTCGTGAACCTGGTGCCGCGCTGCATGTACTGCGAGGCGACCACCGGGGAGTTGGTCGCCGTCGCGCTGGTCGCGACCGGTTCGGGGCCCGGCTGGACGTACGAGGCGTGCCGGGCCTGTCGCGTCAGCGAGCGGCTCGTTCCGCTCGTCGCGCAGCCCTCGTCCTCCCTCGGCGGCCTGCACCACTGGCCCGAGGCCGTCCCCCACGACCTCGTGACCCGCCTCGCGGACCTCGGCGACGCCGCCGGGCTGCGGCCGGTCGTGGACCGGCTGTTCCCGGCCATCGCGGCAACGGCGGGCCGCTGCACGCCCGCACACCGGCGCCGGCTCGCCCAGGCCGTCGTGGAGGCGGCGGTGGACGACCTGCGGGCCGCCGCCGCCCGCGCGCCGGGGGACCGTACGTGACCGCTGCCGACGAGGCGGCGCCGGACCGTCCGTTCGCCCACCGGTTCTTCCCCGGGGGCGGCGGGCGGGACGACACGGCGGCGGCACGGGAGTGGGCGCGCGGGGCGCTGAGCGGCTGGGGCCGGGCGGAGGCGTTCCCCGTCGCGGACGCGCTGATCGGCGCCGCGCGGACGCGTCGGCCGTGGTGGCTGGGCTTTCGCGTCCACGAGGAAGCCGTGCACATCCAGGTGCTGCGGGCGCGTGTCGCGCGAACGCCCCGCATGCCGCCCGTCGTTCACGGCGCGGAAGATCTCGTCTGGACCTACGGCACGGCGCGCACACCGGACGGGCTGTGCCTGTGGGCAACGGTGCGGACGGCGGCCTGGCACCGGCACCCGTACGGGTAGCGCTCCCGTACCGGACCCGACGCGGACGCGGCCGACCTCGGGCCCGTCCGAGGGGGTGAAGTTCTGCCCATAGCTGGCGAATTGGACGGCGGGCGGGTTACGCTCCCTGCCCGATCTTGATCCACCCATGATTGACCCCGGCGGTGCGGCAACACCCCGGGGTCCGACACCGAAGGAAACCACTTCGATGCGTATCCACCTTACCGCGCGCACCCGCCACTTCACGGTCCTTGGCAACGAAATGCTCCAGGACGACCGACTCAGCTTCACCGCGCGGGGTGTCCTCGGGTATCTGCTCTCCCTGCCGGACGGCGCCCGCGAGGACGTCCGCACCCTCGCCGACAACCACCCCGGGACCGGGCGTCGCGGCATCGCCAAAGCCGTGGACGAGCTGATCGCGCTGGGCTATTACGTGCGCCGGACGGTCCGTTGCGAACGGACCGGGCGCGTCCGTACGGAGACGCACGTGTACGACGTCCCGCAGACCGACCCGCCGCCGACCCGGTCGGCGCCACCGCCTCCCCCGCCGCCTCCGCCTCCGCCGCCGCCTCCCCCGCCCCCGGGAACCGGTGATCCACGGGACGGTGGCCCGGGAGCGTTCCCTGAAGGGAAAAAGAACCTGGGGAAAGAACCCTCCCTCCCGGCCGGTTCGCGCTGGCTCGTGCGCCTCACCGCCGTCGAGCCGCGGCTCGCCCTCGGCGCGGCGGACGCCGCCGCGCTCGCCCCGCTCGTCGAACCGTGGCTCGCCCGGGGCGTACCCGAACCGGAGGCGCGCGGCCTCCTCACGAACGGGTTGCCGCCCGTCGTCTACTCGGCCCGCGCCCTCCTCGCCAACCGGCTGACCCGCAAACTCCCCGCCCAACGAGCGCCCGCTCCCGCGCCGTTGCGCGAGTGCGCCAGCTGCCGCGACCCGTTGCCACGGCGGTCACGCCAGGCGCTCTGCGCGGCCTGCGACGGCACCGCACCGGCCCACCCGGAACCGGCCTCTGCGCACGAAGCCGTCACGGCTCACGTCGCCCGCCTCCGGGCGCTCCTACGCGGCGGCGTCCCGGCCCCGGCGCTGTGACCGGTCGCGGGGTGGCGGGGAGTCCACCGACTCAGGCCACGCGGCCGAGGTGGATGACGTTGACGCGCACCTGGCGATCGCTGATCTCGTACATGACCCGATACCGTCCGACGTGGATGCGCAGCAGATCGGAGCTGCCGTACGCACTCTTGGGCCGAGGGTTCCCGGCCAGGTGATCGACCGCGGTGAAGACTTGCTGGACACCAGCCGGATCCTTACGGGCGAATCGCTCGGCCTGTTGGAGGGCTTGTGGTTCCCAGATGACCCCGTGCGTCATGCTCCGCCCTCGCCGAAGACCCGACGACGGGCCTCGTCGTGGGGGACGCCGGAATCCTCGCCTCGCGCCTGGCGGGCTCGATAGGCGGCAAGCGCGCGCATCTCCTGAAGTTCCAGCGCGTCGGAAGGGCTGACCAGCACGGCGACTATCCGCCCTTCGTCGGTGAGAGCGACCGGCTCACCGGTGCGCTCGACCTCGTGGGCGATCGCGCCCAATCGGTTCTGTACTTCACGCATCGAATAGGACTCTTCCGGCATGGGCGCCACTCTAGGGAACTGTCCGACCGCGCCGTGGCGCACAGGTGTTGGCACATCCGTCCGGGCCCGCCTTCAGACGCCGAGATGCGTCCGGCGGGGCGCCGGTGCCTCCCGCAGCCGTGGTGACTGCGCGTCGCCGAACCGGGACGGAATTGTCAGTGGTGGGGGCTAGTGTCGGAGGCGGTGGGGGGATCGGTGAAGGGGGTCGTGGTGGGGATCAAGGCTGCTGTGATCGCGTTTGCGCCGGAGAGTCCGCGTGCGGTTCTGCGGGCCGGGCTGGTGGCGGGGCCCGAGTCGTCGTCGCTGGCCGAGCAGTTCGCCGGGGACGGGCTGGTGACGCATGTCGGCGCGGCCTCGCTCGACCGGGCCGTCTGGCCGGATGAGGGAACGGTGTGCGCGGGGCGCTTCGACGGGCTCGACATCGTCGCCTTCCGGGGGCTGGCCCGTGCGCGGCCCAGTGAGATATCCGAGGCCGTCCTCGGACTCGCGGCCGGGCGGCGGGCGTATGCCGTCTTCATGCACAGCGTCGTGGACTGGATGGCGTTCGCGGTGTGGGACGGGGAGCGGCTCGTGCGCAGTCTGAGCCTGTCGCCCGGCGAGGGTGTGCTGGAGGACGTCGGGGAGCGGCTGCCGTTCGAGGCGCCCTACTGGGCCGGGGCGCACGCCCTGACCCACGCCCCGGACTACCCCCTGCCCTTCCATCCCCTCGAACTCGGCGACGAGGCGCTGGCCGCGTACTTCGGCTTCGCGCTGGAGGGTGCCCTGGACGACGACATCCTCGACCCGGAGGACGTGACCCTGGCGGTCTTCCGCATACCCTAACCCCAGTGGGGGTAGCTTGGGGGTATGCCGAAAATCAACGTGTATCTGCCGGATGAACTGGCCGAGGCGGTGCGGAGTTCGGGGGTGCCGGTGTCCGCTGTCTGCCAGCGCGCGCTGGAGCAGGCCGTGCGGCGCGTCGTCGCCATCAGGGAGTCGGCGCTCGACGGGCTCGACGCCGCCGAACCCACCGGCGCGCTCGCGCACTTCACCGCGCGGAGCAGGGATGTCCTCAAGCTGGCCGCCGACCGGGCCGGGGAGGACGGTGCGGCCGGTGTCGGGACGGGCCACATCCTGGCGGCGATGATGGCCGAGGGGAGCAACCTCGGTGTGCGTGTCCTCCGGGCCATGGACATCGAGCCGGAGCGCGTCGCCCGCGAACTGTCCGGCCGGGCCGGGGAGGAGGAGGCAGCGGGGGAGGGGAGCGGCGGTGCGCGGAGGTTCGGTGTGCGGGCGGCGGGAGCCATCGAGCTGACGGTCACCGAGTCCATCGCCCTCGGCCACGACTACATCGGCTGCGAGCACCTGTTGATCGGGCTCGCGTCCGAGCCGGACGGCGTGGCGGGGCGTGTCCTGCGCGAGCTGGGCGCGGAGCCGAAGGCGGTGCGCAGGGCCGTCACGGCGGCCCTGGCCGGGTACGTCCATCTGCGCGCCACGGCGCAGCAGGGCCAACCGGCGGCGGTGCCCGAGGCGTTCGCCGACGCCGTCCGGCAGGAGATCGCGCCGCTGGCCGAGCGCGTCGCCCGTCTTGAGGCCAGGATCGGCGCGGCGGCGGCGGACGGCGCGTAGCGCGTCAGACCTGCCGGGAGTGGGCGGTGAGGAGGGCGCGGAGGCGGTCGGTCCCGTCGGCGGTGCGGAGGGTCCGCTTGGGGAGGACCATCAGGCATGCCGTCGGCCGGCCGCCGCTGAGCAGGACGAACGCGTGCGGCGTCTCGTGCCAGCGGGGGGCTTTCGCCCAGGGCAGCGTGACCTTCCGGTCGCCCTTCTCCAGGGTGCGGACGATGCCGTCGCCGTCGACCACGGTCCTCTTCACCGCCGCGTTGAACGGCCCCCGGAACACCTTCGGGAGGAACAGCAGACCGTAGACGAGGTAGACCGCGTCCACGACGAGGACGGGCACGTTCACCCCGTCGCCCCTCCCCACGGCGCGGTACGCGATCAGCGCCGCGACGACCAGCACGAACAGCCGGAAGACCCAGGGCGACGTCCGCAACTTCCGCGTCGCGTCCAGCGCCGCGCGGATCTCCTCCGGTGTCGCCCGCGACCGCAGTTCGACCCGCCCCTGCTCCCCGTCCGTCCCGTCCGTCCTGTCCGTCTTGGCCGTGTCCACGCCGTCCGCCCCCTCCTCCGTACTGGTCCGACAAGTAGCCTAGCCGCGTCCTGACCGGCGGGAAGAGGCGGGAAGAGTTCAGGCCCGGTCGAAGCGCCACCGCTCCGGGCGCGCGTTGTTGCAGTGCCACTGGCGGATCTCGGCGGTCGACGTCGTGTCGCCGTTCTTGACGTCCAGGCACCACGGGCTGTGGCCCGCGTGCAGTTCGACGTAGCCGTCGCCCACGTCGCGCGCCTTCCAGTACTGCGCCGTCGCGTCGCTGCACGGGTTGAGGCGGATCAGGGCGCCCATCTCCTGGGAGGAGTCCTGCACGGCCGCGCAGGTGCCCCCCGGGGTCTCCAGCCGGTACGTGTCGTCGCCGACCGCGCGGACCTGCCACGTCTGCGCGTAGCTGCTGTTGCAGTGGAAGGACCAGATCACGGTGCCCGGGTCGTCGCGGCTGTTGGAGCGGTCGAGGCAGGTGCCGATGCCGTTCACGATGTGGTACGTGCCGTCCGCGATGAGGCCGGGGGCCGGGTCGGAGCGGGTGGCCGGTTCCTCTTCCCCGGCGGGCTCCTCCTCGGCCGGCTCCTCTTCCCCGGCGGGCTCCTCCTCGGCCGGCTCCTCCTCCTCGACGGGCTCCTCCACGACGGGCGGGGGCGGCGGGGGCGCCGGTTCCTCGGCGGGCTCCTCCTCGGCCGGTTCCTCCTCCTCGGTGGGCTCCTCGGTGGGCTCCTCCTCCGTCGGCTCGACGGCGGGCACCTCCACGACGGGCCGCGGCGCGGCGACGGGCTCGGGAACGCGGTCGCCCGATCCGCCGTCCAGCAGCGCGCCCGCGCCGAGGGCGGAGACGCCCAGCAGCGAGGCGACGACGGCCGCCCACAGCAGGGAGACGGCGACGCGCCGCCCCGGGAGCAGGCCGCGCCGTGCCAGTGCGGGCCTGCGGCGGAACGCCTCGCCGAACCGGTCCGCCGGTTTCCTCGCCATCGCTGTCGCTCTCCTCGTCGTGCGGTCAGGGAGTGGCCAGGGGGAGATCGGTCTCCTCCAGAGTCATCAGCTCGGCGGCGGCCGGGTTGGTCAGGTCGGACATGCGCATGGCCTGGCGTTCCGTCATCTGCTGGAACAGCTGCCGCGCCGTACGGCCGTTGCCGAACCGCTCACCCCTCGGGATCGAACCGATGAACTCCCCCAGCGCCTTGCGGCTCGCGTCGCTCAACTGGTAGCGGTGCCGCCTGGCGTGGTGCTCCACGATACGGACCAACTCCTCGTTCGAGTAGTCCGCGAAGTGGAGGGCGCGGGTGAAACGTGACGCGAGGCCGGGGTTGGAGCCGATGAAACGGTCCATCTCGCCCGGGTAGCCGGCCGCGATGACGACGACCTCGTCCCGGTGGTCCTCCATCAGCTTCACCAGCGTGGCGATGGCCTCCTGCCCGAAGTCCTGGGCGACGCCCGGCGGCGTCAGGGCGTACGCCTCGTCGATGAACAGCACGCCGCCGCGCGCCCGCAGGAACGCCTCCGTCGTCTTCGGGCCCGTGTGCCCGATGTACTCGCCGACGAGCGCCGACCTGTCCACCTCGACCAGGTGCCCGTGGCTGAGCAGGCCGAGCGCGCTCAGCAGCCGCCCGTACAGCCGCGCCACGGTCGTCTTGCCCGTGCCCGGGTTGCCCGCGAAGACGAGGTGGCGGCTCAGCGGCGGCGCCGGGAGGCCCGCCTCCTGCCGCATCCTGACCGTCTGCATCAGCTTGACCATGCCGCCGACGTCGCGCTTCACGCCGTCGAGGCCGACCAGTTCGTCCAGTTCGGCGAGCAGTTCCTCCAGGGTCTCCTGCGGCGGCTCGTGCACCGTCTCGCCCGCCTCGCCCGCGTCCTCGGCGGCCGGGCGTGGCGCCGTCGCCGCGCCGCCGGGCGCGCCCCCGGGCGCGGGGGGAACGGGCGGGGCGCCGGGCCCGGGGGAACGCGCGGGCCCGGCCGGACCCGCGGGCGGCGGCGGCCCGGCGGGCGGGCGGCGCGCCCCGCCGCCTGAGGCAGGCAGCCTGGGCGTCCCGACGTTGACCGCCACGCAGTCCTCCACGACCGGCCGCGCGTCCTCCGCGAACCCCAGGTCCTGCTTGCAGTCGAAGACCCGGCAGCCGGTGAACCTCGGCTCCGCGTCCCGCGCCACGTACAGCGCGGGCAGGCCGCTCGCCAGCACGTCGCAGTGCTCGAACACGCCCCGCGCGCCCTCCCCGACCAGCACCCCGTGCTTGCCGCTGCGCACCACCCGTACCGCCCGCAGCCGCGGATCGGCGCCCGCCGCGATCTCCACGCCGTTGCCGCGCTGCCGCGCCAGCGAGCTGTACAGCAGCACCGACTCCTCGGTGGAACGCAGCCGCACGCCCGTGTCGCCGCCCGTCACCCGCGCGTCACGCAGCACCACCCGCGCCTCGTCGCGCACCTCGACGCCGCACAGCCCCGCGTCGGCCACCGTCGTGTCGCTCACCTCGGCCCGCGCCGTGTGGTCGAGCCGTACGCCGGACCGCGCCGCGCCCTCCACCCGGCAGTCGGTCAGCAGCACCTCGGCGGCGTCCTGCGCCAGTACGCCGTGCCGCCCCGCGCCGAACACGCCGCTGGCCCGCAGCAGGACGCGCGAACGGTCCCGCGCCCGTACGCCCGAGCCGGAACCGCCGTGCACCCGGAAGCGGTTGGCGCGCAGCACGGCCGTGCCGGAGACCGCCACGCCGATGCCCTCCACGCCCTCGACCGACGTGTCCTCAAGGCGGGCGAGGGCGTCACCGGTGAGGTGCAGCGCGGTGTGCCGGGCGGAACGCAGCCGGGTCCGCAGGGCCAGCAGGACGCCGCCCGCCGTCGGGTCGTCCAGCTCGGCCGACAGGTCGTGGTCCAGCGCGATGCTGCCCACCGGCACGTCGGGGCGCGTGCCGGTGGTGCGGGAGCCGAGGACCTCGATCCGGCCGCGCGCGACCGTGCAGTCCTCCAGGGTCAGGCCGGCCGCGTCCTCCACGCGCAGGACGGCCTCGGCGGCGTCGTCGCCGCGCACCGTCAGCCCGCGCATCCGGCAGCCGGGGGCGGCGACGGTCAGCGGGCCGCCCGCCGTGCGGACGACGAGGACGACGGAGCCGTTCCCGTGCTCGGGCCGCAGCGTGACGCGTTTGACCAGGCGGAACGTCTCGGTGTACTCGCCGGGGGCGAGCGTGACCGTCGCGTCGGCGGGCGCGGCGGCCAGGGCGTCGGCGATGGTCCGGTGGGCGCCGCGGGTGCGGGGGGCGACGCGGATGGCGGCGTCGGTCATGGTCCTTGGCTCCCTGCTCGGCGATCTGGCTGCTCGGCGGTCTGGCTGTTCGGCGTTCTGGCTACTCGGTGTCCTGCTCGGCGTTCTGGCCGTCCTGTCCGTCTCCGGCGGTGGGCGGCACGATGTCCAGCCAGTCGCGTACGGCCGGGCCGATCAGCAGGATGCCGATCGACTTGTCCAGCATCTTGGTGAGGGCGGGCATCAGGACGAAGTCGATCACACCCTGCCGGTGGTACCAGCGGGCGCCGATCGTGTTCTGGATCACGGTGCGCAGGAAGCCGGACGTCAGGCCGCCGATGACCGTGCCGAGCGCCGCCGCCCCCGCGAGCGCGGCGGCCTGCGCGAGCGACACATCGTGCCGGTTGCCCTCCGAGTCCTTGACGCCGAACACCTCGATCGCGGCGAGCTGGCCGAGGAACGCGCCGAGCGGGCCGAGGACGAAGCCGTCCTTGAAGAAGTCGTAGGTGCCGCCGCGCCAGCGGATCACGAACTCGTTGAACGCCCACTCCCCCGCCCAGTCGTCGTCGTCCTGCCGGAAGCGGTAGGGGAAGCCGCGGTCCTGCCAGTTGAGGCCGACGCGGAACCCGCTGCGGTGCGCCGCCCAGTTGTGCGCCCACAGCCCGGTGGCCTTGACGGCGCTGGACACCACCGCGGCGAGCGCGGCCTGCTGGACGTCGGTGATGCTGAACGGGCCGAGCGCCGCGTACACCGCCATGTTGAGCGCGAAGTCGAGGACGAACTCCTGCGCGCCCTCCAGCAGCATGTGCTGGAGGTTCCGCACCGCGAACGGCGTGTACGTGGACTCGGCGCCCCTGCCGGGGGTGTGCACCGCCGGGCCCCAGGGCGTGCGGCGCGGCTGGCGCAACTCCCGCTCGAAGCCCCGGAACTCGTTGAGGAAGCCGATGAACCGCGTCTCGCGCCCGGCGAGGTGGAAGTCCGGCCGGTAGCCGGCCCAGAAGCGCTCCTGGCCGTTGGTGACGAACGAGCCGGCCGGGCCGCGTTCCCAGACGAAGCCGGGGATGGTCCGCTCGGTGATGACCGAGGAGACGCCGCCGCCGTCGTAGAAGTAGCGGCGCCAGTGCTTGGCCATGCTCTCGACCTCGAAGTACGAGCCGTCCGGGCCGCGTTCCATGACGCGGGCGGGCGCGCCCGACTCGAAGTCCTTCCACGCCCGGTACGCCTCCGCGCCGAGGACGCGGGTGGGGACGTCGCCTGGCGTCGGCGCGTACTCGCGCACCCGCAGCGGCGCGTCGTTGAAGAACTGCCGCGGCCCGCCGCCCACGGGGACGGGCAGCTCCTGGATGGTGACGTGCGGCGGCGCCGCGCCGCCGGTGGCGGGCGGCGGGGGGTTCAGCTGGCGGTCGGCGAAGCGTGCGCCCGGCCGCCAGTCGGGCAGCTGGGTCGTCCCGTCGAACCAGACGCGGACGCGGTCGGCCTGGTTGCCGAAGCCCATGATGTTGCCGTGGCGGTCCATCTTGTTCCAGTGCCACGTGGTGGCGCCGGCCGCGTCGGTGTGCTTCCAGGCGTTGACGGTGGTGCCGTCGCCGAGGAGGTGCTTCTCGCGGATGAGCTGGTTGTTCGCGTCGAAGTCGCGGTAGGACTCGCGGTCGAAGTAGTTGTTGTGGTCGTACTGGTTGCGGTGGGCGACCTTCCTGATGCCCTGGCCGCCGCCGCCTTCGAGGTGCCACTCGACCCGGCCGTGGCCGATGTCCTGGCTGACGACGCGGACCTCGCCCGCGCCCGCCGCGTGCGGCGGCGCGGCGCCCGGCCAGGTGTCGAGGCGCTTGACGATCTTGCCCTGGTGGTTCATCAGGACCCAGTCGCCGCCCCGGTAGCCGCCGGGCGCGGCCTGGCCGGGCGGGACGTAGCCCTGGTCGGCGTGGACGGTGCGCTGGAACGCCAGGTCGCCGTTGCCCGCCGCGCCGTCCGCCCTGAGCTCCGCGCGGGGGCGGAAGTCGAGGATCGTGCCGTCCTTGAAGCCCATGCGGACGACGTGCCAGTCCTTCGCGGCGTTGGGTGAGAACCAGTTGCCGTCGCCGAGGCTGGTGGTGAACCGGTCCTGCCACAGCACGTCGGCGGTCGTCCTGCCGCTGGACGCGGGCGGCGGGACGTGCGTGAAGTCGGCGGCGTCGAACGTGCGGTGGCCCTGGAGCTTGCCCGCGCCCTCGGACCACGGGACGTAGTTGTCCGGCAGGTTTCGGTGGGTGACGCCCGCCGGGAGCGTCACGTCGGGCCCGACGGTCAGCGTGTTCCCGTTGGTCAGGGCGCGCGTCTCGGCGATGAAGCGCAGCTCGTGGTCCACGGTGACGGTGGAGAAGCCGCGCGAGGCGATCAGCTGGACGCCGTGCTGGTCGCCGGACTTCCAGGTGTACGTCTGGTAGCGGTTGTCGAGCGCCCACGGCATCCGGCCGCCGGTGGACGCGTACCTGCCGCCGTCCTGCCGCAGGCCCCGCGGCAGCGCCGAGTCGATCCAGCCGCCGGAGCGCAGCGGGGTGGGGACGAGGTAGTCGCGCCACGCGCCGGGCCCTGTCTCGGTGGCGCGGATCTCGGAACTCAGCGCCCAGCGGTAGAAGTTGGCGGGCCGCTGCTCGGCGACGCGGTGGTTCTCGAACCACTCGCCGTTCTTCCAGTACCGGCCGCCCGCGTTCTCCTTGCCCTGCGGCGAGACCTGCGCCCACTCGCGCTTCGGCGTGCCGTCGGGCGCGAACTGGTGGGCGCGGAAATTGCGCAGGTCGTGCACGCCGACCCGGCCGAACTTGACGTGTACGTCCGTCACTTCGCCCTTGCGCGGGTCGGGCAGCCGGTCGGTCCAGCCGTTGCGGAAGACGTTCCAGTCGCGGCGTCCGGTGGCCAGGTGCTCGCCGGACGGGCCGTACCGGTGCCAGGTGGCGGTGTCGCCGATCTGGTACGAGAGCGGGCGCGCGCCGGGGGGCCGCACCGCGATCACATGGCCGCCGTCCGGGGTCTCCCTGAAGTGCCGGATCGGCCCGGACCAGGTGCGCACCGGCTGCACCGAGTCGGCGTAGTCCATCCACGTCCTGCGGCTCGGGCTCCACACGCGGATGCCGTGCCCGTCGGGCGCGCCGTCCACGGTGACGCGCTGCCAGCGCTCCCGCTCGGTGAGGCCCCACGGGACGCCTCCCTTGCGCTCCACGAACCCGGCGACGCTGCCGCCCGTGTGGGCCTGGAGGGTGGAGCCGTCCGGCAGCGGGCGTGACTCGAAGACGAAGCCGCCGCGCGCCGTGGTCAGTGTCACCTGGCCGTGACCCATGCCCTTGACGTCCACGAGGCCGCGGTCGTTGAGCGGTGCCACGGCGTTCGGCGGGTTGCCGGCGCGCCAGCGTTCCCAGGTGCCGGTGACGGCGCCCTGGGCGTTGTACTGGTAGGTGATCCTGTAGTGCTGGCCCGCGACGGCCTGGTCGCGGTAGACGGGGTTGACGACCTGTTCGGTGAGGCGGCCGTCCGCGTCGTACAGCTTGTACTCGCCCGCGTGCGTGCTCGGCGTCACGCCGTCCGCGTGGGTGGCCGGGCCGTCGATGCGGTAGCCGCCGCCCGGGGTCGTGACCGCGCCGGTGTGCGCGACGGCGGTCATCTCGCCGTCGAGCAGCTGCGGCGCCGCGCCGTCCACGCGCAGGAACCGCGCGCCGAGGCCGTCCGACAGCTCGATGACCCGCGTGTGGGTCGCCGCGCCCGCGCCGTTCACCGTGGTGACCTGGCGGATGTTGTGGTTCGTCGCGTCGGCCGGGCCGATGCGGATCTGGAGGTTGCCGCCCGCGTCGAAGTACCTGACCGTCCCGTCCGGGGTGGTGGCGCGGAAGCCCGGGTTGGCGACGCCCGGCTGCACGCGGCCGGCGACCGAGGCGTCGGCGACCGGGGCGAAGTTCTGGTCGAGCAGGTCGTACGCCCGGTGGACAGACCCGCCGTGCGCCATCTCGTAGACGCCGACGTGCTGTTGCGGCGGCGGCGCGCCGGGGACGCCGGTCTGGGTGAGCGGCACCGTCTCGTAACGGAACGCGCCGGTCGTCCCGTCGAAGCGCAGGACGCCGGGCGTGCCCGCCCGCGTGACGGCGAAGTCGCCGCCGGCCAGCTGCCGGACCGTGCTGCCGCCGACGAGGTTGCCGTCCGCCGCGCGCACGCCCGCGTCCAGCGTGTTGTTCATGTCGAACAGGGCGTATGTGGTGGGGTGCGGGACGCCGGTGGCGTCCACGGGCCGGGTGAGCGGCACGGGGCGGTGGGTCGCCAGCCCGGTGGCGTCCACGACGACGTGCCGGTCGCCCACCGCGATCCGCAGCCCGCCGTTCGCCTGCGGGACGACCTCGGGGGAGAGCGTCAGCTGGTTCGGCGAGGTGATGCGGGAACCGTGCGCGGTGGCCGGGACGGTGAGCGCGCGGCCGTCGAACGGGCCGCCGTGCAGCGTGAACCGCTCGCTGACCAGCGCGCCGCCGGGTCCGTACACCCGCACGACGTCGTGCGTCACCGCCGGGGCGGCGCCCGCGGCGGGGCGGGTGACATGGTGGGTGACAGTGAACGCGTTCGGCCCGGTGCCGGTGGTCAGCGTGCCCGGGAGCGGGGCGCCGTCGGGACCGAGCAGGTGCGGCGCGGCCGTCGGGTCGTGGACGTACCCCTGGACCGTGGCGCCGCCCCTGCCGGTGAGCGGCACGGCGTTGTGCCGGAACGCGCCGTCCGCGCCGAGGACCACGTGCGTCCCGCCCGGGGTCGGCACGCGGAAGCCGCCGCCCGCCTGCCCGACGGCGGGGGTGGCGGCGCCGGCGGGGCCGTGGACGATCCCGGTCTGGTTCGCGTTGACGGTCAGCGTATGCCGGTCGATGCTGCTGCCGCCCCTGATGGTGAACGTCTCGCGCAGCAGCGCGCCGGTGTCCGCCCTGTGCACCGAGGTCCCGTGCGCCGTGGGCACGGTGACCTCGTTGCCGTGCACGGAGGTGCCGGCCACGACGACGCCGTTGTTGCCCCGGTAGACGGCGCCCGCGCCGCCGGGGCCGGTGAGCGGCGGGGTGACGAACGTGCCGGTGTCCGCGGCCGTCCTGTCCAGCAGCGGCACGACCCGGTGGGTGTACTGCCCGGAGTCGTCCAGGACGCCGCGCCAGCCCGCGTGGTCCAGCAGGAAGCCGCTGTCGTCGCCGAGGCGGGCGAGCCCGGCGCCGCCGACGGGCGTGTGGGCGAGGGAGGAGTCCACCACGGTCGCGGCGCCGCCGCCGGTGGGGACGGACAGGGACGTGCCCGGCGGCAGCCCGGCGACGCCCCGGATCTCCCGCAGTTCGTTCCGCAGCGCGCCGTCGAGCGTGTGGACGGACGTGATCGCGCCGCGCCGCACCTCGACGACCCCGGCGCCGACCCTGATGTCGCGCGCCGGGATGGTGACGCCGCCGCCGTCCAGCACCGACAGCGGCGTCGCGGGCACACCGGCCGGGCGCAGCAGCCGCCCGCGCGTCGCGCCCGCCGTGGCGCCGCCGAG
Source organism: Streptomyces sp. MS19 (assembly GCF_047200595.1). Lineage (NCBI taxonomy): Bacteria > Bacillati > Actinomycetota > Actinomycetes > Kitasatosporales > Streptomycetaceae > Streptomyces > Streptomyces sp. MS19. Next base: position 77,594 of record NZ_JBJZOH010000006.1, on the reverse strand, counting down.
CGTCAGGTCGAGATCGACGGCCCGGCCGGTCGCGTCCACCTGGCCGATGGTGCCCGGCATGCCGACGAGGTACTCGTTGCCCGGCCGCGGTTCGGCGAACGAGCCCGCGGGGACCGTGCCGCCCGGGGTCTCCAGGCGGGGCGGCGTGCCGTCCGCCGAGAGGACGAGCCGGTGGTTGTCGAGCCCGGAGCCGCCGCGCAGGGTGAAGCGCTCGAACCGCAGGGCGCCGCCCGGCGCGTGGACCGACTCGATGTGCCGCGCGGCCGGCCGGGTGACGACCAGGTTGCCGCCCACGGACCGCACGCCGCCCGCCACTTCGGTGCCGGTGGGCGTGAACAGCTGTGGCGTGCCGCCGGGGGCGGCCGGTACGTGCACGAACTCGCCCGCTGCCGTGCCGCGTCCGGTCAGCGCCACCGCGTCACCCACGTGGTGGCCGCGCGCGTCGGTCACCATGTCGCCGCCCGTCGCGGTCACGCGGTAGCCGCCGCCGTCGAGCCGGACGGCGGTCGAGCCGGCGATGTCGCCGCCCGCCTGGTCGCCGAGGCGCGGCACGCCGCCCGTCGTGCTGCCGGCGGGCGGGACGTACAGGTAGGTGCCGTTCAGCGCGCCGCCGTTGATGGGCCGCCCGACGAGGTGCGTTTCCCCGGCCGGGGTGTGGATGGTCGTGACGGTGGGGCGGGTGACGACGATGTGCTGGTCCGCGGCCCGGACGGCGACCGTCGCGCCGGGTACGGGGTTGCCCGCGGCGTCGAGCAGCAGGGGGGCGCCGCCGTGGCCGGGGACCGGGACGAACAGGTGCGTGTTCGCGACGCCCCCGTACGGGACGCCCCGGTGCGTGACGGCGCCGGTGGCGTCCACGGCGACGTGCGGGCCCGCGCCGGTGGGCGGGGTGACGCGGAACCCGCCGAGCGCGGCGTCGGCCGTCACCGCGCCGGGCACGGTGGTGACCGAGCCGTCCGCGCCGCGTGTCACCAGGCCGGGGACGGCCGCTGGGTCGGCCGTGTCGACGCGCACCAGGGTGTGCGCGAAGCCGTCGCCGCCGAGCGGGGTCCACCGTTCGCTGTGGAGGACGAGCGCCCCCTGCCGGACGGTGAGCACGTCGCCCGTGCCGTCCGGCGCATGGTGGACGGTGATGCCGGGGTCGTCGGTCGCGGCGCCGGTGACGCGGCCGGTCGCCGGGTCGAAGTCCAGCCGCAGCACCGGCCCGGGGCCCGTCCCGGTGCCGGCGAGTTGGAACGCGCCGCGTGACGGCACGGGCGCGGGCCCGGTGCCGTGGAACATGAAGACGCTGAGCGGCTCGTCCGAACGGCCGGGCAGCGGCAGGTCCTTGACGGGCCGGTCGCCGAGCCACTTGAGGAACGCGGCCCGGTCGGCGCCCTCCAGCAGCTTGAAGTCGCCCGGGTCGATCACGTTCAGCCCGGCGGCGCCGCGCCCGGTGTCCTCGAACCGGCCGGTCGTGCCGTCGAACAGGCTGAACGAGCCGCCCGGTTCGTCGATGCGCAGCGCGCCGTCCCCGGTGCGGCGGACGGCCATGTCGGGCACCGCCGCGCCGTCGAGCCCGCGCGGCAGCGGGTGGAGCGTGCCGTCGGGGGCGGTGAGGACCACGAGATCGGGCCTGCCGCCGGGGCGGTGGGTGAGGACGGTCGCGGTGTGCGTGACGCGGCCGTCCGGGCCGACCAGGACGTGCCGCCCGTCCCCGGTGCCGACGAGGTGGCGGCCGTCGTCGAACCGTACGGCGGTGCCGCCGGCGAGGGGCGCGCCGTCGCGCACCGGGACGGGCGGGGCGGCGGGGCGCAGCTCGTCGAAGCGCAGGGCCAGGCCGTCGAGGCCGTCGAACCCCTTGCCGGTGAGGGCGATGTCCAGGTCCGCGCCGAGCGGGCGGGCGGCGCCGCCCGACGCCTCGAACGTCCAGTGGCGTGTCTGGCCGGGGGCGGGGTGCTGGCGCAGGTGGACCGTGCCGTCGACCGTGGTCGCGGTGATCGGCGGGACGCCGTGCGGGGTCTCGGCGGTGGCGGTCCTGACGGCGCCCGAGGCGTCGAAGCCGAGGTCGAGGCGGCTGCCGCCGAAGGCGGGGACGCTGAGCGTGCCGAGGCCGTCGGCGGCGGAGGAGGCCGTGTGCCCCGAGCCGTTGATGCCCGCGCCGTTGATGCCCGCGCCGCTGATCCCGTTGCCCCCGTGCCCGGCCGGCGGGGGGACCGGCTGCGAGGTGACCGGCGAGTGCGGCGCCGGTGGCACCGGGACCGGCACGGTCGCCGCCGGGCTGGTGACGACGTGCTCGGCGGTGGCGCCGGGCGGCGGCGCGCCGTTACGCCCCGCCGCGATCAGCCCGGGTCCCTCCACCGGCTCCACGCCCCGCGCGACGTTGGACTCGCCGGTGAACGCCGTGGGCGTCGGCAGGTCGCCGCCGCCCGAGGCCGACGGGACGGCGCCGCCTGGCCGTACGGTCTCCGCCGACGCCCCCACCGGCCGTGCCTCGATCGAACTCAGCCGCACCGCCGGGACATCGGGCAGCCGCAGCGTGATGTCGCCGAGCGACCCCGCCGCGCCCTCGCCCCGGCCACCGCCGGTCACGGAGGTCACGGGCGGCGGCGCCACGTTCGCCGCGGCGGCCGGCTGCGTCACCCCGCCCGTGGCCGTGGCGGGCGGCGCGGTCGTGAGCCGCGCCGCGGAGAAGTCGCTGAGCGCGTGCCCGAAGCCCTCGCCCAGGTTGATCGAGAGGCCGGGCGCGCCCGCCGCGTTGACGTCGAGCTGTCCCGCGCCCGGCGTGGCGACGGTCGTCTCGGGCAGGTGCGGCGTGGCGGTCGCCGCCTGGTCGATCGACTGGCCCGTGCCGCCCGGCACATGGACGCTCGGCAGGTCGAGACCGGTCAGCGCGCCGCCGGTCGGCAGCGCGGCGTTGGGCGGGCTGAGCGAGAGGCCCTGGTCCGCGAAGTGCAGGCGCAGCGGCGGCGCGGACGTCAGGTTGAGGTCCAGGGCGATGGAGCCGGAGTCGAGCCGGGCGGGCGGGGACGGCAGGGCGTTCGCGAGGTCGCCGAGGCCGCCGCCGGTGAGGGACGCGCCGGGGTTGAGGTCGGCGTGGCTGATGCTCAGGCCGGTGGTCGGGACGGTGACGACCTCGCCGAGCTGCGGCATGGTCGTGACGCTGATGGCCGGCATGCGTCCGCCGCCCGGGGTGGTGATCGTCAGCCCGTTCTCGCCGTAGCTGATCTTGATCGGCGTCATCGAGTCGAAGTTGATGGTCAGTTCGACGCGGCCGCCGGTGGCGGTGGCGTCGCCCGGCCGCGAGGGCAGCACCGGCACCTCGACGGCCACGATCCGGCCGTCCGCGCCCGGCATGTGCACGACGACGCTGGACGGCGGGGTGACGAAGCCGCCGCCGCCGAAGCCCGGCATGTCGCCGAGGATGGGGCGCAGGCCCGGACCGGTGACGTCGGTGATGCCGATCGACAGGCCCTTGTCGGCGAAGCTGAGGGACAGCGGCGGGGGCGCGGCGATCGAGGGGGCGTCGAAGCCCGCGGTGATCGCGCCGATGTCGCCGCCGCGGATGACGCCCGGGTCGATCAGGTGCCCGATGGACGCCATGACGTGGTTGCCCGCGAAGGCCGCCGGCTGGTACTTGGCGAACTTCACCGAGCTGATGCCTGCCGTGCCCTCGAACGAGCGGATGGCGCGGACGTCTACCGGCACCCCGTCCATGAACGCGGCGCCGGTGCGGAACTGGTTGAGGACGCCGCGGTTCCACACGCCCAGCTTCAGGCCGCTCATCAGCCCGGACATGGACCAGCGGGCGCCCATCTCGGTCGCGTTGACCGGCAGGACGAGGGCGACAGGGCCGAAGCCCTTGAAGTTCTGCGCGACGTAGCCGGGCAGCCCCTGCGCGCCGCCGAGCCCCCGGTAGATGCTGCCGCCGACCCTGCCCACGCCGTTCCACGCGCCGACGACGATCCTGATCGGGGCCGACAGGATCAGCGCGCCGACGCCGACGATGCCGCTGAGGCGGAACGCCTCGCCCAGCGCGTTCAGTCCCGCGTTGGTGGCGCTCCACAGGCTCTTGCCCGCCCAGGTGATGCCCTTGCCGGTGAACTGCACGGCGCTGAGCGTGAACTTGCCGATGCCCCGCATCATGTCGTCCACGGTCAGCGAGGACAGCTTGGTGAAGGTGGTGCCCAGGCCCTTCCAGCCGGTGGACAGCAGCTTGGTGACGTTGATGCCCCGCGTCGTCGGGATCAGTACGCCGATGATGCTGAGGACCAGCTCGGTGACGCTCGCGTCGCCGTTGGCGAACTCGACGGCGGTGTGGATGAGCAGCGCGGCGTTGACGGCGATGGCCAGCAGGGCGACGGGGCCGCCGAAGATCAGGGCGGGCGCGATCAGCGCGAGGGCGAAGAAGGTGAGGAACTTCCAGAACTCGGCGCACTCGTCGATGGGCGAACTGATGGCCAGCGCCGCGTCGTAGAGCGCCTCCCCGGCGGTCTGGGCGGCGTCCTCCAGCGTGTCGCGCGCGCTCTCGGCGGTGGACTTGTGGGTCTCCAGGTCCGGGTCGTCCTCTTCGAGGCCCTGGGCCGCGGTCAGCGCGGCGTCCGCGTTGGCCTGCTCGGTGACCATGGCGGTGCGGTACGTCTCCAGCGCGTCGTGGGCGTCCTGGTGCGCGTCCTGGAAGGTCTGGACGAACTTCCGCAGCCGCTTGTCCATCACCTCGCGCAGGGCGTCGGCGGTCTCGCCGACGAAGTTGGTGCCCGCGGTGTTCATCAGGTCGGTGATGCCGTCGTCGATGGTGGTCGCGAGGGTGACGAGCTTCTCGTGCGAGGAGATCAGGTCGGCGAGCCCCTCGGCGTCGCCGGGCGTGGGGTCCTTGTCGAGACCGAGGGCGCTCCAGTCCGGCGGTCGGGCCATGGCTGTTCCCTTCTCCTCGTGCGCGCGGCGGCGGGGCCGCCGGGCGCGGTGCCCGGGACGGCGCCGGTGGCGCCCCTCACCACCTCCACGCACCGGGCGCCCGGATGGTTCAACGGTGTTCCGCCGCCGTCCGCGGGACCCCGCTGAACCTCGCGGGGCGCCCGTGCGTAGGAAGGGGTGAAGACACGCCCTAGGGACCCGACCGTGACCGGAGGCGCGATGGCCGACTTCGCGATGGACTACGAGACGCTGTACGCCCTCAAGAAGGGCATGCACGACCTGGCGGACGACGCCGCGTCCGGCGGGGACGCGGAGAAGTTCAAGGAGGTCGGCGAACGCTCCTCGTCCGAGAACACCGACCTGTTCGGCTCGTCCTACCTGGCCTCGCAGTTCGCCACGTTCTACCGCTACTCCAAGATGCGGGCCGAGGACGGCGCCGACCGGCTGCGGGAGTTCGGCAACACCTTCGAGGGCGTCGCCGACGTGATGTACGAGCAGGACGCGCAGATCGCGTCGAGCGCGACCGCGTCCGCCCTCGCGATGCAGCTCAACCGCTGGAAGAGCGACCGCGCGGCGTTCGAGGAGTGGGAGGCGGACCAGGCCGCCTGGGACGCGTACCTGGAGGAGATCGGCGCCGCCGACTACTTCGCCGAGCACCCGGACGCGGACATCAACGAGGTCTGCCAGGAGGACGGCGCGCCCGACTGGTGCGAGACCTACATGAACGACGAGGACTCGCCCGCGCCGCCGGGACCGAAGCCGCCGGAGCCGCCGGAGAACCCGCCGAGCCACATGGAGTTCAAGGACGAGAACGGCAACGAGGTCGATGTCGTGATCGGTTACGACGAGGACTTCAACATCATGAAGGAGACCTCCACCGTCACCCTGGAGGACGGCACCGAGTACAGCACCGAGACCGTCTACGACGGCCCGCCCGAGTGGGTTGACCCGCCGGACACCGACCCGGAGAACCCCACGCCCGCCTACGACACCCGGGACTACACGGTCACCTCGACCTCGCCCGACGGCACCGTGACCGTCGAGAAGTTCACCATCGCCGAGGACGGCTCCGGGACGAACGACATCACCACGACCACCACCGACGAGGACGGCAACGAGACCGTCGAGACCAGCCAGAAGACGCGGTCGGGACCCGGCGCCGACTGGGTGGGCGACGAGGACGAGGAGTGACCCGCGCGCCGTCCGCAGCGCACACACCCGAGCTTTGAGAGGGAGACCCGATGGCCAACGTCAGCCTGACCTTCGACGACATCGACAACGCCGTCACGGCGATGAAGAACAGCGTGGCCAACACGCTCCAGCCCGCCGTGGACGCCGCCAAGCTGGCCGTCGACGACGCCCTGGCGAACCACCTGATCATGCCGAGCACCACACCGGTGCTGATCGAGAAGTACACCGAGTTCAACACCCAGCTCACCGAACTGGTCACGAACGTCGAGACGTTCGCGCAGCAGTTCACGCAGATCAAAGAGGGCATGCAGGAGATGGACGGCAAGATCGCCGAGAACATCCTGAACCCGCCCAGCCAGTGACGGCCCCGCCCCGCGCCCGGCCCGCCCCGCTCCCCGACCCCGCCCCCTGACCACCACGGAGGACCCCGATGGCGGACATCCTCGCCGACTACGAGGGCATCGCCGACACGTGCGGCCAGCTCAGCACGCAGGCCGGCATCATCATCCCCGAGATCTACACGCTGATGAACACGGTCAGCACCCTGCTGGACGACGGCCTCTACCTGGAGCAGGCCAGCCCGGCGCTGAAGACCGCGTACGAGCAGTTCAGCCGCACGCTCCAGTCGGCGGCCGGCAGCCTCCAGGTCTTCGCCAACATGTTCACGACCATCAAGGACAGCTTCGAGAACAACGACGCGGAGCTGTTCGCCGGCACGCTCTCCGGCCTCGACGGCGACGGCGGCTACGAGCTGACCGCCGACGAGGTCACCAGCCCGACGCCCGACCCGGCGGCGTGGGACGACTCCAAGAACATCGGCAGCGGCGTGACCTGGAACGAGGACCACAGCCAGGTGACGAACGTCAGCTGACGGCCGCCGCGCACGCCGGAGGGCCCGGCACCCGGAACGCAGGAAGGAACTTTCCTGCTCGGGTTCCCGGGCGCCGGGCCCTCCGCCGTACGCCGGCCCCGCGTCACTCCTGCATCACGGTCAGCGGCACCTGCACCGCCACCGCCCGGCCCGCCCCGTCCGCCGTCCACGCGCGCCCCGGCGACGGCGGCGGACGCATCTGCTCAGGCGACAGCCGGGCGCCGATGATCTCGCCCTCGCCCAGGTTCCGCGGCCCGAGCAGCATGCCGCGCCGCCCGCGCCTGGCCACGCCGATCCAGCCCATCGTCGTCATGCCGTCCGCCGGGCCCGCGATCAGCAGCCCCTGCCCGCGCTCGCGCCCCGAGTTGCCGACGCGGCGCAGCGCCTGGTCGGCGCGCCCGGTCATCAGCAGGTCGCAGTCGTCCACGACCACCATCACCGGCTGCCCGGCGACGGCGTCCAGGGCCTCGTTCAGCACGTCGCCCGTCGGGTCGGTGTCGGTGAGGACGGTCGCGAGGCCGTGCGCGGCGAGGCTGCGCAGCGGCGAGTCGCGGGGGGTGAGGACGACCAGCGACGTGCCGTTCATCAGCAGCGACACGCACATGGTGGCCAGCGTCGTGGACCGGCCGCTGCGCGGGGGCCCGGCGACGAGGAACGTCGACGCGTCGCCCGCGAAGTCGTGCCCCACCGGCCGCACGTCGTCGCCGCTCAGCCCGAGCAGCGCCCACATCGGGCGGCGCAGCCCGTCCGGCACCTGGTCCATGGCCTCCTGGAAGCCGACCACGGGCGGCAGCGCGCTGACCCGGAACGGCCGCCGCCGTTCGGGTACGGCGGCGTCGCGCGCGGTGGCGCGCCGTCCGATGGCGCGCAGCGCGTCCGCCTGGTCGCCGTCCTTGCCGAGGCCGCCCGCCGGGAGCAGCATGATCTGCCCCTCCACGCCGCCCGGCGCGAACCAGCCGCGCCCCGGCGGGACATGCTCGGGCACGTGCTTGCGGCTGATGCCGACCGCCGAGAAGTCCATGCGGTCGGACTGGCGCAGCAGCAGCCGCCGGTCGTTGTGCTGCCCGGCGCGGCTGCCGAGCAGGCCGCGCTCGGACGTGGCCACGACGTGGATGCCCGCCGCGACGCCCTCGCGCAGCAGCCGCAGCAGCTCCTCGGTGAGGCGCCCGCCGTCGTACTTGTCGAGCAGCGCGATCAGCGCGTCCCAGCCGTCGATCAACAGCAGCAGGTGCGCGGGCCGTTCGTCCTTCGGCAGCTTGGCGCGCAGTTCGGGCAGGGACGTGACGTCGGCCCGCGCGATCGCCGACTGACGGTCCGTCAGTTCGGTCAGCAGCCGCCGGATCAGCCGGTCGAGGCGCTCCGGGTCGTGCCGGGAGACGACGGCGCCGGTGTGCGGCAGGTCCTCCAGGGCCGCGAGGCCGCCGCCCGCCGCGTCGATGCCGTAGAGGTGCAGCTGGTCGGCGGACAGGTGCAGCGCGGACGACCCGGCGATGGTGCGCAGCGTGCCCGTACGGCCGGAGCGCGGCGCGCCGATCACGTACAGGTGGCCGAAGCGGTCGTAGTCGATGCTGCCGACCACCTGGTCCTGCTTGTGCGGCAGGTCGTAGTACGCGTACGGCACGGGCGGGAGCCGCAGGCCGCCGGGCTCCGGGTCGCGTTCGGGCTCGGTGAGGGTGAGGCGGGTGTCCAGCGGCGGCAGCCAGGGGCGCGGCTGCGGCGTGAAGTCGGGCAGCGCGTCGGCGGCGGCGCGCACCGCCTCGACGAGGACGCTGAGGTCGGTCGGCGGGTCGCCCGCCGGGTTCTCCGGCGCGGCGGCGAGCAGGTCCGCGTCGTCGCCGAACTCCCCGTCGTCGGACGCGCCGGGCAGGGGGCGGCCGAGCCCGGACCAGGTGATGCGCGTGCTGCGGACGGTGCGCGGCGCGGCCGGGCGCAGGGCCGGGCCGTCGCCCTCCCCGTCCCCCTCGCCCGGCAGGGCGGGCCGCTCGGCGCCGACCCACGCGGTCTGGAACGGCACGGGCGGCCCCTCGCCGCGCCGGATCAGCGCCCGTCCCGGGGTGGCGGGGGAGATCCCGGCGGCGCCCGCCGCGTTGATGATGTCCTGGCTCTCGGTGCGGTCGGTGACGCGCAGCGCGATGCGCAGGTTGGTGTTGGCGCGGATCTCGTTGCTGACCGAACCGGCCGGGCGCTGCGTCGCCAGCACCAGGTGCAGGCCGAGCGAACGCCCGCGCTGCGCCAGGCTGATGAGGCCCGGCACGAACTCGACCAGCTCCCGCACCAGCGTCGCGAACTCGTCGATGATCAGCAGCAGCCGCGGCAGCGGCGGCAGTTCGGGCTCGCGCGCCCGCTTGGCGCGGTACTCGCGGTGGTCCTTGACGCCCACGTCGGCCAGCACCTGCTCGCGGCGCCGCAGTTCGGCGTCGAGCGAGGCCAGCGCGCGCTGCACGAGGTGCCCGTCCAGGTCGGTGATCATGCCGAGCGTGTGCGGCAGTTCGGCACATTCGCGGAACGCGCTGCCGCCCTTGTAGTCCACCAGCACGAACGTCAGCTCGTCGGGGCGGTTCGCGGCGGCCAGCGACGCGATCATGGTCTGGAGCAGCTCCGACTTGCCCGAGCCCGTCGTGCCGCCGATCAGGCCGTGCGGCCCGTCCTGCGCCAGGTCGAGCAGCGCCGTGCCCTCGTACCCGGCGCCGATGACGAACGCCGTGGACGCGGGCCGCCGCTGCCACGCCCGTACGAGCGCGCCCGGGTCCGGCGGCTCCTGCCCGATCAGCGGCAGCAGCCGCACCTCGGACGGCAGCCCCGCGTCCGCCTCGACCGTCACGTCCCGCACCGGCGTGAGCGCGCGGGCGACCTCCTCGCACCACCCGGCGTCCACCTGGTCGGCGCGCACCCCGGCGATGGTGGGGACGTTCGAGGCGCGGAACGTCACCTCGCCGCCGTCGGCGGTGATCACGGCCGTGCACTCCTCGGGCAGCCGCTGCTCCCGGTCGTCCATGCACAGGCTGTAGACGCGGACGGCGGGTCCCTGCGTGAGGATCTGCACCACGCCCGGCACGTCCCGCAGCCGCCACGCGCCGTCCAGGATCACCAGCACGTCGGGCTCGCCGGGCGCGGCCACGCGGCTCCCGGCGGCGGTGCCGGCGGCCAGGCGGGTCTGGATGTCGGCGAACAGCTCGCTGACCCGCTGCGCCGTGGACTCCGGGTCGTTGCCGACGGCCACGACCGGCGTGCCGCCCGCGCCGGCGCGGCCCGGCCGCAGGTGCGGCAGCCAGCGCACCCAGGCCCAGTCGTCGGCGTGCGCCTCGTCGGTGAGGATGACGATCCGCAGGTCACGCGGGCTGTGCAGGACGGCGGACTGGGCCACCGACCAGCGGGCGACGGCGCGCGCGGTGGCGGGGGTGCCGGTCAGGCCGACGACGCCGAGCCGCGGCAGTTCGGCGCCGATGGGGACATCGGCGAGGCGCCAGTGGACGTCGCGGTGGTTGTTCTCGCGGGCCTGGTCGCTGATGCGCTTGAGCGACGCGCGGGTGACGGTGCCCAGGCGCAGCGTCAGGTAGTCGCCGTGGTGGCGGCGGCGTTCCCACAGCTGCGGGCCGGGGCCGAGCGCGGTGAGGCGTACGGCGGCCGGGTCGGGGGAGGTGGCGCCGCGCTGCACGCGCTCCTCGACGGTGGCGCGGCGCATCTCCAGCTCAAGGGCGGCGCGGCGCAGCCGGTAGCGGCGCAGGGCCTCCTCGTGCCGCTTGCGGTTGGCGCGGCGGCCGGTGACCCAGTTGCCGATCGCCATCAGCGGCGTGAAGAAGATCAGCACCAGGAAGTAGAAGGACCGGAAGACCGCCATCATGACCATGCCCATGAGCAGCGGCGAGATCATCATCATGAACGGGAACGGGCGCGGTCCGCCGGGCGCCGGGGGCCCCGGCAGGCTGAGGTGCTCGGCGTCCAGGTGCGGTGTGATGCGCGGCGGGCGGCTGAACTCGACGGCCAGCCCGTCCGCCGACATCCGCACGGCGGCGTCCGGCTCGAACGGCGCGCTGTGGCGCAGGAGGTGCTCGCCCAGCGCGAGGTCCGCCCAGGCGGGCCAGGGGCGTTCGCCGTCGTCGGGGGGCGGGACGACGCCGGGCGGGGGCGGCAGGGGCCGCGCCGGGAGGCCGTCGGGGCCGGGGGCGGGGGGCTCTTCGCTGTGCCCGCCGGGGCCGCCGTCCTCGCGGCCCGCCGGTTCCTCGTCGGTCAGCGGGGTGCCCGTCTCGGGGTCCACGGGCGGCGGCGGGGTGAGGCTGCGCAGGCCGCAGCGCGCGGGGTCGGCCCACTCGGGCAGCAGGTGGCCGACGCTGCCGTCCGCGTGGACGGTGATCCACGTGCCGGCGGCGGGCACGCCGTCGTCGTCCGGGGCGTCGCCCGGCAGGCGTATGACGCAGCCGCGGTCGGTGCCGACCTCGTAACTGCCGGGCCCCAGGCGCCAGACGCGGCCCGCGTCGGGGCCGGCGACCTGCCGCAGCTCGACGAGCACCGGCTCGGTGGGCGCGGGGCGCCAGGTGATGCCGGGCCCGACGGGCGGCGCGGGCGCGCCGAGGCCGAGCAGGACGCCGTCCCGCACGCCCCCGGCGCCGAGCGGCGCGTCGGCGTCGAGGGGCCGGTCGCCCAGGTAGAGCCGGGACGTGCCGAGCGCGGCGGCCAGTTCGGCGACGGTGGCGTCCCGGGGCAGATCGAGCAGGTGGTCGTCGTGGACGCCCTGCTGATCGGCGGTGGTGACGGTGAGCTTCACAGGCGGTCCAACCGGGGGTCGGTGGGTCAGGGGCGCAGTCAGGGGCGCAGGGAACGGGCGGGCGCGGCCGGGCCCGGGGCCGGGGCGGCCCTGTCGTCGGCGGTGTCGGCGGTGCCGGCGGTGCCGGCGGTGCCGGCGGCGTCCGCCCCGTCCGCCGTCTCGTCGGCGCGGTCGTCGTCCAGCTCGCCGACCGGCGGCAGGGGCGCGTCAGCGGTGCGCACGCCGCCGTCCCACGCGTCGGCGTCGGCTGCGTCGGCGTCGGCGGTGACGGTGGCGGCGGTCTCCTCCTCGTCCACCTCGGCGAACGTCCGCTCGGCCCGCACGGCGTCCCCGCCGGGCGGCGCGGGCGGCAGCACGGGCGGCAGGTGCGGCAGGACGCGTGCGACGGCCCGGCTGAGGGCGTTGCACGCGACCAGCAGCGGCGTTCCCGTGACCCGCACCCGGCCCTGCCGGTCGGTCAGCAGCGTACGGCGGTGGCCGCGCCCGGCGCCGCGCAACAGGATGCGGGGAGCGGCTGACTCCCCGGGCGGGGCGGTGAGTTCGGGCGGCAGCGGGTCGGGCAGCTCGGCCGTGACGAGGACGGGCGCCACGCCCAGCCGGTGCGGCAGGTCGCGCGTGGCGCGGTAGGCGGCGCGGACCGGCTCGCCGGGGAACGACCGGTGCACGCCCTCGGCGACCACCACCATCCCGTCCGGCAGCCGCGCGTCCACCTGCGCCGCGACGGCCTGGTGCAGCGCCAGCGCGGCGCGCCGGTCGCCCTCGGCGGTGAGCACGGCCGGTCCCGACGCGATGTCGAGGAAGGCGCACGCGCCGCCGGTCTCGCCGACCGCGACCAGCACCGGCAGGGTCTGGTCCGGCACCGGCACCACCGGCGGCAGGTCGTGGCGTTCCGCCGTCCAGTGCTCCGGGGTGTCGTCCGGGTCCTGCCACCAGATGCCGCCCGGCGGCGGGACGAGCCCCCTCCCCGCGAGCAGCACGGTGACGGTCTCGGCCTCCACGAGGACGGCGTACGGGCGCCCGCCGCCCGGCGCGGCGGCGTGCCCGGCGGCGGCCAGCGCCCGTTCCGCGTCGCGCCAGGTGACGGGCGCGCGCAGGCCGCGCACCAGGACGCGGTACGAGCGGCGGTGCCGCGACCAGGCGCGCACGGGGGCGGCGAAGGCGTGGGCGGTGACGGCGAGTTCGCGACGGACCCGGGCGGTCGCCGCGCCCCAGCCGCCCTGCCGCATCGCCCAGAAGCGGATCAGCAGGAAGACGACGAGCAGCGCGGCGAGGATGCCCAGGACGCGGAAGATGGTGTCGCGGTGCCGGTCGAGGAATTCGAAGGGGTCGGCGGTCCTCATGCCGCTGGTATCTCCCGTCGCAGGGCTGACAGGGCGTAGTGCACGCGCGACTTGACGGTACCTTGCGGTATGCCGAGATCGTGCGCGGCCTCCGCGCGCGACCGGTCGCAGAGGTGGACGTGGCAGAGGATCTCGCGGTGCTCGGGCGTGAGCCGGGCGAGCGTGGTGGTCAACAGCAGGCGGTCGGCGACGCGTTCGGCCATGTCGCCGCCCTCGGCGGGGCGCCTTGCCAGGACGGGCGGGACGATGCCGGTGGGCAGGCTGCGGTCGCGGCGGTGGGCGTCGACGGCGAGGTTGCGGGCGACGGTGTGCAGCCAGGCGGCGAGGCGGTCGCCCTCGCCGTCGTCGCCGCCCGTGCCGCGCTCCGCCGCCAGCCAGGCGCGGAGCATCGTCTCCTGCACGATGTCCTCGGCCCGGTGGGGGTCGCCCGCGGTCAGGCGGTTCACATAACGCAGCAGCCGGTCCCGGTAGCGCTCGGCCGCGGGCACGGCGTGGGCGCGGGGGTCGGGACGGGTGGCGGGGCGAGTCACACGCGCGGTAGGCATCGGTCTGCTCCAACGACCCTCGTAGTGCGTTCGCGGAAGTTCCACTATCAGTCCCGGGTGGACGTGTACACCTCAGAGGAACCTCAGAGGTTCCGTCAGCTCACTGTCCGTCCGGGACCGGGGACAGGCTAAGTCGTTCCGCGGTGATTGAACATTTCACTTCTGTTGCGACCAGAAATCGCCGCTCCCGCAAGCGCACGGAACCGGCCACCCGCGACCGGCGGAGGTAGCTTTTCGGGCATGTATGCGATCTCGATGACCGAGCCCGGCGGGCCGGAGGTCTTGGTGTGGACGCAGGTGCCCGACCCCGAGGCGGGGGAGGGGGAGGTCCTGATCGACGTGGCCGCGGCCGGGGTGAACCGCGCCGACGTCCTCCAGCGGCAGGGCTTCTACGCGCCGCCGCCCGGCACGCCGCCGTACCCGGGCCTTGAGTGCGCGGGCCGCGTCGCGGCGGTCGGCCCCGGGGTGACGGGCTGGAACGTCGGCGACGAGGTGTGCGCGCTGCTCGCGGGCGGCGGGTACGCGGAACGGGTCGCCGTCCCGGCCGGACAGGTCCTGCCCGTACCCGCGGGGATCGACCTCGTGACGGCGGGCGCGCTGCCCGAGGCGCTGTGCACGGTCTGGTCGAACGTCTTCGCCGGCGCCCGGCTCGCCGCCGGGGAGACGCTGCTCGTGCACGGCGGCGCCAGCGGCATCGGGACGGCCGCGATCCAGCTGGCCAAGGCGTCCGGGGCGCGCGTCGCCGTGACGGCGGGCGGCCCGGAGAAGCTCGCGCGCTGCGCGGAACTGGGCGCGGACGTCCTGATCGACTACCGCGAACAGGACTTCGTCGCGGAGACCAAGGCCGCCACGGACGGGCGCGGCGCGGACGTGATCCTCGACATCATCGGCGCGAAGTACCTCGCCAGGAACATCGACGCCCTCGCGCCGAACGGCCGGATCACCGTCATCGGCTTCCAGGGTGGCGTCAAGGCGGAGCTGAACCTCCAGGCGCTGATGGCCAAACGTGGCTCGATCGCGTCGGCCTCGCTGCGGGCACGGCCGGTCGCGGAGAAGTCCGCGATCGTCGCGGAGGTGCGCGAGAACGTGTGGCCCCTGCTCGCGGACGGCCGGGTCCGCACGGTGGTGCACCGCACGTTCCCGATGGACGAGGCGGCCGACGCCCACCGGGCACTGGAGGGCGACCACACGGGCAAGGTCATCCTGACCCGCTGACAACCCGCTGGCGCCGCGCGGCACTTCACCCGCCCCGGACCCACACGAAGCGCCGCGCGGCCCACCCGTCACAGCCCGCTCCGCACCGGCGACCGAGCGTGGCGGCCGACGTACCCTGTCCCCATGGCCTACGTGGGGAAGAGAGTCAAGCAGGCGCGCAAGCTGCGTGGCCTGACGCGGCTGGAACTGGCCGAGGCGGCCGGTGTCTCCGTCTCGACCCTCCGCAAGCTGGAGCAGGAGGAACGGCCCTCCGCGCGGATGGAGACCCTGCACGCCCTGGCCAAGGCGCTGCGCGTCCCCACGATGTCGCTGGTCAAGGCCGCCGAGCCCGGCGGGCCCCGGGTCTCCGCCGCCACCGACGCGCTCTGGGAGTCTGCCCGCGCGGCGCTGATGAAGCCGCCCGTCCAGCCCGACGACCCCGCTACGGTCACGGGGGTCACCGAAGTCCTCGAAGGCGGCGTCCGGTTGTACCGGAGCCACCGCTTCGGCGCCCTGGCCGCAGCGCTGCCGCCGCTGATCCGGGACGCCGACGCCCTGGGCGGGAACGGGCGTCCGCTGCGGCACCGCGTGCTCCAGCTCGCGGCGGGCGCGCTCACGCACACGCGGCAGTTCGACGTCGCCGAGGCGGTGCTCACCCGCGCGCTCGACACCGCCGGGGACCGCATGGAGTCGGCGGCCACCGTGAACACGCTGTGCTGGCTGCTGATGCGACGCGGGCGTCTGGACGAGGCGCTCGCCCTGGCGACACGCTGGGCCGACGAACTCGAACCACGGATCAGCCGCGCCACCGCCGCCGAACTCGCCGCGTGGGGGCTGGTGCTGCTCAACGTCTCCGCCGCCGCCGTCCGCGACAACCAGCCGGGCGTCGCGGCGGACGCCCTCCGGCTCGCCCGCGCCGCCGCCGCCATCGGCCGCGAAGTCCACCCGGCGCACGAGCAGATGCGGACCTTCGGGCCGACCACCGTGCGGATGAAGGCGGTCGAGGACGCCCTGGTCCGCGACCACCCCGACACGGCGCTCCGGCTCGCCGCGCGGCTGCCGCGCCACCCGGTCCGTCCTTCGGTGAGCGTCCGCGCCCGCCACACCCTCGCCGTCGCGGAGGCGCACGCCCGTGTGGGCCAGTACCCCGAAGCGTTCGGCAGGCTGAGCGAGGCACGGGCGGCCTCACCCGAGTGGTTCCCGAACCAGACACCGGCCCGGGACGTGCTGCGCACCGTCCTGGAGGGCCGCCGCGCCCTCACCCCGGAGATGCGCGCCATGGCGAAGAGCCTGGGGCTGTGACCCGGAACTGAGGCGCACCGGACTTCAGGGGCTCACCGGTCAGGTGTCCCAGGCGCGGAGGACCGTGGCGACGGAAGCCGCGGTGGACTCGGCGCTCTTCAGTTCGGTGGCGAGCGCGGTGACGCCGTCCTGGGTGAGCTTCGTGTCGATGCCCGAAGCGGCCAGGTAGCCGTGGGCCACCGCGACCGCGACCCGGAGGTTGGAGCGTTCCAGCCACCGCAGCCTTCCCAGGGTGTGGGCAAGGGCCGCGGCGCGCGCATAGGCGCCGTGGTAGACGTCCTGTCCGGCGAGCACGGCCTTGTGGCGTTCGACCGCGGCGATGGGAACGCCGTAGTCGTCCGGAGCCGGGTCGTCCTGTCCGGCCCGGCGCGCGACCTCCAGGACCCAGGAAAGATCGATGTGCAGGCTCATGGAGCGGCCTCGATCCTGTCGATCAGGTCGCCGAAACCGTCCAGTACTTCCTGGGCGCCCGCCAAGAAGTCATCGCGCAGCTTTTCGTTGTCCGCGCGGATCAGTTGCTCGACGTATTCGTTCACCGGCACGTGCCGCGTCTCCGCCGCCTGCCGCGCCATCTCGGCGGCGGATTCTTCGAGTCTGAGGTTCACCTGGGTTTTCGCCACCCCCTCAAGCTATCACCTGATAGCAGACTGCCGCTCGATACGGCCGGGGATTTCCCCCGTTGTACGCGCGTTCGAGCGGGTAGCCGGAGAAGAAGCGCGTCCCGCACCGGGTGTCCGACATGCGGTGTTTCATCCGATGTGTGACGCTGGTGACATCATCGTATGGAGTACGAAGGGGCGGGCCTGTGAGGGTGAGCGCGGGCAACGCGGCGGCCGTTTTCCTGGCCGCGCTGATGACGGTTCTGCTGGTTCCGGCGGCCTCCACGGCGAGCGCGGAGGAGCGCCCGCCGGGCGAGGAGCGGGAGTCCGCCGTACCGGGACGGCAGCCGGTGGACCGGTTCGTCTCCCGGCACGGCGAACCCCTCGCCCCGCCCGGACTGCCCGGCCCCCTGCGCGAGGCGCCCGCGACGCCCGCCCCTGTCCAGGTCGCCGCCCGCGAGACCGGCGGCGAGGTCGTCCCCGTCCTCCCCCTCGGCACCGGGCTCGCCTGCCTGGGTCTCGGCCTCGGCATCCTCGGCCTGCGCCTGCGCCAGGACTGACCGGACCGCCACTCGGGGGCGAACGCCTTCCGTGGCCAAAGCCCCTCGGTGGCGCCTACCTGTCGGTAGGCTTTCCCCATGCCCGTTTCACCGGAAAACGCGTTACCTCTGCGCGAACGCAAGAAACGCCGCACCCGCCGCGAACTGGCCGACACCGCCCTGCGGCTCTTCCTCGACCAGGGGTTCGAGGCCACCACGCTCGACGACCTGGTGGACACCGTCGAGATCTCCAAGCGGACCTTCTTCCGCACCTTCCCGTCCAAGGAGGCCGTCGCCCTGGCGGCCGAGACCGAGCTGTGGGACGCCTACCTCGAACGGGTCGCCGCCCTGCGCCCGCGCGGCGAGGTCCTCACCGTCCTGCACGAGGCGCTCACCGGCACCCTCGCCGGGATGGGGCCCGAGTGGACCGGCCGCTTCCTCGCCACCCGGGGGCTCGCCGCCCGCACCCCCGCCCTGCGCGACCACAGCGACCTGACGTCCATCGCCGTCCAGCGGCGCCTCGTCGAACTGCTGGAGGACCGCCTCGGCATCGACAGCCGGGGCGACGTCCGCCTGCGGCTGCTCGGCGAGATGGCGCTCGCCGCCTGGCGCTGCGCGGCCAAGAACTGGGTGCGCAGCGGCCCCGGCGCCCGCGAGGACGGCGTGCGGCTCGCCACGCTGATCACGGCGGTGGACGAGGCGTTCGCCGCACTGCCCGCCGCCGTCACCCTCGGCGCCGACTGACACCGCGCACCCCCGTCACCCGCCCACCCCCACCCACCCGAGCCCTCCGCCCCGCCACCGGGCCGGAGGGCGCACGCGGTGCCTGTCGGCGTGGGCCGTGGCCGGCTCACCCTCGGTGAAGGCCCCGTGCTCCTCCTTGGGCGGAGTGATCGTGACGCGGGTCGTACCAGTCATGGGACAGGCCTGCTGCGATGCGCGTTCATGTCCCATGGATGACGGTCACTCCGGGAGGTGCCGCGCGACGAACGCCGACAGGGTGTCCTCGTCCGCGTCGGCGACCACGGCGCGTCTTGGCAGCGCGAACACGTGTTGCTTACGGTCGCCCAGGACCAGCAGTACGAGGTGTGCCGTCTCCGCGTATCGGAGGAAGGACGTCCACGGGATCTGTCCCTCGCCGAACGCGTCCTTGACGTGCAGCCCTTCCGCGTCCAGCCGCACGACGAGTTCGCCGTGCGACCGCGCGTGCCTGGCCCGCCGCCACACCAGCAGGTGCCGCAGCCCCCGCCAGGCGAGGTAGCTCACCCCGCTCGCGACGACGCCGATCCCCGCGAGCACCGCCGCGTCGTACCAGTCCTCCAGCGGCAGCAGCTCTGCGACGGCTACCCCGAGGATCAGCAGCAGCGTGAGGGAGTAGGTCCACGGTGTGCGCTGTCCCGCCGCGTCGCGCGCCTCCCTGAAGTCAGCTGCGGTCGGCATGAACTCCAGCGTCAGCACATCCTGTTCGACCGCCGCGGGCGACTCGGGGTGATCCATGACGGGATCGTACGCACGTACGGGTCCGGCGGTTTGCCGTTCGCCCAACATACCGGGTATACATACGCGGTATGTCGATCCGCTACGGGCTCCTCGCCCTGCTGGACCACGGCCCACGCTACGGTTCCCAGCTCCGCACCGAATTCGAGGCCAGAACCGGCGCCACCTGGCCCCTCAACATCGGCCAGGTCTACACGACCCTCAGCCGCCTCGAACGCGACGGCCTGATCGTCCCGGCGGAGGGCGGCGACGCCAAGCAGCAGCTCTACTCCATCACCGACGCGGGCCGCCGCGAACTGGCCGAGTGGTACACGCGCCCCGTCGACCGCACCCAGCCCGCCCGCGACGAGCTGTCCATCAAACTCGCCATGGCCGTCGGCACCCCCGGCGTCGACATCCGCGCCGTCATCCAGAACCAGCGCCGCCACTCCCTCGCCGCCCTCCAGGACTACACGCGCCTCAAGAGCCGCGCCCTGGCCGCCGGTCCTGACAACAGCGACGACATCGCCTGGCTGCTCGTCCTCGAACAGCTGATCTTCGCCGCCGAGGCCGAGACCCGCTGGCTCGACCACTGCGAGTCCCGCCTCGTACGCCTCGCCGCCGCCCTCGGCGACCGTCCGAAACCGCCCCCGCCCCCGGCCCCGTCCGCGGAACCGGCCACCCACCCCGCCCCCCGCCAGGAGATCTCATGACCACGGCCACGCGCCCTCCCGTGCTCCGACTGCGCGGCCTCACCCGCGTCCACGGCACGGGCGCCGCGACCGTCCACGCCCTGCGCGGCATCGACCTGACGGTGGACGCCGGGGAGTTCGTCGCCGTCATGGGCCCGTCCGGCTCCGGCAAGTCCACGCTGCTGACGCTCGCGGGCGGCCTCGACTCCGCCAGCTCGGGCCAGGTGCTGGTCGAGGGCGTCTCCCTCGGCGACCTGAAGCGCCCCGCGCTCGCCAGGATCCGCCGCACGAGCATCGGTTACGTCTTCCAGGACTACAACCTCGTCCCGGCCCTCACCGCCGCCGAGAACATCGCGCTGCCCCGCGAACTCGACGGCGTACGCGGCCGCGCCGCCCGCCGCGAGGCGCTCACCGCGCTGGAGGAGATCGGCCTCGCCGAGGTCGCCGACCGCTTCCCCGACGAGATGTCCGGCGGCCAGCAGCAGCGCGTCGCCATCGCCCGCGCGCTGATAGGCGAACGCCGCCTCCTCCTCGCCGACGAGCCCACCGGCGCGCTCGACTCCGAGACCGGCGAGACCGTCCTCGTCCTCCTCCGCAAGCGCTGCGACCAGGGCGCCGCCACCGTCATGGTCACCCACGAACCCCGCTACGCCGCCTGGGCCGACCGCGTCGTCTTCCTCCGCGACGGCCAGGTCGTGGACGAGACGACGGCCGGCACCCCCGAGTCGCTGCTCGCCACCGGCGGTGACCGGTGAGCGTCCTGTCCACCTGGCGCCTCGCGCTGCGCATCGCGCGCCGTGACGCCGTGCGCGCCAAGGGCCGCAGCGCCCTGGTCGTCGCGATGATCGCCCTGCCCATCCTCGGCGTCTCGGGCGCCGACCTCCTCTTCCGCACCGGCGAGCTGTCCCCGGCCGAGGCGCTGACCCGCGAACTGGGAGCGGCGGACGCCGAGTTCCGCGTCGAGGCCGACGGCGCCATCGAGCAGACGTTCGAAGGTGACGTGACGACCTGGCTGGAGGACAGCGACTACACCACCCCCGACCCGGCGGCCGACCTGGCGCTCGTCACGGGCCTCCTGCCGCCCGGCTCCACGATCCTGCCCGACACCAGCGTCTCCCAGCGCTTCGACGTCGGCGACGGCGTGGTCCGCGCCGGGCTGCGCGAGATCGACACCGCCGACCCGCTGACCGAGGGCATGTTCACCCGCCTCGACGGCCGCTTCCCCGAGGCAGCGGACGAGGTCGTCGTCACCGAGCACTTCCTCGCCGAGTCCGGCCTTGCCGTCGGCGACGAGCTGACGGTCGGCGACTCCGGCGTGTCCGCGCGCGTCGTCGGCACGTACGAGCTGCCCAGCGGCCTCGACGAGGACGAGGTCATCGCCCTGCCGGGCGCCGTCATCCCCCGCCTCGGCGGCGACACGGCGGAGCACAGCTGGAGCAGCTACCTCGTCGGCGTCCCCGACGGCGTCGTGGACTGGCCCCTGGTCAAGGAGGCCAACACCCAGGGCGTCGTGGTGCGTTCCCGCGCCGTCACCCTCGACCCGCCGCCCGCCTCCGAGGGCTACGGCTCGAACTTCTCGGGCGGCTCCGCCGACTCGGAGTTCATCGTCGGCGTCGGTGTCGTCGTCTCCCTGGTGATCCTGGAGATCTGCCTGCTGGCCGGTCCCGCCTTCGCCGTCGGCGTACGCCGCTCCCGCCGCCAGCTGGGCCTGATCGGCGCGAACGGCGGCGACCGCCGCCACCTGCGCGCCATCACGCTGGCCAGCGGCGTCGTGCTCGGCGCCGTCGCCGCCGTGGTCGGCGTCCTGGGCGGCGTGGCCGTCACCGTGCTCGCCAGACCGTGGCTGGAGGAGACCACCGGCTCCCGCTTCGGCGCCTGGGACTTCCGCGTCACGGAACTCGGCGCCATCGCCGCGCTCGCCGTCCTCGTCGGCACGCTCGCCGCGCTCGTCCCGGCCATCACCGCCTCGCGCGGCGACGTCCTGGAATCCCTCACCGGCCGCCGCGGCGTACGGCACGGCAGCCGCGTCCTGCCGGTCGTCGGCACCGTCGCCCTGCTGGCCGGCGCGGCCGCCGCACTCGCGGGCGCCGTCACCATGGACAGCTCGACCATGGTGGCGGGCGGCGCGATCGTCGCCGAACTGGGCGTCGTCGCCCTCACCCCCGCCCTGGTCGGCGCCTTCGGCCGCCTCGGCCGCCGCCTCCCGCTGTCCGGCCGCCTCGCGCTGCGCGACGCGGCGCGCAACCGGGGCCGCAGCGCCCCCGCCGTCGCCGCGATCCTCGCGGCGGTCGCCGGGCTCGTCGCCGCCAGCACCGTCCTCGTCAGCGACGAGGCGCAGCAGCGCGCCGAGTACTCCACCGCCGTGCCCGAGGGCACCGTCACCCTCTACACGTGGGCGGGCGAAACCGGCACGGAAACCGACCTGACCCGCGCCCGCCAGGCGGTCGAACGGGAACTGCCCGTCGCCGAGCGCGCCGACGTCGCCACCGTGGACATCGGCTACGCCTGCTCGACCGACGACTGCGGCTACATGGCCGTCGCCGTGCCCGAGGCCAGCCGCTGCCCGCTGGACGGCTGGGAGAGCGCGCAGGACATGACCGTCGAGGAACGCCGCCGGCTCGCCGAGGACCCGCGCTGCGTCGAGAACATCGACGGCGGCATGAGCAACCTGACGTCCGTCGCCGTCGCGGGACCCGAACTGCTGCGCCTGCTCGGCGCCGACAGCCCCGAGGCGCTCGCCGCCCTCGCCGACGGCGGCGCGGTCGTCTTCCAGGACGGCTTCCGCGACGCCGCGGGCGAGGTGACGCTCCAGCTCTGGGACACCAGCCCCGACTGGGACGACGCCACCGGCGCCCCGGTCTCCGAGCCCGACCGGAGCTGGACGTTCCCCGCCGTCACCGCGACGGTCGAGAACGTGCCGGCCGCGTCGCCCGAGGCCGTCGCCGACCTGCTGATCACCCCCGAGACCGCCGAACGGGCCGGGCTCAGCCCGGTGGACATGGCGACGTACTGGTCCACCGACCGCATGCCCGACGCCGCCGAGCGCCGCGCCCTCGACGGCGCCATGGAGCAGGTCTCCGACTCGCTCTACTGGGATGTCGAACGCGGCTTCCAGAGCTCGACGTCGCTGCCGCTGCTGATCCTCACGCTGGCCGCCCTCGTCCTCACCATCGGCGCGGCGGGCATCGCCACCGGCCTCGCCCAGGCCGACTCGGCCGCCGACCTGGCGACGCTCGCCGCCGTGGGCGCCGCGCCACGCGTACGGCGTACCCTCTCCGGACTCCAGTGCGGCGTCATCGCCTTCATGGGCGTGGTGCTCGGCGCCGTCTCCGGCCTGGTGCCCGGTATCGCGCTGGTGCTGGCCGACCACAGGACGTCCGTGGGGTGGTGGGACGACGCCCTGGAGTCCGGCTGGGTCTCCGGGGGCCGTCCCGAGCTGTACCTCGACCTGCCGTGGGTGACGTTCGGCGAGCTGCTGATCGGCGTGCCGCTCGTCGCGTGCGTGCTGGCGGCGCTGCTGACACGCTCCCGGATCACCCTCGCGCGGCGCGCGGGGTGAGGCCCGTTGCATGATGGAGTCATGACTCAGCCGAGGAACGAACCATCGCAGGAGAACGCCCAGATCCTCGTCGTGGGTCCGGACGGGATGGCGCTGAGCGGCGCGCCCGGCAAGGGCGGCGACGACGGCGACGAGGGCCGCACCGAGACCCCCGTGACCGAGATGGTGGAACAGCCGGCGAAGGTCATGCGGATCGGCAGCATGATCAAGCAGCTGCTTGAGGAGGTGAAGGCGGCGCCGCTGGACGAGGCCAGCCGCGCCCGCCTGGCCGAGATCCACGCCAGTTCCGTGAAGGAGCTGGAGGAGGGCCTCGCGCCCGAGCTGGTGCAGGAGCTGAGCCGCCTGTCGCTGCCCTTCACCGAGGACAACGTGCCGACGGAGGCCGAGCTGCGCATCGCCCAGGCGCAGCTGGTCGGCTGGCTCGAAGGGCTGTTCCACGGCATCCAGACGGCGCTGTTCGCGCAGCAGATGGCGGCGCGGGCGCAGCTGGAGCAGATGCGGCGCGCCCTGCCGCCCGGCACGATCCCGGACGACGCGGGCGACCAGGACCACGGCGGCCCCAGCCGCTCCGGCCCGTACCTCTGACGGCCGAACGGCACGCACCACCCCCGTCGCGCATGCGGCGGGGGTGTGTCACGGGCGGAGGGTGACGTGCCAGTCCCCCCGGGTGAGTGTGGTGCGGCCGTCCGGCCGGATGTGCGCCCGTGCCCCCCTCACGGGCAGTTCTCCGTGGAACAGCCAGTGGGCGCGGGCGTGTTCGAGGAGGTCCCACAGGCGCCGGGGGCCGCTCTGGTGCACGATGGGCCGGTCCCCGCCGAACCCTTCCGCCCTTGCCCACGACCCCTCAGCGTGCGTCATGACCGCGACGCGCTTGCCGTCCGGCCGTTCGCGGAACTCATGGGTGATGCCGGGTGCCGTCAGGCTGAGGAACGAGTCGAGGTCCCACGCCTGCGCGACGTCCACGACCGGGTACAGGCCGGCCGTCACGCTGTCCCCTTCCTCGGCGCGCGCGGCGGCGGCCAGTCCGCCGCCGGGCCCTGGCGGGTAGTCGCCGGGCCCGGTGCGGGCGTGCATGAACCCGGCCCTGTCCCACTCGACGCCGCCGACCGCGCCCCCGTGCGGTGTCTTCGTGGCGGTGACGATCAGGCTGGTCCCGGCGAGCGTGGTCACCAGACGCCCGCCGGTGCGCAGTGCGGTGAGCCAGGAGGCGGGAACGGTGCGGACGGCGACCGTCGAGACGATGCGGTCGTACGCGCCGGGGGCGCCGGGGAGGGTGCCGGTGGCGTCGCCGGTGAAGACGGCGGGGCGTAGCCCGATGGCGCCGAGCGAGGTGACGGCCGCCGTGGTGGTGGCCGGGTCCACGTCCATGCTGGTGACGTGTCCGGCGCCGACGCGCAGGCACGCGAGGGCGGTGCCGTAGCCGCTGCCGGTGCCGATGTCGAGTGTGCGCAGGCCCGGCGCGAGGCGGGCGTGGTCGAGCATCCGCACGGTGAGGCCGGGCAGGGTGGCGCTGGAGGTGGGGCGACCGGCCGGGCGCTCGCCGTCCTGCGCCTGGTCGGCGTGCCGGCCGGCCACGGCGGTGATCACGGACCGGTCGGAGTAGGCGATACGGGCCCAACGGCCGGTGTCGGCAGGGCCGTCACGCAACTCCCAGCCCTCACCGTCCCGTTCCCACCAGCGGGGCACGAAGGCATGCCGGGGAACCTGTGCCACGAGCGGGCGCCAGACCGACGTGTCATCGGCGACGGCGACGGCGAGCCGCGCCGCCGCTTCCTCCCAATTCACCGCTCTGCCTCCAGGGTTGTGATCACGATCGGTCGTTCCTTCCTCGTTCGGGTGAATCCGGCACGCGGATGCGGGTGCGCGGCCCTGACGCGACGGCCGCCTGCGGTGGGGGTGGGATGGACGGCGCGCCCGACGCCCCCACAACGGGGACGCGCCGTTCCTGCGGTCCGGGACCGAGCGAGGCACCGGACGGACAGGGGCTCTACAGCCCCTTGAGCGCCCTGAGATGCGCCTCGATCGCGGCATCCAACTCGACGTATCTGGCGATGAGTTCGGCCGACCTCGCGCGAAGATCCGCGCCCTCGTCAACGGGCTCGGCCTCGTCCGGCCGAGCCTCGGGGGGTTCGGGGGGAGATGTGCTCATGGCTCGCTCCGGAGCTTCCATAGCGGCATGGGGTGCCGACGCACACGGTGAGCAATGCGTCGCACCGTGTCGCCGGTTTGCCTAGAGTGCCCGCGCGGCCATCAATTCTGCAAGTCCTCACTATGAGGAAAATCAAGCTGTTGACTTCCTTTGCGAAACGAGGCATAAACTGCCTGCATAATGACGGCTGATGGCACCTCAGATGGGATGCAAGGGGGAGACATGGGTGACGTGGGATCGACCGTGCCTCGTCGGCAACTTGGACGGCATCTGCGCGAGCTTCGGATCGCCGCGCACATGACGCTCAAGACCGCAGCTCAAGTGCTTGAGTGGTCAGAAGCGAAGATGAGCCGGATTGAGTCGGGCCAGACCTCCGTGCGTGTGCATGACGCTCGGGCGATGTGTGCCGCATACGGCGCCGACCACGAACTCGCCGAAGCGCTGGTGGGACTGGCCCGCGAAACGAAAGCAAAAGGCTGGTGGCACGTCTATGACGATGTGATCCCGGATGGGTTCGATGTCTTCATCGGTCTGGAGCAGGGCGCCGACCGAATCGACTGGTATGAGACCGATCTGGTACCCGGTCTCTTCCAGACGCCGGAGTACCACCGCATCGTGCTCGCTGCGTGGGACGCGAACCTGCCCGCCGATGAGGTTGAGCGGAGGATCACCGTGCGAATGCAGCGGCAGGCGATCCTTACGCGTCCCATGCGGGCGGTCACTTTTCGGGTGGTCTTGAACGAGGGGGTTGTTCGGTACCCGATCGGTGGCGCGGCGGTCATGGCGGACCAGGTACGGCGGATCATAGAGCTATCGAACCGACCGAACGTGAGGCTTCGCGTGATCCAACCCGATGCGGGGATGCACCAGGGTCTGATGACGGGCCAGTTCGGCATCCTGAGATTTCCGTCCGGGAGGACCGTCGGCGAGCCCGCTACCGTGTACGCCGATGGCTACCTTGGCGACCTGTACTTGGACGGGGACGACCAGGTGGCACGCTACGCCAAGGCGTATGACGACATCTGGACCAAGGCACTGGACGAGCAGGCAAGTCGCAGTCTGCTCAAGGACGTAGCAGGGAGTTATGAACAACACTGAGGGTCAGTGGCGGAAGTCCAGCTATAGCAACGCGCAGAGCGCGTGCGTAGAGGTGTCGCCCGGTGGAGAGACGGCGACGGTCGGTGCCCGGGACACGAAGCACGAGGAACGCGGCCCCGAGTTGTGGGTGCCGTCCACGAGCTGGACCGCGTTCCTGCGCCTCGTAGCAGACCACCGCTGACCCTGTCGGCAACACGCCACCTCGCCCCCACGGCCATGCGGCCACAAGAATGGTCCGAGCGGCTGACTGCTGCGGCGCTGTCGAGCATCACGAAGAGTGAGGAACACATCGCATGATGCACGCATGCATAGAGAATGCTTCGACCCTGCGCGTCAGGTGGTGGAAGGCGAGCGCGTCGGGTGCGCAGTCGGACTGTGTCGAGTTCGGCGTCGTCAGCGGCGCGGTGGTTGCCGTACGGGACAGCAAGGTGCCGCACGGTCCGGCGCTGCTGTTCGGCCGTGAGCAGGTCGCCGGGCTGGTCGCGGCCCTCCGGTCCGAGCAGGTGTAGGCAGGGCTTCTCCCTCACGCGGCAGAAGTGCCCTCCGCCCGGGGGACCTGTCCCCCGGTGGTGGAAACCTCTGAGTCCGGCCCCGCCAGGGGCCGGACAGGAGGCATCTTTCATGGTGATGAAGGCCTACTCGCCCGAGTTCAAGGCGGACGCTGTCGCGCTGCACCTGTCGGACTCGGGCCGCACCTTTGAGGGCATCGGCAAGGTCCCCTGGTCCGGCCGGTGCCCCCGTGAAGAGACCGTCCCTCCCGATCCGCTCACCTCGATGCCCCCGAGGTCGAACCCGGACGCGGGCTCCTCCTGACCAGGGCGGTAGGTGGTGGCACGGCTGCGGTTCTCCCAGCCGATATGTCTTCGGATGGGTGGAGGACGGCTGCTCGCGCGGCCCAGGCGAGCGTGCTCTGGGATCACATCGAGCGGCGCGAAGTCGAAGTCCTCGTCCAGGGCCGTCGGCGCAGTCGCCGGAGCCACAGCGGCACTGGTCATCGTGATGCTGGTCATGGTGGTGCCCTTCCTTCCGTTGCGGATGGTGCGGGACCCTGGTCCGCGCGCCTACTGCCTGGCGGGCCAGGAGAGCGAGATCCGGCTGTGGACCTTCTCGATGACCCGGTCACCGGGGACCTGGTCGTCGGGAGTACCGGCCGGATAGACCCGGATGACCGGGCCGGGGCCGCCGCGGTGCTGGGCAGCCCAGTCACGCAGGTGACCGGCGAACACCGCGGCGAACTCGGCGGCGTCCGGGCCGAGAGCGTGCACGCCGTACTCCACGTGCTTGTTGTCCTCGGTGCGGCGGGTGGTGAGGTAGGCGAACGTCCGCCCCCGGCCGTCCACGGCGGCCAGGGTGAAGCCCTTGTTGGCCGGGGCCACGATGCCGGAGTCCAGCTCGGGGTCCACGGCCATGATGCAGAACCCCGGCAGCCGGATCGCCAGGTGCATCTGGAGGGTGTCCAGCAGCTCCCGCAGGCCGACCGTCACGCCGGTCCACATCTCGAACCGGGGGTGGGTGACCGCGTTGTCGAGCAGGCCCGGGTCGGACGGAAGGCCGTCATCGAACCGCAGCCCGATCTCCGGGGTGCCCGTGACCAGCAGCAACTCCTCGGCGTGCGCGGCGGAACCCTGCATGGCGACGAACCCGCAGATCTTCGCGGACTCGCTCTCCAGGTGGTCCCCGACGCGGGTGAACGCCACGGAGCGGGTCAGCCCGCGCATCCGCAGCGGCACCACCAGGCGCCCGCCCGGCTTGAGCTGGTCGATCCACGCCTGCGGAATGTCCCAGGCACCGACGGTCACCATCACCACGTCCACCGCCCCCAGACCCGGGATCGGTTCGGCGGCGTCGGCCGTGACGACGGTGACCCGGCTGTAGCCGTGTTCGTCCAGCAGCCGGCTGGCCCGGTCGGTGACCACGGGGTCGATGTCCACCGTGGTCACCGCACCCTCGGGACCCACGAGTTCGGCAAGGTACGCCGCGTTCAGCCCACCCGATCCGATCTCCAGCACACTCATCCCCGGCCGGACCCGGGCCTGCTCCAGCATCAGCGCCTGGACCTGCGGCGCGGACACGGAGCTCAGCTGCACCCCGTACTCGTCGGTCTTGGTGATCACCGCCGCGTACGGCGCGTACGCCTGCTCCAGGCTCGCCTCGGGAGCGAACTCGTGGCGGGGGACCGCGCGCATCACGGCCTCGACCTCGGGCGAAGTGATCCACCCTTCGGCTCGGAGGGTGTCCACCACACTGCCGCGCAGGCGGGTGGCGTCGATGGGCTCGACGGTCACATTGGTCATAAGGGGCAATTCCTCCACATTCATGTACTGGGGGTGCCTGATCGAAAACGGAAAGTGCCGCTCAGCCGGGAGGCTATCCGCTGAACCAGTGGACCGCCCACAGACCGTGCCCGGCTACCCCGCGAGGGTGACGACTCCCGTCCAACTGCCGCAGTCGAGCGCCGACTTCAGCCGAAGTCGGCCTCTCCCCCGACAGGTAACCGACCCGCTACTGTCAGGACCCGCGAAAGTGCCAGGGGCAGGGGGACAGATCAACCGTGCGCAACACCGCGCCGAACCAGCAGCTCGCCGCTCTCCTCCAAAATCTCGGCTGGTCGCTCAGCCGCCTCACCGATGCCATCAACCAGTTGCTCGGCCCGCGGTACGTCGCCCGCTCCACCGTCGCCGAATGGCTGGCCCGGGGGCGTATCCCTCGTGACCCGCTTCCGGCTGTCACCGCCCACGTCCTCGCCGAGGCCCTGGGCCACCCGGTTCCGCTCGAACAGCTCTGGGGACCAGGAGTCCGCTCCGTCAGCACATCCCGCGCGGACGACGGACTCCCCCTGCCCACTACGCCCGGCGCTACCGTGGAGACAGCCACGCAGTGGACCCGGGAGGGCGACATGGACCTCGACCGCCGCCATTTTCTCGCCATCAGCGGCGCGGCCCTCGCCCTCACCGGCCCGACCGCCGCCACCGCTCCGCGCACCGCCGCGGCGCCCGCCGCCGTCTTACACGGCCCGCTGGTCACCCCGGCGGTGGCCGAAGCGATCGACGCGACCGTGCAGGCCGTCCGCAGAATGGACGACGCCGAGGGCGGCGACCGCTCCACCCTCCGCCACGCGCACAAGCAGTTCGCGCTCGTCGCCGACCACGTACGCGCTGATCGGTTCAGTGACTCCGCCACCCGCACCCGCACGATGGGCCTGTGGGGGCAGCTTGCGCAGACGGTGGGGTGGATGGCGATGGACGCCGGTCTCCACGGGCTCGCGCAACGGTACTGGCGCACCGGGCTGACCGCCGCGCACGAAGCCGGTGATCCGGCGCTGGTCTCACACATCCACGGCTGCCTGACCTACCAGGCCATCAGCCGCAGCGAATTCCGTGACGCGCTCGACCTGGCGAACGCCAGTATCACCGCCGCCCGCGGCGCCCCGCCGTCAGTCCGAGCGCTGGCCGCCGCCCGGCACGCCCACGCCCACGCCGCCCTCGGCGACATCCACGGGCTTCGGCAGAGCACCGACGAGGCACGGCGTCACCTCACCCACCCCGACGCGCTGGCCAGCCGGCCCCCGTGGCTGTACTGGCTGACCGACCTGAGCGTCGTCACCGGCCAGTCACTCATCACCGCCGCGTTCGCCGACGGCGCCCCTGCCGACCGGAGGGCGGCCGGACTGCTGGAGGAAGCCGATCCCCTGATCACCGGCTGGCTGGGCACCCATGCCGAGCGGACCGAGGACCGTGACGCCCTGCTGCACGGCACCTGGCTGGCCCGCTCCTACCTCGCACGTGACGACCTCGATCAGACCCTCGTCACCGCCACTTCGCTGCTCCGGTACGCCACGACGGTGCGTTCCGCCCACGTCCGCAGCATCCTGGTGGACCTGGAGGCGGATCTCGCCCGTCGGCACGACCTGCGCGGCCACCGCGACACCCTCGCTCTCCGGGCCCAGCTCAGAGACCTCGCCTCCTACAAGTAGGCAGCGATCGAGGTCCTGGAGCGTATCCGCGTCGCTCGCGTGGGCGGTGGGCACCCCCGCACTCGCCCCGGGCACCTGATCGCCGACCGCGCGTACTCCTCGCGCAGGATCCGTGCCTACCTGCGTCGGCGGCAGATCCCGCACACCATTCCGGAGAAGCGTGACCAGGCCGGTCACCGGCTCCGCCGGGGGTCGGCAGGCGGACGCCCGCCCGGCTTCGACGCGGAACGGTACAAGAACCGCCACAAGTCGAGTGCCGGATCGGGCGCCTCAAACAGGCCCGAGGTGTCGCGACGCGTGACGACAAACTCGCCGTCCGATACGAGGCGACAGTCCAGCTCACCCTGATACGCCAGTCGTTGTGACACCTTGATCAACATTTCAGCCGTTGTCCAGAACTCAAGCGGCCGGGCGGAGGGCACTTCTGTTTCCGGACGGTGCCGGGCCGCCGGTGTGTCCGGTGTGTCAGCTCCAGGTCAGGAGCTTGCGCGGGTGTTCCAGGATTGTGGCGACGTCGGCCAGGACGCGGGAGCCCAACTCGCCGTCCACCAGGCGGTGGTCGAACGAGAGAGCCAGCGTCGTCACATGGCGCGGCTTCACCTTCCCCTTGTGCACCCACGGCTTCTCGCGGACCGCGCCGAGCGCGAGGATCGCGGACTCGCCCGGGTTCAGGATCGGCGTGCCCGTGTCGATGCCGAAGACGCCGATGTTGGTGATCGTCACCGTGCCGCCCCGCATGTCGGCGGGCTGCGTACGCCCCTCCCGCGCCGTGGCGACCAGGTCGCCCAGGGCGCGGGCCAGCTCCGGCAGGGTCTTGGCGCCCGCGTCCTTGATGTTCGGCACGATCAGGCCGCGCGGCGTGGCGGCGGCGATCCCCAGGTTGACGTAGTCCTTGTGGACGATCTCCTGGTTCGCCTCGTCCCAGGCCGCGTTGACCTCCGGGTGCCGCCGGATCGCGACCAGCAGGGCGCGGGCCACGATCAGCAGGAAGTTGACGCGCAGGCCCGCCAGGTCCTCGTCCTGCCGCAGCCGTTCGACGAGCCGCACCGTGCGCGTCACGTCCACCGTCACGAACTCGCTGACGTGCGGCGCCGTGAACGCGCTGTCCACCATCGCCTGCGCCGTCGCCCGCCGTACGCCCTTCACCGGCACGCGGCGTTCCCGCGCGGCGGTGTCCGTCCCGGGCGCCTCGGGCGCCTCGGGCTGCGCGGGGACGACCGCGGCGGCCGGGGCGGCCGCCGCGTGCACGTCCTCGCGGGTCACGGTGCCGTCGGGCCCCGTCGGCGTCACGGCCGCCAGGTCCACGCCCAGGTCCTTCGCCAGCTTCCGCACCGGCGGCTTCGCCAGCGGCCGGGCCGCGACGGGCTCCGGCTCCGGCTCGGGAACCCCCTCGGGCTCCCGTACGGGCGCCGCCGTCTTGCGCGGACGCCGCTTCGTCGCCCCGGGCGCCACCCCGTAGCCGACGAGCACCGGCTCCCGCTTCCCCCCGGCGGCCTCCGCCTCGCCCTCACCGGCGGACGGGTCGGTGTCCACGGTGATGATCGCCGTCCCGACGTCCACCGTCGCGCCCTCGGCGAAGTGCACCTCGCGCACCCGCCCGTCGTAGGGGATCGGCAGCTCGACCGCCGCCTTCGCGGTCTCCACCTCCACCACGACCTGGCCGTCGTTCACCATGTCGCCCGGCTGGACGAGCCACTTCAGGATCTCGGCCTCCGTCAGCCCCTCGCCCACGTCGGGCATCCGGAACTCCCGGTAGCGCTGTGCCGCAGCAGCCATCGTCACGACTCTCCTCAGTACGCCAAGGCGCGGTCAACGCCGTCCAGCACCCGGTCGAGCCCGGGAAGGTAGTCCTCCTCTATCCGCGCCGGCGGATAGGGCGAGTGGAAACCGCCCACCCGCAGCACGGGGGCCTCCAGATGGTAGAAGCACCGCTCGGTGATGCGCGCCGCGATCTCGGCGCCCGCGCCGAAGAACACCGGCGCCTCGTGCGCGACGACCAGGCGGCCCGTCTTCTCCACCGACCGCTGGATCGTGTCGAAGTCGATCGGCGAGACCGACCGCATGTCCACGACCTCAAGGGACGTGCCCTCCTCGGCCGCCGCGTCCGCCGCCTGGAGCGCGGTGCGCACGGTCGGCCCGTACGCCAGCAGCGTCAGGTCGGTGCCCTCGCGGACGACGCGCGCCGCGTGCAGCGGGCCCGGGATGCCGGACGCGTCCACGTCCGCCTTGTCCCAGTAGCGCGCCTTCGGCTCGAAGAAGATCACCGGATCATCGCACTCGATGGCCTGCCGCAGCATCCAGTACGCGTCGGACGCGTTCGAGGGCGCCACGACCTTCAGTCCCGGCACGTGCGCGAACAGCGCCTCGGGCGACTCGCTGTGGTGCTCCACCGCGCCGATGCCGCCGCCGAACGGGATGCGGATGACGACCGGCAGCTTCACCTTGCCGAGCGCGCGGGCGTGCATCTTCGCGAGCTGCGTGACGATCTGGTCGTACGCCGGGAAGACGAAGCCGTCGAACTGGATCTCCGCCACCGGCCGGTAGCCGCGCAGCGCCAGCCCGATCGCCGTGCCGACGATCCCGGACTCGGCGAGCGGCGTGTCGATGACGCGGCCCTCGCCGAAATCCTTCTGGAGCCCGTCCGTGACGCGGAAGACGCCGCCGAGCTTGCCGACGTCCTCGCCCATCACCAGGACCTTGGGGTCGGCTTCCAGGGCGGTGCGCAGCGCGGCGTTGACGGCCTTGGCGAGGGGGAGCCGTTCGGGGGCCATGTCAGTTCACCTCGTCGTGGTCGTCGGCGAAGGAGGCGTGGTACGCGGCGAACTGCGCGCGCTCCTCGTCCACCAGGCTGTGCCCGTCCGCGTACGCGTGCTCGAACGCGGACATCGGGTCCGGGTCCGGCATCGTCCTGATGGCCTCCTTGACGCGCCGCGCGAGCGCGTCGCTCTCCTCGTCGAGCCCGGCGAACCACGCCGCGTCCGCCGCGCCCGTCAGCTCCAGGTGGCGCCGCAGCCGCAGCAGCGGGTCCTTGGCCTCCCAGGCCGCCAGCTCGTCGTCGCTGCGGTAGCGCGTCGGGTCGTCCGACGTGGTGTGCGCGCCCATGCGGTACGTGAACGCCTCCACGAGCATCGGCCCCTGACCCGAACGGGCGTGCTCGGCGGCGGCGCGCGTGACCGCGAGGACGGCCAGCACGTCGTTCCCGTCCACCCGCACGCCCGGGAAGCCGTACCCGGCGGCGCGCTGGTAGAGCGGCACGCGGGTCTGCCGCTCGGTGGGCTCGGAGATGGCCCACTGGTTGTTCTGGCAGAAGAACACGACCGGCGCGTTGTAGACGGCCGCGAACGTGAACGCCTCCGCCACGTCGCCCTGGCTGGACGCGCCGTCGCCGAAGTACGCCAGCACGGCGGCGTCCGCGCCGTCCTTGGCGACGCCCATCGCGTACCCGGCCGCGTGCAGGGTCTGCGAGCCGATCACGATGGTGTAGAGGTGGAAGTTGTTGCTGTTCGGGTCCCAGCCGCCGTGGTTGACCCCGCGGAACATGCCCAGCAGCAGCGTCGGGTCCACGCCCCGGCACCAGGCCACGCCGTGCTCGCGGTACGTGGGGAAGACGTAGTCGTCGGGGCGCAGCGCCCGGCCCGAGCCGATCTGCGCGGCCTCCTGGCCCAGCAGCGACGGCCACAGGCCCAGCTCGCCCTGCCGCTGGAGGGCGGTCGCCTCCGCGTCGAACCGCCGGGTCAGCGCCATGTCGCGGTACAGGCCCCGCAGCGCCTCGGCGTCGATGTCGAGCGAGTAGTCCGGGTGTTCGACCCGCTCGCCCTCGGGGGTCAGCAGCTGCACCATGCCGTCGAGCGGCTGACGGGACGACGTGCGCCGGGTGGTGCCCCGGGTGGTGCTCCGGTTCGTGCTCCGGCGCGGCTTGCCGCGCGCGGCTGTGCTCTCCACGGTCACTCGTGCTCCTCCGTCGGTCCGGCCCCCGGGGTCCGCCGGGGAGCCAGTGCGGCTCGCCCGGTCCCGCACGGCGCACGGGGGTGGGTGCGGCGTCCGGAACCGAGCGGGTTCCTGTTGTCCCGTCTCCGTCCCGTCCGACCGCCTCATGAGAGCACGGTATCCATTCGGTCCACAAGCCACGAAAACGGCCCTGACCTGCGGATTTACTGTGATGTCCAAGTACTTTCCCGCCCGGTCGTGCGGCGGGTGGACGGGCGTGCGGCGTGACGTGCGGCAAGGTGGACGGATCGGCGCTGGTCCAAGCACTGGTCCCAGGCTCGCAGCGCCGCGGGACCCTTGCACGTTAACCCGGCCAACCGGGTCCCGGGAAGGTTCGCGGCACGGTCGCGCGACGCGTACGGCGGGCGTGCCAGGGGGCGCGCGGGGCGAATTGTGTGAGACTGAACACGTGCCGGAAGACGGAAAAATCAGGGTATTCCTCCTGGACGACCACGAGGTCGTCCGGCGCGGCGTGCGCGAGCTGCTGGCCATGGAACCGGACATCGAGGTCGTCGGCGAGGCCGGGACCGCCGCCGAGGCGCTCGCCCGCGTCCCCGCGGCGCGCCCGGACGTGGCGGTGCTCGACGTGCGGCTGCCGGACGGCACGGGCGTCGAGGTGTGCCGCGACATCAGGTCGCGCGACGAGTCGATCCGCTGCCTGATGCTCACCTCGTACGCGGACGACGAGGCGCTGTTCGACGCGATCATGGCGGGCGCGTCCGGGTACGTGCTCAAGGCGATCAGGAGCAGCGAGCTGCTGTCGGCCGTGCGCGACGTGGCGGCCGGCAAATCGCTGCTCGACCCGGACGCCACCCGCCGCGTACTCGAACGCCTGCGCGGCGGCCAGGGCGCCCCGGGCGCGGCGGGCGGCGACGAACGGCTGGCGCGGCTCACCGAGCAGGAGCGCCGCATCCTCGACCTCATCGGCGACGGCCTCACCAACCGCGCCATCGGCGAGGAACTGCATCTCGCCGAGAAGACGATCAAGAACTACGTGTCCAGCGTCCTCGCCAAGCTCGGCATGGAACGCCGCTCCCAGGCCGCCGCATACGTCGCCCGCCTGCAAGCCGAACGCAAGGACTGACCGGCGGGGACTGACCTCACTCCTCCCAGAGGGTCCCGTGGGGCAGGCCGCGCGCCGTGCGCTCGCGGTCCACGACGAGCTGGATGAGGTCGGACTTGCGCTTGGTGTACGCGAGGCCGTCGCTCTCCTCGGCGGCGATGCTCCGCTTCAGCGCGGCGTACTCGGCGGCCGTCTCCGGGTGGCGGCGGAGGTGGTCGCTGAACAGGCGCTCGTGCCGGGTGTCCCAGGAGGCGACGGTGACGATGTGCAGGTGGTGGGTGCGGCGGCCCGCGTCGTCCTCGCGGTGGTAGAAGAAGCGTTCGCGCATGCCGGTCCGCTCGTAGCGGTACCCGAGCCGTTCCAGCACCGCCGCGCGCTCCGGGGTGACGTCGGCCAGCGCGGCGACCGACACCATCAGGTCGATGACCGGCTTGGCCGCCAGCCCCGGCACGGACGTGCTGCCGACGTGCTCCGTCTCCACGAACAACCCGGGCAGGGCCTCCCGCAACTCCGCGACGGCCTCCGCCGCGCGGCCCGGCCACGAGGGGTCGTAGTCCACTACTTCGATCACGTCGATGGTCATCGGGGCAGCTTAGAAGATCATCTGGGCCACGACGTACGGGTTTTCCCGTACGCTGCGGCGCGTGATGACGGCTGACGACGTGCTGGAAGTGCTGGGCGCGCTACGGGCGGCGGGGGCGGCCGTGTGGGTGGGCGGCGGCTGGGGAATCGACGCACTGGTGGGCCACCAGACCCGGGAACACCGCGACCTGGACCTGATGCACCGGGCAGAACAGGAACCGGCCGTACTGGCGGCCATGGCCGGACTGGGCTTCACAGAAACACTGGACCAACGCCCGGTCCGCTTCGTCCTGGCAGACACCCAGGGCCGCGAACTGGACCTGCACCCGCTGCACTTCACCCCGGACGGCAGCGCAACACAGTCCTCCTTCGACCCGGCAACCCCATTCACGTACCCGGCATCGAGCTTCACGACGGGCACGATCACGGAAACACCCGTCCCATGCCTGTCAGCAGCTCAACAGGTCCACTTCCACCAGGGCTACACCCCAACAGACCGCGACCGCCACGACATGGCACAACTACGCGAGCAATTCGGCATCCGAACCCACTTCTGACCCCACCACCCCAGCAACCAAGAACCCCCATGCGGCCAAAGGTAAAACTAAGCAAAGTCCACCGGGTCCTCTCTTCACACCGCAGCTCACGAACTCTCCTCCCCGCACACGCGGGGGTGTCCCCAGAGTTTCGCTCCCCCCGCCGACCTGCGGAAACTCCTCCCCGCACACGCGGGGGTGTCCCGGACGTCATCCGCGCCGCATTCGGGGATGTCGTCTCCTCCCCGCACACGCGGGGGTGGCGTTGGTGTCGATGAGCTTTGTGAGTGGTCTGGTTGGTGGTTGCCGGGCGGTGGGTGAGGAGTGTGAGGAGGCGTGCGGTGTTGTCGAGGTTGGGGAGGGTGTGGTGGGCTCCGGCGGTGGTGAGGTCCTGGGTGGTGGTGCGGCCGGTGGCGATGGCGATGGTGGGGATGCCGTGGGCGGTGGCGCCTTGGATGTCGGCGGGGGTGTCGCCGATGAGGGTGACGTCGTGGGGGTGGTGGATGTGGGCGCGGGTGAGGGCGGTGGCGACGAGTTCGGGGCGGGTGGGGGCGTCGTCGCCGTAGGCGCCGATGTCCCATTGGATGTGCTGATCGAGGCCGAACGCGGCGAGTTTGACGCGTGCTGATCCGCGGATGTTGCCGGTGACGACGGTCTGTTGGAAGCCGTGTGCGTGCAGGGCGGTGAGGGCGGCGTGGGCGCCGGGCAGGGCGCGTCCTCGGGCCTGGATCTCGGGCACGGCGTCCTGGTGGGCGCGGGTGAGGGCGGCGGCGAAGCGTTGTTCGTCGGGTGGGCTGGTGGTGATGCCGTGGAGTGCGGCGGTCTCGCGGAAGATCACCAGATCGGTCATCCCGTCCACGGCGGCCTGCTGTTCCATTCGCACGCCGGTCACCTCGGCGAACGCCCGCCCGAACAACTCCTTCCCGATCCCCCGCGTCTCCACGAGCGTGTGGTCGATGTCCCACAGCAGTAGCACGGTGCGCCTCCGGGGTTCGAGGGCCGTAGTGGGTATTTACGGGGGTGTTTGGCGTTGGGGTGGGGTCAGTCGCGGGTGGCGCCGGGTGGCCAGAGGATGGTGACGGGGACGTTGTGGTGTCGGGCGTAGGTGACGACGTCGGTGGTGCCGCCGTGGCCGCGTGCGGGGAGGCCGTCCCATACGGCGATGAGGTGGTCGGTCAGGCCGGCCAGGATCTCGCTGCCCGCCATGTGGGCCTGGGAGTCGGACTCGGTGAGGCCGGTGGTGTGGACATCGGATGCCCGGCGCATCAACTCGTCGTAGACGGGGTGGTGCCACTGGGGCAGACCGGCGCGGTAGGTGGTGGCGGGGATGACGACTTCGAGTCGCCCACCGAGGGCCAGCACGGTTTCGGCGAACCAGGCGTCCGGGCCGTCCGCGATGCAGGAGACGCCCACGAGATCGTCCGCGTGGGGGGTGAGCCAGGTCTTCAGTTCTTCGCGCACCTGGCGTTCGATCTGCTCGGACAGGCCGCGATGGCCGGTGATTCCGACACGCATCCGGGACCTCACAGGTAGACGTCGCGCAACCGGTCGTCGCGGTTTCGCACGGCGAGGGGGCGGGGGAGGGGCGGTACGGGCTGTGGTTAGTCTCGCCGTATGGCGGTTCGCGCGGTGGTGTTCGATGTGGGTGAGTGTCTGGTGGACGAGACCCGCGAGTACGGGACGTGGGCGGACTGGCTGGGTGTTCCCCGGCATACGTTCGCCGCGCAGTTCGGTGCGACGATCGCGCGGGGGCTGGACTACCGGGAGACGTTCCAGGTGTTCCGTCCCGGCTTCGATCTGGCGGTGGAGCGGGAGAAGCGGGCGGCGGCCGGGCAGCCGGAGATGTACGGGGAGGACGACCTCTACCCGGACGTACGCCCTGCGCTGGCCGCGTTGCGTGAAGCCGGCCTGTGGCTGGGCATCGCGGGGAACCAGACGGTCCGTTCCGGGCGCATCCTGCGCGAACTTTTCGCCGCTGATGTGGATCTGATCGGCACGTCCGACGACTGGGGTGTCAGCAAGCCGGACCCCGAGTTCTTCCGCCGCCTGGCCGGGGCGACGCCGTTCGAGGCGGCGGAGATTCTGTATGTCGGTGACCGGCTCGACAACGACGTGGAACCCGCCATGGCCGCCGGTATGCACACCGCGCTGATCCGGCGCGGCCCCTGGGGCAGCATCCAGCAGCACCACCCCGCCACCGCACGCGCGACCATGCGCATCGACAGCCTCCTCGAACTGGCCGCTCTGATCCGAAAGTTCAGACGTTACCCAGGGCGCTGACGGTCGTGGACCATCCGTAGAGCCGGTCGTCCAGCTCACGAACACACCCCTCCGACTCCCAGGGCTTGAGGGCGCGCCGCACCTCACGAACGCGATCCATTCCCATCGCGTACCAGGTCTCGGAGAGCTGGTCGAGCGCTTCGGACGCGTAGCGGCACGCCTCTTCAGGACGGTTCGCTGCTGCCTCGACAGCGGCAAGGTCGCCCAGGATCACCGTACGCTGCTTGCCGTCCCGCAACGCGGTGACGACCCCAAGGAGAGTTTCCCGGGCCTGTGGCAGATGTCCGGCGCGCAGTTGAGCGTTCCCCTTGAAGGCGGCCAGCCGGATAGCGTCGAACCAGTCCATCCACGCAGGCGTCGTGTGAGGTGCCTCGGTGGCGAGGACATCCTCGGCGTGTCCGAGTAGGTGAAGTGCCGCCCGGTTGTCACCACAACGCGTCAGGCACTCA
Organism: Streptomyces sp. MS19; assembly: GCF_047200595.1. Lineage (NCBI taxonomy): Bacteria > Bacillati > Actinomycetota > Actinomycetes > Kitasatosporales > Streptomycetaceae > Streptomyces > Streptomyces sp. MS19. The sequence continues at coordinate 38,514 of NZ_JBJZOH010000006.1, read as the reverse complement.
GCCTCCACCGCGTCCAGCCAAGCCCAGACCTCAGCGCTCGCGGGCGCGCGGCGAGCATAGGTACGCGCTGCCGTCATCCGCTCCGCGACCTTCTCCCGATCACCAACCCAGCCCGGGATGAACGCTGTATGCGCGAGGATCGCCGCGCCAAGCAAAGCATCATCGGCCTCCCCGGCAGCTTGCAGCGCTTGCACCAGGGTCTCCTGTGCCAAGGCGGAGTCCCGGAGGTCGAAGAACTCGATCCTGCCTGCGAGGAGGAAACTTTCCGCCAGCGCGGCGGCCATGGTCCGACGTGGCGCACCACTGGTCTGGGGCAGCAGCGCACAGCCAAGACGGGCGTGCTCCATGACTGTTGCATGGAGCACGGAAGGTACGACACTCCAGTACAGACGACGGTGAGCTCGGGTGATCGTCGCGAAGTCCGCTGCGGCTGTGTCCGGTTGAGACACCGTGGTCTCCACGGGTACAGGTGGCCTCCGTCCCGGGGCAGCACCGGATGGGCGCGCACCTGTCTCTTGTCCCCACGGCGGGGTGAAGCCGAGTTCCCGGATGTCCTGGCCGAGCACATGTGTGAGAAGCCGCTGGCAATCGGGTTGCGGCCACGGCGGGTTCGCCGACTCCCAACGCCGGACCTGCCGGACTCCCACCATGAGTCCTCTGATGCCCAGTTCCCGAGCAGCGGCGGAAAGCGCGTCCGCAAGTGCCTGTTGAGAGACGAACCCAGCGGCGATGCGCGCTGCCTTCAAGCGAGTGTTTCCGGTTGGCCGTGACATGGCTTCCCTCCCAGCAGACAGGTCGATCTCCCGACCATGCTCGCATGCGGTCCCCTCAGAGGACGCTGTGCGCCCGAAGGGTGGAACAGAAGTCCTCTTCACGTCATGCAAGAGTCCTCTATCGGTCCTCGAAGAGGCCGTTGTGGCGCTCCATCATTGCGTTCACTAACTGCGATCGAGGAGCTACGCATGCCGCATCGCTACCATCCGTCCCCAGCCTCCCGCACCTTGAACGCTCACTGGCTTCCCCCCGACGGCCAGGTGCGTATCCGGCCGCTGGGGGAGGTGTTCGATGCGGTGCGGGTGCCGTCCTTCCAGGGGCTGTACGCGTTTCACCGTCTGCGGCTGGCTGGGATCACGGGGCCGGTGATTGAGGATCCGGCGCATGGGGTCTTGTACTGGCTGGTGCCGCCGGGGGCGGCCAACGAGCGGGGGTGGCCGCCGGGGGTCATTGCCTTGGGGCGGGGGTACTGCCTGGCTGTTCCGGCTGCCGATCGGGTCGGGGGTCCGTGGGTGGGGGATGGTGAGGTGCGGTGGCTGGTGGTTCCGCCTGCCGGTGACTGCCTGACCGATCCGGAGGTGCTGTATCTGGCGTTGGGGCGGGTGTTCGGGGGGCGCTGTGGATGAGATGCCGCGTCCCCGGCCGCGTTACCTGACGGTGGCGCCGGTGCGGGAGGAGAACCCCCACATCACCGTGATCACCGGGCTGGAGGGGCCTGTTGTGCCGCTTCCGGAGGACGACGAGCCGGAGGGTGGTGAAGAGGGGTGAGTCTGTTGCCGCGTTGTATGTACTGCGAGGCCACCGCTGGTGAGTTGGTGGCGGTGGCGTTGGTGGCGTCGGGTTCGGGGCCGGGGTGGACGTATCAGGCGTGCTTCACGTGCCGGGTCTCGGAGAGGCTGGTGCCGCTGGTTGCGCACCCGTCGGACTCCTGGGGTGGGATGCACTACTGGCCCGACGTCGTCCCCCACGAACTGGTGGTGCGGCTGGCCGGGTTGGGGAGTGCGTCGGAGTTGCGGCCGGTGGTTGATCGGTTGTTTCCGGCGGTGGCTGCGGTGTTCCGGCGTGAGGTGGCCGAGTCGGCTGTGGAGGATGCTGTCGCCGACCTGTGGGCTGCTGTACCGGTGGAGGAGTCGTGACGGCGTTCGTCTCGCGGCTTTTCACCGGTGGTGAGGCGGGTGCGGCCCGGGAGTGGGTGCGTGCTGAGCTTGGTGGTTGGGGGTGGGTTGGGGCGGTGCCGGTGGTGGATGTGTTGATCGCGGTGGCGCGTTCGCGGCGGCCGTGGTGGCTGAGTCTGCGGGATCACGGGGATGCGCTGAACGTTCAGGTGTTGCGGGCGCGGACTGCTCGGACCATCCGGTTGCCGGGGCGGATCGTTGGGGCCGATGACCTCGTGTGGACGTTCGGGACCGTCCCCACTCCGGACGGTCTCTGCATATGGACCACCATCACCCCCGCCGGGCGGGTAGCGTCGGCGTATGGCTGATCACCTCACCGTCCTCACCACCATCGACAGCCGTGACGACGCCGAGGAGTTGGCGCGTTCGGCCGTGGCGGCGCGGCTTGCCGCGTGTGCGCAGGTCGAGGCGCCGGTGACCAGCGTCTACCGGTGGCAGGGTGAGGTGCGGATGGACGAGGAGTGGCGGGTGACGTTCAAGACGACCGCCGCCCGTTACGCCGCGCTGGAGGCGCATCTCAAGGCCGAGCACAACTACTCCAACCCCGAGATCATCGCCACGCCCATCACCCACGGCAGCGCCGCGTACCTCGCGTGGGTGGACGAGGAGACCGCGTGACGTACCGCGGGCTGATCCTCGACTTCGTCGGCGTGCTGACGGCGGACGTCACGGACGTGATCGGCGCGTGGTGCGTACGCGAGGGCCTTCCGCCGCAGGCGTGGCACGAGGCGCTGACCGTCGATCCGGAGGGGCGCGAGCGTTATCTCGCCCTGGAGGCGGGCCGGTTGACGCAGGCCGAGTGGAACCGGCACACCGCCGTCCAGCTCGGCCTCGCCGACGCCGACAACCTGATGGGCCGCGTCTGGGCCGACGTGCGGCGCGCGGACGACATGATCGCCCTCGCCGTCGCGGCCCGCGCGGCGGGCATGAAGGTCGCCATGCTGTCGAACAGCTTCGGCCTCGACCCCTACGACCCGTACGCACACGCAGGCGTCTGGGACCTGTTCGACGTCGCCGTCATATCGGAGCGTGAGGGCGTCGCCAAGCCGGACCCGGCGATCTACCAGTTGACGCTGGACCGCATGCAACTCACCGGCGCGGACTGCGTGTTCGTGGACGACCAGCCCGTCAACCTTCCGCCCGCCGCCGCCCTCGGCATCACCACCGTCCACGCGGACGGCGACCCCGGCTACGTCGGCCGGCTCGCCGCGCTGCTCGGGCTCTCCCCGGCGCCGGGCACGCCCCGGGCGGTGTAGTACGCGCGCAGCGCCGCCTCCGTGCCGGAGCCGATGGCCGTCATGATGCGCTGGTAGCGGGCCGCCCGCAGGTCACCGGCGACGAGGACGCGCGGGTGCTGGCGGCCGGGCGGGCAGTACCCGTCGTCGTCGCGGACGGCACCGGCGGGCGCGGCCGGGACGCTGCCGATGTTGGCGAACGCGGCGTCGTATTGCAGCCCGCCGCCGTCCGGCAGGGTCAGGCGCGGCGTCGGGAGGAGGGTGACGCGCGGGTCGTCGGCGACCTCCTCCGTCTTGTACGCGTCGGCGGGCGGGTAGGGCACCAACAGCCGTACGCCGACGTCCGGATGGGCGCGCAGGAACGTGCCGAGCGGCCGGTCGGCGCCGACGACCAGCCATGTACGGCCCTCGGCGCCGGCCGGGTCGGCCTCCCACAGCGGCGGGAGGCGCAGCCCGGCGGGGGCGTCGATCCAGTCGGCGTCGGCGGGTTGGCAGGGACCGACGCCGGTGGCGAGGACGGCGTACGGGGCGGCGTGGCGGGAGCCGTCGTCCAGCGTGACGGTCACGGCGTCCGCGCCCGGTTCGACCGCCGTGACGGCCGTGCGCGTGCGGACCTCGCACAGGTCCGAGGCTGCCGCCAGGTCACCCGTGACCGCGTCGGCCAGTTCGCGGCCGGTGCGGAAGCCGCCGAGGACGTTGCCCAGCGCCGGGATGCCGTACGGCTTCGCGCACAGCCGCTCGTCCCGTTCCACGAGCAGCACCCGCTGCCCGACCCCCGCCGCCGTCAGCGCGGCGGCGCACCCGGCCGGTCCGCCGCCGACCACCACAAGATCCATCCCCCCACCCTCCCACGCCGCGCCTCCTCAGCCGGACGCCCTGAGGCGCCGCACCACCCCCGGCGCGGTGTACGTGGTCAGCCCCTCGGCGAGCTGCTCCTCCAGGGCCGCCGCCGAGCGTTCGAAGTGGTCGGCGCGTACCCCCGCGTCGCGGGACGCCCGCGCCATGTTGCGCGCACCGGCCAGCACCACGTCAAGGCCCTGGGCGAACACGGGCTCCGCGTCCGAGTCGACGTCGGCGGCGAGCGTGGGCAGGAGCCGGAGCATGCTCGTCAGCCAGGGCACGAGGAGTTCCGTGAACCCGGCCGCGTCGCCGTCCCCGTGCGAGGTGGCCATGGCGACCGAGTGGAAGAAGCCCTCGAACATCATGTCCATCGCGCTGAGCAGGGCGAGGTCGTAGAGCGGGGCCATGCCCGTGTCCGCGCCGAGGTACTTGGCCGCGCCCAGCGCCTCCAGGGTTTTCCGGTGCGCCGCGAAGTCCGCCTTCCGGCCGCTGTAGAGGACGAACGCCTCCGGGGTCGCGATGGTCGACGGGATCGCCATGATGCCGCCGTCCAGGTAGGCCGCGCCGTGGTCCGCCGCCCAGGACTCGGCCTCGCGGGCCTGGGCGGGCGTGCCGTTGGTGAGGTTGACCAGGGTCCGGCCGCGCAGGGCGTCGGCGGCGGGCCGGAGGGTGGCGCGCGCGACGTCGTTGTCGAGCAGGCAGACGAGGACCAGCGGGCCGGCGAGGACGGCCTCCTCGACGGTCGCGGCGCGCACGGCGCCGCGCGCCACCAGGTCGTCGGCCTTGGCGGCGCTGCGGTTCCACACGGTGGTGGGGTGTCCGGCGGTGACCAGGGCGTCCGCCAACGCCCGTCCCATCTCGCCGAGACCGATGACGGTGACTGCTGCCTTGGCCACTGGTGCTCCTGTCGGTTCGCCCGCATGATCGAATGCCGTCCCTCCACCTTGCGGTACGGGATGGACTCCGACAAGTACGCACAAACAAGTGCGTACTTACCCGTGGGTGAGTGGGCCGGGCCCAACGGGAACGGGCGGTTCCGGCAGCGTGCGGAACAGCAGCCGGCACGCGGCGGGCAGCAGCACCAGCGGCGCCGGGGCCGCCCGCAGGGACGTCGCGTCGGCGAGCGCGCCGATGGCGGGCGTGCGCACGCCCCCGACGCTGACGGCCAGCCCGAGCGTGATCCGGCCGGCCGAGCGTCACTTGGCGGGAGAACGGGACGCACAGGCCGACCGACGTCTGCGCCACGAGCACGTACATCGCCGGACCCGGCGCGAACACCACCCCCCGCGACCGCCCCGACCGACAGCAGGCACGCCCAGTCGTCCTCCCCGCGCCGCGCCGCCGCGCCGTTCGCGCCGGGCCCGCCGGAACGTGCACGCAGGCCGCGTCACCGTGTCGTCGTCGCCCCGCGTTGCGTGCCCCGGCGGGACAGCAGTGAGCTGAGCACCACCAGTGCCCCCACCACCAGCACCGCCGCGCCCACCGTCCGTAGGGCGACCTGCGCCCCCGTCACGAACGCCGCCAGCACCTCCTCCGCCCGGCCCGGTGTCGCCGCCAGTGCCTGCGCCACCGTGTGCGGGTCCCCGTCCGCCCGCACCCCCTCCGGCAGCGCGGCCACGAAGCGCGAGGTCAGCACCGTTCCGATGACCGCCACCCCCAGCGCGCTCCCGAACTCCCGTGTCGTCGCCTGGAGTCCCGCCCCCACCCCCGCCTGCGCCGCGGGCAGCGACCCGGCGATGGCGCCCGACAGCGTGGGCAGCGCCAGCATCACGCCCGTCCCCGTGAGGACGAGCCACGCCGCGTACACGGCGTACGGCGTCCCCGTGCCCGTCGTGGACAGGCCGAGCATCCCACCGCCGATGCAGGCGAACGCGAGCGCCAGCGTCACATCCATCCCGATCCGCCCCGCCACACGCCCCGCGTACCGCGCGCCCACGATCAGCGGCAGCGTCATCGGGATGATGCCGAGCCCGGTCCGCAGCACGCCGAACCCCTTCCCGTACTGGAGGAACGACGCGTTCACGTAGAACAGCGCGAACATCCCGAAGAACACCGCCGTCATCCCCAGGCACGCCCCGCGCAGCGCCGGGAGGCGGAAGAGGCGCGGGTCGAGCAGCGGGTGGGCGACGCGCAGTTCGACCACCACCCACGCCGCGAACAGCACGACCGCGCCCGCGAATCCGGTGACCACCACCGCGCTGCCCCACCCCGCCTCCGGACCCTCCACCACGCCCAGCAGCAGCGCGACGGACGCGGCGACGAGCAGCAGCGTCCCCCACGGGTCGAGGCGGCGGTCGTCACGCGGCGAGACGGGCGCGACGCGCGCCGCCAGCGCGGCGAGCCCCAGCGCGGCCGGCACGGCCGCCGCGAACAGCCACCGCCACGACCCGCCCGCCAGCAGGGCGCCGCCGCCGACGTTCCCGGCGATGCCGCCGATGCCGGTCATGGAGGCCCAGGTGGCTATGGTCGCGGCGCGCCGTTCGGCGGGGACGGCGTGGAGGAGGACGGCGAGGGTGTTCGGCAGGACGGCGGCGGCCCCGACGCCGGTGACGGCCCGCCCGGCGAGCATCAGCGGGACGTTCGGCGCGGTCGCCGACAACAGCGCCCCGGCCGCGAACAGGCCGAGCCCGCCCAGCAGTACGCCCTTCCGCCCGAACCGGTCGCCCGCCGCCCCGCCCGGGATCACGAGGCAGGCGAAGAAGATCACGTACGTGTCCACGATCCACACCAGCGACGACGCGGACGGGCGCAGGCCGCTCGCGGCGAGCGCGGGCACGGCCAGGTTGATCGCGGCGACCATGCCGACGACCAGGACGACGCAGGCGGACATCACCGCCAGCAGGCCCCGGCGCGGGGCGGGGGCGAGGGTTCCGGTAGTTGCCATGCCCCCGACCGTAGGAACACGGTGGACCTTCGCGCCACGCAACTTCGACAACACTTACTTGCGTACAGTGCAACCCATGGAACGCGGCACCCTCGACCTCAACCTCCTCCGCGTCTTCGACGCCCTCCTCCGGGACGGCAGCGTCACGGCCGCCGCCGAACGCCTCCACCTCTCCGTCCCGGCCGCCAGCCGCGCCCTCGGCCGCCTGCGCCGCGCGATGGGCGACCCGATCCTCGTCCGGGCGGGGCGCGGGATGGCGCCGACGCCGTTCGCGCTGCGCACCGCCCCGCGCGTACGGGCGCTGCTGGACGAGGCGGCGGCGCTGATCAGCGCCGACCGGGCGATCTCCCCGGCCGAGCTGGAGCGGACGTTCACCCTCCGCATCAACGACGGCGTGTCCGCCACGCTCGCGGCGGCGGCCATCGAGGCGACGTCGTCGGCCGCGCCAGGGGTGACGCTGCGCTTCGTCCCGGAAGGCGACGAGAGCGTGGAGGCGCTGCGGGACGGCACGATCGACATGGACATCGGCGTCGGCGAGGCCCCGGCCGCCGACATCCGGGCGACGCCGCTGTACGAGGAACGGGTCGTCGGCATCGTCCGGGCGGACAGCGCCCTGGGGCGGGACGCGCCGCCGACGCTGGCGCAGCTGTGCGCACACCCGCACGTCTCGGCGTCGCGGCGCGGGCGGGCGCGGGGGCCGCTGGACGAGGCGCTGGAGGCGGCGGGGCTGCGGCGGCACGTGGCGGCGGTGGTGCCGACGTTCGCGTCGGCGCTGCTGGTGGCGACGAGCCGGTACGTGGCGCTGGTGCCGCGCCGACTGGCGGAGCAGTACGGGACGGCGCTCGGCCTGCGTTGGTTCCCGATCCCGGCGGACCTCCCGCCCGTGCACGTACGCCTGCTGTGGCACACACGCCTGGACACGGACCCGGCACACGGCTGGCTGCGCGAGACGATCCGACGCGCGCTGGCGTGAGAGGAGTTCACTATGCCGCCGGTGATCCACCGAACACGGGCACAACTGGAGGACCAGCGGACCCGCCTCCTCGGCGAAGTCCGTATGGACTACGAAGAACTACGGGAGCGCGCGTCCACTTACACGCTGAGCATGCACGAACTGGACGTTTGGCACACCATCGAGGACATCGACTACCTTCTCGAAGGCGACTGCTGCGGCATCCTCACGACGCCACAGACCGCCACCGACAATGTCACCTGACTCCACCTCCGACTGGAAACACCAGCTTTGGGAAAGCCGAGCAAAATCCCGCCCCTCTCCCCACTGAACCCGCAGGTCACGAACTCTGCTCCCCGCACGCGCGAGGGTGTTCCGTGCGTCGCGAGCTTGCCCAGCGCGTCGGCGATCTGTTCTTCTCGCATTTCGGAATTGTCGGTGGCTGTCTCGTGGACAGCGGTCTAACCGGCCAGTGACGGAAACGCCCGCCTGACCTCGGTGAAGAGGGCCGGGTAGTCCTCGCCATACGTGGCCACAGTGGTGAACAGCGCGTGCATGGCTGCGTGGAGAGGGTCTGGCGCCGTCGCGTGCCGCAGGGCGGGGATGGCGACCTGCTGTTGCACGACATCCGCTCCGCTCCCGTCCCATGCGGTGACGGTGGTGCGCCGTATCCGTCCGTCGTCGAGCACACGCTCCCACACCCGGTGTCTGCTGCCGAACGGTGCGGGAAGCGTCTCGCCACGGTCGAGGGCCGCCAGCGCGGGCGCTATCCAGTCGGCCTCCGCGAGACCGGCGACGGCGTACGCCCGGCGGGCCGCCCAGCGCGCGAGTGCACGTTGTGTGACGGGACCGGCGGCGTCGATCGCCTCGACCAGCTTCCGGTCCAGGCGGGCCAGATCCGACGCCACCCGGCCCGGTATCCGCCGCAGTCGCTCGCCGGGCAAGCGGCCGCGCCACATCAGCTTCTCCTGCATAACCCGCCGTCGCGCGGCCTCACGTGCTTCCGCCTCCCCCTCTTCCCGGGGCGGGGGCGGCTGGGCCTCGCGGGCAGCGCGGTGCCAGTACGCCGCGTCGCCGCTGGTCTGCTTCACGACCTGGTCCGGCGCGGTCGGCGCAGGCCAGAACTGGAGGAGGTAGCGGTCCACCTGCGGCTGTCCCTCCCACCGCAGGTCCGTCTGATGCCCCCGGTCCATGCCGGTGCCGCAGTAGCGGACGCGGTAGCTCGTCTCGTCAAGGGCCAGAAGCAGGGGAACTTGCTCATCCGAAAGGCTTCCGAGCCGTATGTCGTCGGACGCGGGCAGGAACGGGACTTCGACGATCTCCTCCCACGCGTCGTCGTACGCCGGGGGCCCGTCGTGCCGCTCGACGGTCAGACCCACCCTGCCGAAACGCAGACCGGTGACCAGATGGAGCACGCCCGGCAGCGCGGCACCGCAAAGCCCTGACCGCTGGCCGACGAAGGCATCGGCCAGATCCCAACCGGCCCGCTCCAGCCGACTGTCCACGGAGAACTGGGCGTATTCAACCTGCAACTCGCCGTCGAATAACGTACGCATGAGCGCAAGTCTGCCTGCCGCCACTGACAGTCAGGTGTGGTGGGTGGTGGGGAAGGCGTAGCCGGTGAAGTCGGTGAGGTGGGCGTAGCCGAGGCGTCGGTAGAGGGCGTTGCTCGTCGCGTTGGCCGGGTCGGCGAAGAGGACGACGTCCGTCGCGCCCGCCGCCAGTGCGGAGCGGCTCGCCTCCGCCGTCACCGCCGCCGCGTAGCCCCGGCCCCGCAGGCGGGCTGGGGTGTACACCGGGTCCACGCGGATCATCCCGCCGACCATCGCCGTCGTCCCCGCCATCGACACCGGCGTCCCGCCCGGCGTCTCCCAGAACGTGAACCGCTTGTCCGCGAACCGCGAGTCCGCCCACGTGGCGGCAGTGACGGCCGGGGTCTCCCCGACGACGGACACGAACTCGTCGCACCAGCACATCAGTTCCTCCCGGTCGCCCTCGCCCAGGACGCGCCCCCGCCCCGCCGGCCGCGGTGCTGGCGGGGTGAGGGTCCCGAGGCGGTAGAGGCGTCCGCGCCAGAAGTCCACGCGGGCCGCGCCCGTACGCCGTTCCCACGCGTCGGCGAACGCGCCCGCGGTGCCGTGGTCGGCGACGACGCCCGCGACGGGACCGCCGAGACCGGCCAGCCGCGCGGCCAGCACGTCCGCCTCCGGCGGGGACAGCGGTGTGAGGGTCACGCGCCGCGACGAGGGCTGGTGGAAGACGGCCCGCACTTCCCCGTCCGTCTCCAGCCGCCCGAAGAGGGCCCGCTCGCCGCGCGCCCGCAGCCGTTCGACCGTCGTCAGCTGCGTGTGGTGGAGGGCGGGCCGGGACCGCAGGAAGTCCCCGGCGCGGGCAAGGAAGTCGTCGATGTCCTCGGTGAGATGCCAGTCGCCAGGGGCGCGTCAGTGGCAGTGCCCGTCCCGCCCGAGGGTGTCGGCGGGCGTCACGCCGGGCCGCGTCCACTGCGGCACGGGGCGGCCGGTCGGGCCCCAGGTGGGGTTGCCGTCCACGTCGGTGCGCCAGTACCAGCAGACGTCGCGCCCCTCCGGCCAGCCCTCGGGGTTGTCCTCCCACGCCTCGCGGCGGCCGTAGGGCGTCATGTCGAGGAGGGCGAAGGCCGGGCTGGTCGGCTCGTTTCCGCGACCGGTGGTGGAGTACGTGAGGAACGTACGGTCGCCGTCGCGCAGATAGACCGCGAGGTGCCCCATGTCGCCGCCGACCGGCTCCGCCACGCCGCGCACCGAGTACCAGGGCTGCGTGTAGCCCATGAACTCGGTGTACGGCGGGACCTCCTCCCACGGCCCCGTCGTCACGATGGCGAACGAGACGCCGCGCGCGTTCAGGTACACCCCGTCCCGCAGGTGCCAGGCCGTCCAGGTGCAGCCCTCGCACTGGCCCTGGGGCGGCGCGCCGTCGTACCACATGTGCTTGTAGACGACGAGTTCGTCACGGCCCTCGAACAGTTCCAGGAACGGAACCGGCCCGTCCGGACCGACGACCTCCACCGTCCCGTCGAACTCCACCATCGGCAGCCGGCGACGGGCGGCGGCGATGGCATCGCCCTCGTGGGTGTGGGCCTTCTCGCGGACCAGCAGCTCGTCACGAGCGGCCTGCCAGGTGGCCAGATCGACAACGGGCGGCCGACCGGGGGTCGGGGTGGTGGTCATGGGGTCCTCCGTACTGTTTCGAACGCCGCCACACGACGACGCACGGAGTCAGACTCACGCCCCACCCAAAACTCATCGCCCAGCCCACCACCCCCGACGCCGGAGCAGCGCCGACCGCCGCACCCCGGCGGGAACACCCCCGCGTGTGCGGGGAGCAGTTGAAGATGACCGGGCGGCTGTTCTGGCGCAGGGGAACACCCCCGCGTGTGCGGGGAGCAGAGTGTGTGACCTGCGGGTTTATGGGTGGGGAGGGTGGAGTTTACTCAGCTTTACCAAAGCTGCTGCTCCAGGTGCAGAGGAAGGGCGGTGCGCTTCAGGGGTGGGTGGCTTTGAGGGTAGTCCTGTGGCTCACCCGAGCAGGTGTGTGTGGCGGGCGGTGGTGAGGTTTGCGTGTTCGGCTTGGTGAGTGGCGTGTGGTGCTCGTCAGGGAGGCAGTGATGGCGCAGGACGGGCGGGTGGCGGTGGTCACCGGTGCGGCGCGCGGTGTCGGTGCCGCCGTGGCGTGTCGGCTCGCCGCGCGTGGGGTGCGTGTCGCGCTGCTGGGGCGCGAGATGGAGCGGTTGCGCCGCGTGGCGGCCACCTTGCCCACGGAGACGTACTGCTTCGAGGTGGACGTCACCGACGAGGCCGCCCTGCTCAGCACGGCACGCGGTGTACGGGAGCGGCTCGGGCCCGCGTCGGTCGTCGTGGCGAACGCTGGGATCGCGACGGCGGGCGCGTTCGCCGTCACCCCGTCCGCCCTGTTCGGGCGGGTCATCGACGTCAACCTGATCGGCAGCGCGAACACCGCCCGAGCGTTCCTGCCCCAGCTCGTGGAGACGCGCGGCTACTACCTCCAGATCGCCTCCACCGCGTCCTTCGGGTCCGCGCCGCTGATGAGCGCGTACTGCGCCTCCAAGGCGGCGGTCGAGTTCTTCGCCCAGGCGCTGCGCTCCGAAGTGCGCCCCACCGGAGTCGGTGTCGGCATCGCCTACCTCCACTGGACCGGCACCGCCATGCTCGACACCCTTGACGAACACCCGGTGCTGCGCGCCCTGCGCTCCCACCAGCCCGCCATCGCCCGCCGCGTCCACAGCGCCGACCAGGTCGCGTCCTGGCTGGCGCGCGGGATCTCCCACCGCGCCGGCAGCGTCTACGCGCCGCCCTGGCTGCGGTTTCTCCAGCCCCTGCGTCCGGTGTTCCCCCTCCTCGTCGCCCGCGTCGCGCGGGGCGCCCTCACTGGCCTGCTGGACGACGAACTGCGTCGCGGCGCGACCGTTCTGGGGGCAGGCGGCCGGGCCGACTGGGACGTCGGGCCGCCGGAACCTCCCCGGCCCTGACCCCTGCTACGGTTCGCCCCGGGGGAGGGTGAACGATGGGATTCACACTTGACGGGCCCGTGCTGGAAGGCTCGCGCGTACGCCTGGAGCCGCTGAGCCACCGCCACGCGGCCGACCTCGCCGTCGCCGCCGACGCGGACCGCGGTTCCTACGGCTTCACCTGGGTGCCGCGCACCGGCGAGGTCGAGGGCTACATCAACGCCCAACTGGCCCGCGCCGCAAGCGGGAAGCTGGCGCCGTACGCCCAGGTGGACCGTGCCTCGGGCCGTGCGGTCGGGGCCACGGCGTACTGGGAGCCGCGGATGTGGCTGGACGAGGACCGGCTCAGCGCGGTCGAGGTCGGCTTCACCTGGCTCGCGGCCTCCGCCCAGGGCACCGGGCTGAACACCGAGGCCAAGTACCTGCTCTTCCGGCACGCGTTCGAGAACTGGGGCGTCGCGCGCGTCGATCTGAAGACGGACGCGCGCAACACCCGTTCCCGCGCCGCGATCGAGAGCGTGGGCGCGCGCTTCGAGGGCGTCCTGCGGAACTGGTCGCGCTCCTGGGCGCCCGGCGAGGACGGTCTGCTCCGCGACTCCGCCGTCTTCTCGATCACCGCCGACGAGTGGCCGGACCGCCGGGCGCGGTTGGAGGAACGCCTCGCCGGACGGTGACCGCCCGGCCCACGGTGGGCGGGTGGATCGGTGTCGGTCACCGGGGGCGCACGCACGGGCCGGTCACGCGGGAGTGCGGGACGCGGTGCGGTCGTGGTGGCTGAAGTGCTGGGGGGCGGGTGTGTATCCCGTCGGTGGTGCCGGCGCGTTGCTCCTGTTCAACAGGCCGTTCGTCTGGACGCCCGCCATGACCGCCGGCGCGTGCGTGACGGCAGGCGTCGGCCTGCTGTGGGTGGTCCGGGTCGGGTGGCTCACCGCGGCCTCCGGCCAGGCCGCGATCGTCGGCGTGAACGTGCTCGCGTTCGCCGGTCACGTCGGCGTGGTGGTCTGGGGCTGGGCTGCCTACGGGCCCGCCACCGCCGTGCCGTGGCTGTTCGCGGAGACGGGCGCCCTCGGCCTCGTCGGCGGCGCGGTGCTGTACGCGCACCTGCTGGCGGGTCCCCGTCGTTGAACCACGCGGGAACGCGTGGAACGGGGAACGCCGTGACAACCGACAGCTACGCCGACGTCAGCCGCCTGGACGGGCGTCGGGTGTACGACGCGCTGGGCGTGGAAGCACGCCGGGAGTTCGCGGAGGAGTTCGGTTTCGCGCTCGCGGGCGTGCGCCGGACGTACGAGGTGGAGCCGCTGGCCGAGGTGGTGCGCGCCTGGTGGGTGCGGGCCGGTGGTGACCGGGACGTGCCGGAGGCCGACCGCCGCCGGTCGCTGCTGGACGCCACGATCTCCCGGCGTCCCCGACGCGAGCAGGTGGAGCCCGTGAGATGGGTGGACCGTACCGGTCCAGCCGTCTACGCCTCGCTTTCGGTGGAAGACCGCGCGCGGTTCGCGCTGGATTTCGAAGGCGCCCTTGATGTCGTGGCGGAATCCTGGGACTACCGGCCCGCCCTTCTCGTCGTCCACGACTGGTGGGGTGCCGCCTTCCAGCACGCCAACCCTGAGCAGATGGCGGCGGTGGCCGAGACGGTGAGGCGCATCCGGGCCGGTGACGGGCTCAGGCGCTGAACGCGTCCGTCACCGCCGTGTGGTGGCGTGTCCACCACACCACCAGCGCTGCCGCCGCCGGGAATTGGGGGTCCGCGCGGTGGTCGCGGCGTTCGTAGTGCCAGCGCAGCATCCAGAAGTCGTTCAGCCGCTCCCACCACACGCGGTGCGCGGCGGCGGCCAGTTCGGTGGTGGACGCGCCGGTCGCGGCGCGGTAGGCGCGGGCGTACGCGCGGACCTTCGGCAGGTCGAGCCCGCCGTCCGGGCGGACGAAGAAGATGGCGGCGGCCCGTACGACCTCCTCGGCGCGCGGCTGGACGTCGAGGCGGTCCCAGTCCACGATCGCCACCGGCTCGACCGGGCCCTCGGCGCGGTACAGCAGGTTCAGCGGGTGGAAGTCCCCGTGCACCCACCCCTCGGCCGGGACCTCGGCCGCCCCCGGGCGGCGGTGCGCGTGGGCGCGGAGCAGGGCGCGGCGTTCCAGCAGCCGGTGTTCGGCCAGTTCGTCGAAGCCGGTACGGCGCGGGCGGGCGCGGAGCCGGGTGAGCAGGCCGTCGATGACCAGCTCGGTGTCCTCGGGTAACGCCGCGGTGGCGCGGGGCACGTTGAGATCAGGGGGCGCGTACGGCGGCGGCGTACGCCTTATGACCTGGTCGAGCGCCCCGTGCACGCGCCCCAGGAGCGCGCCCAGGCGGCGGCTCTGCGCGCGGTCGAGCTGCCCGCCGTCCCGGTGCCTGCCCTCCACCCACGGGTGCAGCGCGTAGCAGCGGTCGCGGTGCACGACGACGGTCTGCCCGTCCCGGTCGGCGACCGGCGGCGCCACCGGCAGGCCGAGAGCGGCGAGGGCCGCGGTGGCGCGGTGCTGCCGGACGAGGGGCGCGGTGTTCGCCGGGTCGCCGTCGAGGTGGTGCTTGAGGAAGTAGCGGCCCGTCGTCGTCGCCAGCCGGTAGCCGCGGTTGAGCAGCCCGGCCGTCAGCGGACGGCAGTCCAGCGCGGTCCCGGCCTCGTAGCGGCGCAGCAGCTCGGCGAGGGTGTGCTCGGGGAGCGGCGTCACGGGGTCAGTTGCCGCCCGCGCCGCTGCTGTCGCCGCCACCGGCGGCGCCCGCGCCGGGGTCCGTGTCCCCGCCGTCGGCGCCGCCCGGGTCGTCCGGCGGGTCCGGGGACTCGGGCGCGGAGGACGTGTCCTCGCCGGTCGGTTCGTCGGTCGGCGAGGGCGGCGCCGGGTCCGTCTCCTCGTCGGTCGGCGGGGTGGTGGTGGGCTCGTCGGACGGTTCCTCGGAGGGCTCCGTCTCCTCCCCGGTCGGGGTGTCGTCGTCCCAGCCCGGGTCGGACCAGTCGTCGGAGGGCTCGTAGCCGCCGTCCTGCTCCTGGTCGTCCTCGTCCTCGTCGTCCTCGGTCGTACGGTCCGTGGGCTGCTCGTCGTCCGTACGGGTCGCGCTCGGCGGGTTCGACTCGGACGGGGTGTCGCCGCCGTCGCCGCCGCCGCCGAACTGGCTGGCGATCAGCACCCCCGTGCCGATCGCGACGACCGCCAGTATCGCGACGATCAGCAGCCGCGCCCGGTTCCCGCGCGCCTGCGAACCGCCGGTGTCAGGACCGTCCGGGCCGCCGAGCAGCAGCGGTACGCCGCCCGGCGGGGTCCCGGCGACGCCGGTGGCGCGCGTGGCCGCCGTGGGGGTGCCGAGCGGCGGGGTGGAGCCGCCGGTGACCGAGCCGGTGTTCCACAGCCCGGCCGTGTGGCCGCCGTGCTCCTCCAGCATGCGGCGGGCGTACACGACCATGCCGCGGAACTCCTCCGCGGTCTGGTAGCGGTCCTCCGGGTCCTTGGTGAGCGCGCGCATCACCAGGCCGTCCAGCTCGGGCGGGCAGGACGGCGCGATCTCGGACGGCAGCCGCGGCGTGTCCTGGACGTGCTGGTAGACGACGGACAGCGGCGTCTCGCCGACGAACGGCGGCCGGTTCGCCAGCAGCTCGTACAGCAGGCAGCCGACCGCGTACAGGTCGGAGCGCGTGTCCACGGTCTTGCCGAGCGCCTGCTCGGGCGAGAGGTACTGCGGCGTGCCCATGACCATGCCGGTCTGCGTCATCGTCTGCGCCGCGCCGTGCAGCGCCCGCGCGATGCCGAAGTCCATCACCTTGACCGTGCCGGTGTCGGTGATGATGACGTTCGCCGGCTTGATGTCGCGGTGCACGATGCCGTGCTGGTGGCTGTACGCGAGCGCCTCCAGCACCCCGGCGGCGATGGTCAGCGCCTGCTCGGGCGGCGGCGGGGTCGCGCCCATCAGCAGCTCGCGGATCGTCCGGCCGCTGACCAGCTCCATCACGATGTACGAGGTGACGCGCCCGCCCGACGTCTCCTCGCCGGAGTCGTAGACGGCGACGACCGCGTGGTGGTTCAGCCCGGCGACCGACTGGGCCTCGCGCGTGAAGCGCGCCTTCGAGACGGGGTCCTCGGCGAGGTCGGAACGCAGCAGCTTCACGGCGACCGTACGGCCGAGGCGCACGTCCTCGGCGGCGAAGACCTCCGCCATCCCGCCACGGCCGAGGCGGTGGGTCAGCCGGTACCTGCCGTCGCCGACATACCCGTGATCTCCCCACAACTCCGGCGCGTCGGGACCCGCGTCACCGGCCGCCCCGGGCTCGTCGTCGCCGGAGCCCGCAGCGCCTTGGTCCTGTGCCATCAGTCCTCGCCGTGTTCACTGGGTCGCCGGGCCATCAAACCCGTTCCGGGGCCGCGCTGACAAGTTGAGACTTGACGTCACCGAGCCCTCGGGCAGACTTGCTCCCGAAAACAGCTCCGAACCACGCGCGCCGACCGGCCCCACCGGTCACCGGCCACGCGTGCCGACTGGGGGGACAGTCGCATGAGTGACCACGCGACCGTGGGCGGTGGCCGGTACCAGCTGCGCGAACTGCTGGGCCGGGGCGGCATGGCGGCGGTGTATCTCGCGTGGGACACGGTCCTGGAACGCCGGGTCGCCGTCAAGACCATGCGGAACGAGGTGAGCGGCGAGGACGCGTTCCGCGAGCGCTTCCGCTTCGAGGCGCAGGCCGTCGCCAAGCTGAGCCACCCGAACATCGTGTCCGTCTTCGACACCGGCGAGGAGCGGACGCCGGACGGCGCGGTGCCGTACATCGTCATGGAGTACGTCGAGGGCGAGCCGCTGCGTGACGCGCTGGAGGCGGACGCGGCGAGGTACGGGGCGATGCCGGCCGACAAGGCGCTGCGGATCACGGCCGAGGTGCTGGCGGCGCTCGACGCGAGCCACGAGACGGGTCTCGTCCACCGCGACATCAAGCCGGGGAACGTGATGCTCACCCCCCGCGGCGTCGTGAAGGTGATGGACTTCGGCATCGCGCGCGCCACGCAGTCCGGCGTCAGGGCGATGACGCAGACGGGCATGGTCGTCGGCACGCCCCAGTACCTGTCGCCCGAGCAGGCGCTCGGGCGGGCGGTGGACGCGCGGTCCGACCTGTACGCGATGGGCGTGATGCTGTTCGAGCTGATCACGGGCCGGGTGCCGTTCGACGCCGACTCGGGGCTCGCCGTGGCGTACGCGCACGTGACGGAGGCGCCGCCCGCCGCGTCGGCGCTGAACCGCGCCGTGACGCCCGAGCTGGACGCCCTGATAGCGCGCGCCCTGCGCAAGAACCCGGACGAACGTTTCCGCTCGGCGGGCGAGATGCTGGCCGCGTGCCGCCGCGTCGCGGAGGGGCTGACGGGGGCGCCGCCCGCGATCGACCCGGAGGCGGCCCGGCGCCCGCAGAGCGGTTCGGGGGTGTCGCAGGCGGTCTTCCCGGGATTCGGCAGCCCCGAGTACGGCAGCCGCGAGTACGGCGGCCGTGAGTTCGGCGTGGCCGACTTCGGCCGGGTCGGGCCCGGCGGCTCCGAGCCGCGCACGCCGTCCCCCACCCACCCGGCCCGGCCGGGCCCGGCCACGCCGTCCCCGTACGCCCCGGCCCCCGGCGGCGGCTACGGCTACCCCGGCGGCCCGGTCGACACCCCGCCCGCCGCGTACGGCCCCGCCCAGCCCGTGCCCGCCGCGTCCGCCCCCGCCCCGGAGCACGGCCGCGCGTCGGCGCCCTGGCAGCTGGTGGTGGCGTCGGTGGTGGCGATCGCGCTGGTCGCGGCGCTGGCGATCGTGGTCGTCGTGCTGAGCAGGGGGAACGGCGACCCGGAGGCGGGCGGCGGCACGGGGACGCCGACCGGCGAGAGCGTGGGCGGCAGCGGCGGCGACGACGAGCCGGCGAACGACGAGCCGCGCTACAAGACGGGCGACCCGGAACGGACCATCGAGCCGTCCCGCTGCGTCAGCGCGTCCGACTACTACGACCAGACGGAACACCCGGGCGCCGTCACCATGCCCGACTTCTACGACGTCCACATCGACTCCGTGAAGGAGTGCATGCGCGCCGCGGGCTGGAGCTACGACGACAACCTGCGCTACCGCGACGAGGTGCTCAAGGGCGACGGCATGGTGCTGGAGCAGTCGCCCGCGGTCGGGGAGCCCTACAACCCCGAGGAGGACGGCCCGATCGTCCTGACGGTCTCGACGGGCAGGGAACCCACCTCGTGACGGGCCGCCGCCGCGCGCCCGTTCAGTACGCGACGGGGAAGGCGGCGAGGATGCGCCCGGCCAGCTCCGTGTCGCCCTCGATCTTCAGCTTGTCCGCGACGCGCCGCGCCCGCACCCGCCCGCTCGCCACCCGCGACCACGTCTCCCAGTCCGACGTGAACGTGACGACAGGACCCAGCGACGGGCTGCCGTCCACGCTGCCCTGCCCGTTCTCGTCCACGCGTACCGTGCGCAGGAACTCCACCGGCCCGCTGATGTCGAAGACCACCGCCGACTTCTTCGGCGCGCCCGCGTCCTCCGCGACCGTCTTCGGCAGCCGCTGGATCAGCACGTCACGCGCCACCAGCGCGGCCGGCGACGCCAGGTCGCCCGGCTGCCCCAGCGCGCGCCGCAGGTCCTGCTCGTGCGTCCAGACGCTGAAGACGCGCTGCGCCATGAACGCCGTCAGCGGCAGCTTGCCGTGCAGGGGGTGGGTGACGAGGTCGTCGGGGCCGCGCCGCTCGTTCCGGATCTGCCGCATGCGGCGGATGATCGTGTACTCCAGCTCGCCGGTCATCTCGGGCCCGGTGTGGTGCCGCCGCACATCGACCTGGACCTCCAGGTAGCGCGTCGTCTCGTCCACCACGTGGTAGAGGTCGCGCGGCAGCGAGTGGATGGGCCGGGGGTCGCCGAGGGCCTCGCACTCGTCGCCGATCACATGCGAGACGATGTCGCGCACCGACCAGCCGGTGCGCTCCGTGGGCCTGTTCCACTCGCCTTCGACGAGGGAGGACACCAGCTCCGATATCGCCTCGATCGACTGTGTCCACGCAGCGATGTACGGCTGGAGGCTCGGGTGCTCGGTCACTTGACCCCTCGTGGCGGTTTCGGCGCTGGCTGGACTGGGTGTTCACACGGTACGCCGCGCTGCCGCGGCCGGTGAATGGCTTACCGGGTACGAATCCTAGGCGGCCCGTACGCCTGCGAGCCACCGGCGGGACGGGCCCGGCCGGCGGCGTCGGGCCCGTTCTCCCAAGGGTGTTACGGGGGCGTTTCCCCGGCGGTGCCGGGTCACCCGGCGGGGCGCAGGAAGGCCGCCATCGCGTTGGCCAGGAGGTACGGGTCGACGGCCGCGCACAGTTCGCGCGCCGAGTGCATCGACAGGATGGGCGCGCCGACGTCCACCGTCGCGATGCCGTGCCGCGCCGACGTGATGGGGCCGATCGTCGTGCCGCAGGGGATGTCGTTGCGCGAGACGAACGGCTGCCACGGGACGTCCGCCTGCTCGCACGCGGCGGTGAACACGGCGCGGCCCACGCCGTCCGTGGCGTACCGCTGGTTCACGTTGACCTTCAGCAGCGGGCCGCCCCCGGCGACCGGGCGGTGGTCGGGGTCGTGCCGCTCACCGTAGTTGGGGTGCACGGCGTGGCCGGTGTCGGAGGACAGGCAGAACGATCCGGCGACCGCGCGCGCACGGTCCTCCGCGGTGCCGCCCCGCGCGTACACGTCGCGTTCCAGCGCGACGCGCAGCAGCGGGCCGCCCGCGCCGGTGTCGGACTCGCTGCCGTTCTCCTCGTGGTCGAACGCGGCGACGACCGGGATGTGGCGCGGGGCCCCGCCCCGGCGCGCGGTGTCGGCGAGCGCGGCGGTCGCGGCGTGCACCGACAGGAGGTTGTCGAGGCGCGGGGCGGCGAGGAGTTCGCGGTCCTTGCCGAGGTACGCGGGCGGCTCGACGCTGTGCGCCATCAGGTCCCAGCCGGCGATCTCGCCGGCCGAGCCGAGCCCGGCCTCCTCGGCGAGGAAGTCGAGCAGCTCGTGCTCGCGCGGGGCGCCGAGTCCCCAGACGGGCATGGTGTGTTCCTGGCGGTTGAGCGTCAGCCCGTCGTTGACCGAGCGGTCGAGGTGGATCGCGAGCTGCGGCACGCGCAGCAGCGGCCGGTCCACGTGGACGAGCGCCGTCCCGCCGCCGCGCAGGGCGAGGCGGCCCGAGACGCCGAGGTCGCGGTCGAGCCAGCTGTTGAGCAGCGGCCCGCCGTACAGTTCGACGGCGAGCTGCTTCCAGCCGTGCCGGCCGGTCTCGGGGGTGGGCTTGAGGCGCAGGTTCGGCGAGTCGGTGTGGGCGCCGACGACGCGGAACGGGGTGGCGGGCCCGGCGCCCTCCGGCACGTACCAGGCGATCAGCGCACCGCCGCGCACCACGTACCGGCCGCCGGGCCCGCCGTCCCACGCGTCGGTCTCCGCGAGGCGCGTGAACCCGGCGTCCGCCAGGCGTGCGGCGGCGTTGGCCACGGCGTGGTAGGGGGACGGCGACTGCGCGAGGAAGGCCATCAGGTCGTCGGTGTGGCGGCGGTCGAAGGGTGCGGTCATGGCGACAGCATACGAATCCGGCCAGGGGCGGGTCGCTCTTTGGGCTCTCAAGTCCCGATATGGTGCGCGGAGTCGGCGGGTGTCCGCAGTGCGAGCAGCGCCAGGTCGTCGTGTCCGTCGCTCGGCCGCAGGTCGGCGAGGGTGCGGCACAGGACGTCGAGCGGCCTGCCGATGTGCTCGGTCGCGTGGCCCGCGAGCTCGGCGAGGCCGGAATCGATCGAACGCGTGCGGTCCTCCACCAGCCCGTCCGTGAACAGCAGCAGCGTCGCGCCGGGCGGCAGGTCCACCGTGTGCTCGGGGCGCGGCACATCGGGGTCCACGCCGAGCGGCAGCCCAGGCTCGCCGTCGAGGTACGTGTGCGTGCCGTCCGCCGCGACCAGCAGCGGCGGGGTGTGGCCCGCCGAGGTCCACGTCAGCCGCCAGTGCCCGCCGTCCGCCGGTGCGACGCGGGCCAGGCAGGCGGTGGTGATCGGCTGGTCGGTGATCGCGCCCAGCGTCCGGTCCAGCTCGGCGAGCACCGCGGCGGGCGACCCGTGCCGCACATACAGCAGCGCCCGCAGCATGTGCCGGATCTGCGCCATCGCGGCGGCGGCCGCCAGGTCGTGCCCCACGACGTCGCCGATGACGACGCCCAGCGACCCGTCCGGCAGCCGCAGCGCGTCGTACCAGTCGCCGCCGACCTGCCCGGCGCGCAGGCCGCGTTCGGTGGAGGTGCGGTAGACCGCCGCCGCCTCGAAGGGCGCCAGATCGGGAATGCGCGGCAGCAGCATGCGCTGGAAGTTCTCGGCGCTGTCCCGCACCTGCGCGAACAGCCGCGCGTTCTCCACCGCCACGCCCGCCGCCGACGCCAGCGCGACGACGACCGCCTCGTCCCCCTTGTCGAACGGCCGCCCGTCGTGCCGCTCGCTCAGGTAGAGGTTCCCGTACACCCGGCCGCGCACGCCGATCGCGACGCCCAGCATCGTCCGCATCGGCGGGTGGCCCGGCGGGAAGCCGACCGAGCCGGGGTGGTCCTGGATGCAGCGGACCCGTACCGGCTCGGGGCGTTCGATCAGCAGGCCGAGCAGCCCGCGGCCCCGCGGGAACGGCACGCCCGCCAGCCGCTGCGACTCCGCCGCGCTCAGCCCGACCGGGATGAACTCCGCCAGACCCTCGCCGCTCTCGTCCAGCACGCCGAGCGCCCCGTAGCGCGCCCCGACCAGCTCCATCGCCGTCGCGACGATGCGCCGCAGCACGGCGGGCAGGTCCAGCTCGCCACTGATGCCGGTCATGGCGCCGAGGAGGGCGCGCATCCGCTCGTTGGCCTGGGCGAGGCGGCTGACGTGCTCGGCCGTCAGCGTCAGCTCGGGGCCCGCGTGCCCGTCGGGCGGCTGCGGCTCTTCCTCCACGGCTCCCACGCGTCCGTCCTCCGTTCGCCGCGCGCCCGTGCGGCGGCCAGGCGACCAGACCTACCAGACGGGCGCGCGCCCGGCCCGCTGCGGTGGCGGCCCGCCGTGTCGCGTGCCCGCGCGCGTGCCCGCGGAAGCCCTCGCGCGTTGGACCCTACGCCGGCCGGGCGACGCGCCGCGCGGCGGGCCAGGCCGTCTCGCGCGCGTACCAGCAGGAGGTGGGGAGCCATGCCGACGCACGGCGCCCGTCCGGCGCTCGTCCTCGTATCCGTCGCGCTGGCGCAGTTCACGGCCACGCTCGACATGACCGTCGTGAACGTCGCGCTGCCCGCCATGGACGCGGGCCTCGGCCTCGGCCGCTCGCTGTCCTGGGTGGTCAACGGGTACGCGCTCGCGTTCGGCGGGCTGCTGCTGCTCGGCGGGCGGGCCGCCGACCTGTTCGGCCACAGGCGGCTGCTGCTGGCGGGCACCGCGCTGTTCGCGCTCGCCTCGCTGGGCGGCGGACTGGCGCGCGAGCCCTGGCAGTTGATCGCGGCGCGCGCCGTCCAGGGGGCGGGGGCGGCGGCGTTCGTCCCGGCCGCGCTGGCGCTGCTGACCGTCACGTTCGCGGCGGGACCGGCGCGGCACCGCGCGCTCGGCGTCTACTCGGCCGTCTCGGCGGTGGGCGGCAGCGCGGGCGTCCTCGTCGGCGGGCTGCTCGCCGAGTACGCGGGCTGGCGGGCCGTCATGCTCGTCAACCTGCCGCTGGCGCTGACCGTCGTCGGTACCGCGCTGGCCGGGGCGCCCGCCGACCGCGGGCACCGGGCGCGGCTCGACGTGCCGGGCGCCGTCCTCGCCACGGCGGGGGCCGGACTGCTGATCCTCGGCGTCGTGCGGACCGGCGACACCGGCTGGACCGATCCGGGCACGCTCGCGACACTGGGCGTGGCGGCCGTCGCGCTGGCGGCGTTCGCGGTGTGGGAGGGGCGGGCGGCGCAGCCGCTGGTGCGTCCCGGGCTGCTGGCGCGGCGGGCGGTGGCGGGCGCGAACCTCTTCATGCTGCTGCTGAGCGCCGGGCAGTTCGCGGCGTTCTACTTCGTCTCCCTCTACCTCCAGGAGGTCCTGCGCCTCGGCCCGGCGGAGGCGGGGCTCGCGTTCCTGCCGATGTGCGCGGTGGTCTACGCGGGCATCCGCGCCTCGACGCGGCTGCTGCCGGCGGTGGGCGTACGGGCGCTGCTGGTGCCGAGCGGGCTGCTGTCGGCGGCGGGGTTCGGCTGGCTGGCGCTCCTCGGCGCGCCGGGGAGCTTCGCGGGGGACGTGCTCGGGCCGTCGCTGCTGCTGGGCGCCGGGCTCGGCATCGGCTTCGTCCCCCTGACCGCCGCCGCGACCGGCGGCCTGCCGCCCCACGAGGCGGGCACGGCGTCGGCGGTCCTCAGCAGCTCACGCCAACTCGGCGGCGCACTGGGCCTGGCCGCCCTCACCAGCATCCAGACCGCCCACACGACCACCCTCCTCGGCCAGGGCGACCCCCCGCTGTCCGCCGCGACGTCCGGCTACGCACTCGGCCTGGCACTGGCGGGCGCACTGACCCTGCTGACCCTGCTGACCACCCCACTCCTCCCCACCCGCACCAAGACCACCCGCACCCCCACCGCTGACCCCCGCGTCCAGGAACCGACGTGACCGGTCACCACATCACGTCATCGGCGGCCCGCAGCTCCTCCTCGGTGGGCGCTGCCACACCGTCCGGCAGGGGAGCCGGGCGCCCCCCGTAGAAGGCACGGATCTCCGCCGCCGCCCGCACCTCCGCCTCGTCGGCGCCGACCCGCGCACGGACCGGCCTCCCCTGCCGCTGGTCATCGACCGAACCGGTCATCCTCCCGTGCACCGCCTCTCCTCTCGCTGCCTCGGGCCCAGGACCGCCCCCTCTGGGGGAACGCGGACCGGGCCGGTGGCGCTCACGACGCGTCACCCGCATCGTCCCGGGGGCGCGTGCCGAGCGGGCCCGTGTTCTCGATGATCTCGGAGAAGTCGAGTTCCCCGGACTTCACGGCATCCGCGAACTCCCGGCGCAGGCGCCGCCTCACCGCGTCCTCCACCGCCGCGCGTACCGCAGCCGTCCTGCTCCGGGTGCCGTACAGCCGCATGGCTTCGTCGATGATCCAGTCGTCCAGATCGATGACAATACGTGGCATGACTCCCTCAGGCGACGGTGAACTCGGTGGTGCCGAAGTCGGCCACGATGCGGAGCCGACCGCCGAGCGCCTCCACGTCGGAGCGGAGCGTCGCCAGCTCCGTGCGGTCGAGATGGCCGTGCTCGACAGCCGACACCCGGGGCGCCGACACGCCCATGGTCTCGGCGACCGACCGTTGGGTCAGTGCCTGCTCCCGGCGGATCTCCGCGAGCCGGTGGGCGCGTACCCCGGTGACCAGGCGGTCCATCGCCTCGCGCTTCTCCGCGGGAGACCGTACGGGCAGCCCCGCCGCCTTCCGGCGCTCCTGCGCCCTGCTGACCTTGCTCATACGCACCTCCCGTGTCCGGGACCGGCCACGCGCCCCCGGTGGCGTCCTCCGCCGAGGGCGAGTATCCGGCTCCTGTCTCTTCGCGTGGTGCTTTTCGGCCGTTCCGTGTCACGCGCCCGCCGTGGTGCCGGGGGGTGTGCGCAGTGCCGCACGGGTGGCCAGCAGGGTGGTGGCCAGGGTCAGGGCGGTCGCGGCGGTGAGGACCGTGGCCAGGATCAGGGGGGAGCCGTGCGGGAAGGGCGTGCCGTTGATGCTGAGGCTTGCCGGGGCCAGGACGCACGCCGCCGTCAGGGCGCCGAGGGCGATGCCCGCCGCCGCCGTCAGGAGTGATTCGACGGCCATCATCCGCGTCACCTGGCGGCGGGTCGCGCCGACGAGGCGGTGCAGGGCCAGCTCGCGGCGGCGTTCGCCCGTGGCGAGGATCTGGGCGTTGACCAGGGAGATCGTCGCGTAGCCGACGACCATGGCGACGACCAGGAAGGCCATCGACGCCTGGGTCCTGTCCTGTTCGGCGCGCGCCGAGCCGAGTGCGTCGCGGTCGGCGACCCGCAGCCCTGGGTGGTCGGCGGACAGGGCGGAGAGGGACGCGGCGAGGTCGCCGGTGTCCGTGCCGGGGGCGGCCGTGACGAGGATCTGCGGGACGAGCCCGGTGTCCGTGTGGGCGGCGAGCACGTCGGCGGGCAGCAGCGCCGTCTCGTAGCCGCGGCGGCTGTCCACCGTGGCGACCAGGACGGGCGTCACGCGCGTGCCGTCGCCGAGGCGCAGGGGCACGGTGTCGCCGATGCGGCGGCCCTCGGCGCGGGCCGTGGGCAGGGCGACGGTGTCGCCGCGCAGGCCGGCCAGGTCGCCCTCCACCGCGTGGAAGGCGGTGGTCTCCTCGACAGCCCCGGCGGTGACGCCGCGCAGCGCCACCTCGGCCGGCTGCGGCCCGGCGTCCTCGCCGCCGTCCGACACGGTCATGGGCTCGTCGGGTTCGATCCAGCCGAGCGCGGAGACCTGCGCCGACGCCGCGCCGACGCCCGGCCGCTCCGCGACGGCCGCCACCGCGTCGAGCGGCAGCCCGCCCGCGCCCGCCGTGACCACCAGGTCGGCGCGCAGGCTCGCGTCGAACGCCTCCCGGGCGCCGTCGGCCTGCGTCGTGTGGAGGTAGACCAGCGACAGCGCGAGACCGGAGGCGAGCATGACCGGCGTGACGGCCGCCGCCATCCGGGCCGCGCCCGCGCGGGCGTTCAGTGTCGCGAGCCGCCCGGCCAGGCCGCCCGCCGCGCGTACGGGCCGCCGCAGCGCGGCCGTGACGGCGCGGGACAGCACGGGGGCCAGCAGCGCGAAGCCGGTCGTCCACAGCAGCGCCGCCGGGGTCGCCACGCTGTCCGCCTCGGGGCCCGGCATGCCCGCCGTGACGACGGCCAGCGCCGTGCCGCCGCCGAGGCAGGCGAGCGCGGTGAGCAGGCGCAGCACGCCGAAGCGCGCCGTGTCCGCCGTGACGTCCGCCAGGGCCTCCACGGGACGGGTGCGGCCCGCGGCGCGCGCGGCGGCGAAGGCGGCGCCGAGCGCCGTGAGCAGCGCGGCCCCGGCCCCGGCGATCAGCGGGACGGAACCGGAGCGGTACGCGATCGTGGCGGGCACCACCCCGTTGTCCGCGAAGGTGTCGAGCAGCCACGCGCCCACCCGGGGTCCTGGCACGCACGCCAGGGCGGTGGCCAGTACGGCCAGGACGAACGTCTCGGCGACGACCATCCGCCGCACCTGGCGCGGCGTCGCGCCGACCGCACGCAGCAGCGCCATGTCCCGGCGCCTGCGCCGCAGCGACAGGGAGACGGTGCCCGCGACCGCGAAGACCGTGACCAGCGCGGCGAGCCCGCCGAACGCCGCCGCGAGCGGGACGAGGTCCTCGCCCTCCGCGAGGACGGCCGGGTCCTCGGCGCGCCCGCGGTCGTCGCCGGTCAGGACGGTGGCGCCGCGGTCGGCGACGGCGGTGCGCAGCGCGTCGGCGACGTCGCCCGTGTCGGTGCCGGGGGCGGTGAACACGCCGAACGCGTCGGCCGTGCCCGGGTGCCCGGCGAGGCGCGCGGCCACCGCGTCGCCGACGTACAGCCCGTCCGCCGCGCCGGGGCCCGCGGCGATCCCCGAGACGGTGAACGTGTGCGCCGCGCCGCCCGCGACGAGCGTGACCCGGTCGCCGGGGGCGACCCCCGAACGGGCGGCGAGCGCGGCGCCGAGGACGACCGCGCCGTCCGTGGCGGGCTCGGTGCCCTCGGTCAGGCGCAGCGGCGCGAGGCGCGCGGCGGACCAGCCGTGGCCGGTCGCCTCGGCGCTCCCGTCCGCGCCGAGCGCGGCGGGGAAGGAGACGTCGGGCACGGCGGCGGCGACGCCCGGTACGGCCGCCAGCTCGTCGGCCAGCGCCGCGTCGAGGCGTGCCCGCTCGGGGAAGACGACGTCCTCGACCGTCCCGGCGTACCGCTGGTCGGCGGTGACGACGACGGGCGCGGCGGCCAGGCGCGCGGGCGGCGCGGCGAGCCGTATGCCCGTCTCCAGCAGGCCGCCAGAGCCGATCACGAGCGCGGCGCCCAGCAGCAGCGCGACGAACGACGCGGCGAAGCCGCCCTTGTGGAAGCGCAGGGTGCGCAGCGCGATGCCGATCACCGGGCCACCCCCGCACCGGCACGCGCGCCGAGGCCGGTCATCCGCTCGGCGACCCGTTCCGGGGTGGGCGCGTCGAGCGAGCCCGCGAGCCGCCCGTCGGCGAGGAAGACGACGCGGTCGGCGTGTGCGGCGGCCACCGGGTCGTGCGTGACCATGACGACGGTCTGCCCGTACTCGGTGACGGACTCGCGCAGCAGCGCCAGGACCTCGCCGGCCGTCGTGGTGTCCAGGGCGCCGGTCGGCTCGTCGCCGAAGAGGACGGCGGGCCTGGTGACGAGGGCCCGCGCGATCGCGACGCGCTGCTGCTGGCCGCCGGACAGCTCGCCGGGGCGGCTGTGCCGCCGGTCGCCGAGGCCGACGCGGTCGAGCACCTCGCGCACGGCCCGCCGGTCGGGGCGGCGGCCCGCGAGCCGCAGGGGCAGCGTGACGTTGTCGGTGACGCCGAGGGCGGGCAGCAGGTTGAACGCCTGGAAGACGAAGCCGATCCGCTCGCGCCGCAGCTCGGTCAG
Source organism: Streptomyces sp. MS19 (assembly GCF_047200595.1). Taxonomy (NCBI): domain Bacteria; kingdom Bacillati; phylum Actinomycetota; class Actinomycetes; order Kitasatosporales; family Streptomycetaceae; genus Streptomyces; species Streptomyces sp. MS19. The sequence goes on along the minus strand of NZ_JBJZOH010000006.1, from coordinate 10,530 downwards.
GGCGCGTTCGCGCAGGGGGCCGAGGTCCGTGCCGTCGAGGGTGACCGTGCCGGACGTCGGCCGGTCGAGCCCGGCGGCGCAGTGCAGGAACGTGCTCTTGCCGGAGCCGGACGGGCCCATGACGGCGGTGAAGCCGCCGCGCGGCAGGGACAGCGTCACGCCGTCGAGCGCGGCCACCGCGCGCTGCGCGTCGCCGTACACCTTCCGGACGTCGGTGAGGTGGACGGCGGCGTGGTCGTCAGCCGTCCGACCTGGGGATTTCGTCATGTCCCCATGCTGTCGGCCGGGGCGTGGCGGACGACAGCCCCGCACGGTTGAACCCGGGGTCCACCGGTCGGTGGACCCCGGGGTCAGCACGTCGGAACGTCAGAAGGCGGCCTCGTCCAGGTCCATCAGCGACAGGTCCGTGTTCTCGGCCGTCTCGCGCGCCACCGCGACGCTCGGCAGGACCGTCGCCGCGAAGTGCCGGGCGGCGGCGACCTTGCCCGCGTAGAACGCCTTGTCCTTCGCGCCCGCGTCCGGCAGCTTGGCCGCCGCCACGGCCGCGCCGCGCAGCAGCAGGTAGGCCACCACGACGTCACCCGCCGCCATCAGGAACGGCGTCGTGTTCAGCCCGACCTTGTACAGCGAGCGGACGTCCTTCTCGGTGCCCGCCAGGTCCGTCAGCAGCACGCCCACCAGGCGCTCCAGCTCGCCGACCGCGCGCGTCAGCTGCTCGCGGGCGCCCGCCAGGCCGTCCCCGCCGGGCGCCTCGGCGAGGAACTTCTTGATCTCCTCGGCCAGCGACGTGAGGGCCACGCCCTGGTTGCGGACGATCTTGCGGAAGAAGAAGTCCTGCCCCTGGATCGCGGTCGTGCCCTCGTACAGGGTGTCGATCTTGGCGTCCCGGATGTACTGCTCGATCGGGTACTCCTGGAGGTAGCCGGAGCCGCCGAGGGTCTGGAGCGACTCGGCGAGCTGCTGGTAGGAGCGCTCCGAGCCGTAGCCCTTGAGGACGGGCAGCAGCAGGTCGTTCATCGCCGCGTCGGCCGCGGGGTCCTCGCCCGCCGCCTCCTTGACGAGGATCGCGTCCTGCACGCACGCGGTGTAGAGGACGAGGGCGCGCATGCCCTCGGCGTACGCCTTCTGCGTCATGAGGGAACGGCGCACGTCCGGGTGGTGCGTGATCGTGACGCGCGGGGCGGACTTGTCGGCGAACTGCGTGAGGTCCGGGCCCTGGACGCGCTCCTTGGCGTACTCCAGCGCGTTCAGGTAGCCGGTGGAGAGCGTGGCGATGGCCTTGGTGCCGACCATCATGCGGGCGAACTCGATGATCTTGAACATCTGCCGGATGCCCTCGTGCTTCTCGCCGAGCAGCCAGCCGCGCGCCGGGGTGCCGTGCGCGCCGAACGTCAGCTCGCACGTGTTGGAGACCTTGAGGCCCATCTTGTGCTCGACGTTCGTGGCGTGGACGCCGTTGCGCTCGCCCAGCTCGCCGGTGTCCCAGTCGAAGTCGTACTTCGGCACGATGAACAGCGACAGGCCCTTGGTGCCGGGGCCGTGGCCCTCGGGGCGTGCCAGGACGAAGTGGATGATGTTGTCCGACAGGTCGTGCTCGCCCGAGGTGATGAAGCGCTTCACGCCCTCGATGTGCCAGGTCCCGTCGTCCTGCCGCACCGCCTTCGCGCGGCCCGCGCCGACGTCGGAGCCCGCGTCGGGCTCGGTCAGCACCATGGTGGAGGCCCAGCGCCTGTCCACCATCAGCTGGGCGATCTTGTGCTGCTCCTCGGTCCCCTCGTCGTAGAGGACGCGGCCGAAGGTCGGGCCCGAGCCGTACATCCAGATCGCCGGGTTGGAGCCGAGGATGTTCTCGCCCGCCGCCCAGACGAGGGAGCGGGGTGCGGTGAGGCCGCCCAGCTCCTCGCCGATGCTCAGCCGCCACCACTCGGCGTCCATGTAGGCGCGGAAGCTCTTCTTGAACGACTCGGGCAGCGGCGCGGTGTGCGTCTCCGGGTCGAAGACGGGCGGGTTGCGGTCGCCGTCCACGTAGGAGGCCGCCAGCTCGTTCTCGGCGAGGCGGGCGATCTCGGCGAGCATGCTGCGTGCGGTGTCGGGATCGGTCTCCTGGAACGGCCCCGTGCCGTACACCTTGTCGCGGCCGAGGACCTCGAACAGGTTGAACTCGATGTCGCGGAGATTCGACTTGTAGTGACCCATGACGGCGACTCCGTAGGTGTCGGTGCGGTGCGCGTGCGGCGGCCGGGCTTCGTACCGGCAGGTAACCCCCATAGTGCTACCCGTCGGTAATAAGAAGCAAGCGGAAACCGGTCAACTGTGAGTCAGTACTCTTACCGGCATGTACGGCTACGACAACCAGTCGGCCTATCAGGGCCAGCAGCAGCCCTACGGAAACCAGCAGCCGCTCGCGGGGTACGGCGACCAGCAGCACTATCCGGAACAGCAGCAGCCCGCCGCCCCCACGGCCCCGCCGACCCTGGCGGAGGCGCTGCGGGCGTACACCTCGGGGACCCTGTCGAGCGAGGAGTTCCACGACGTCTTCCTCGGCGCGAAGATCTACTGCCCGCGCGGCGAGAACCCCGGCTTCCTCGCGCTGCACACGACGCAGCAGCCGGTGATCCCCCTCTTCAGCTCGCTGAAGGAGCTGCGCCGCTACGCGGGCAAGGAGTCGCGCTACTTCACGGTGACGGGCGGCGAGGTCCTCGACCTGCTGCCGGCCGGGTACGGCTTCGCGCTCGACATGGAGGGCGAGCACCGGCTCGTGCTGGACGCGGAGTCGGTGGAGGAGATGGTCGACTACACGATGCGGCGCATGTACGGGTGAGCGCGGGGCCGGGTGACCGGGCGACCGGGGAATGCCGCGGGTCTCGACGGATGTTCACCGTTCAACTACTCTGAGGGCAGTCACCCAGGAGGACCCCATGCCCGCGATCACCGTGGAGAACCCGCTGACCCTGCCGCGCGTCACGGCCCCCGCCGACGCCGCCGCCCGCCCCGTCCGCGCCGTCGTCACCGCCCCCACCGGCCTGGAGGGCGAGGGCTTCCCCGTCCGCCGCGCCTTCGCGGGCATCCACCACCGGCACCTCGACCCGTTCATCCTCATGGACCAGATGGGCGAGGTGGACTACGCGGCGGGCGAGCCGAAGGGCACGCCGTGGCACCCGCACCGGGGCTTCGAGACGGTGACGTACCTGATCGACGGCACCTTCGTGCACCGCGACTCCGAGGGCGGCGGCGGAGTCATCAACGACGGCGACACCCAGTGGATGACCGCCGGCTCCGGGCTGCTGCACATCGAGACGCCGCCCGAGTCGCTCGTCATGTCCGGCGGCCTCTTCCACGGCATCCAGCTGTGGGTGAACCTGCCCGCCGAGAACAAGATGGCCGCCCCCCGCTACCAGGACATCGGCGGCGGCAACGTGCGCCTCCTCACCTCGGGCGACGGCGGCGCGCTGATCCGCCTCATCGCGGGTGACCTCGACGGCCACCAGGGCCCCGGCGTCACGTACACGCCCATCACCCTCGTCCACGCCACCGTCTCCCCGGGCGCCGAGCTGACGCTGCCGTGGCGCCGCGACTTCAACGCGCTGGCGTACGTCCTCGCCGGGCGCGGCAGCGCGGGCGCGGCGGGGCGGCCGGTCGAGCTGGGGCAGGCGGTCGTCTTCGGCGAGGGCGAGACGGTCACCGTACGCGCCGACGAGCGGCAGGACGGGCACACGCCGTCGCTGGAGGTCATGCTGCTCGGCGGGCAGCCGATCAGGGAACCGTTCGCGCACTACGGCCCGTTCGTCATGAACAGCCACGCCGAACTGGCCCAGGCGTTCGACGACTTCCAGTCCGGCCGCCTCGGCCGCATCCCGGCCGACCACCTCTGACCTGCCCCCCGATGGAACGGCCAGCCGAGACGGTCCTGGGCCCCGTCAGCTGGCGCGCGGCCTTCAGTCCTGTGCCGGCCACGAGTCGAGCGAGACGCTGGGACCCCCCTGAAGGTAGCTGCGCAAGGCGCTGCCCGTCGTTCCGACGAATTCCGGCGGCAGCGCGTCGGTACTCACCCAGGCGACCTCCTCGTGCTTCCCGGGCTCACCGTTGCGGAGGTCGCCCGACCACTGGTGGGCGGAGAACACCACTGTCAGGAAGCCGCCGGGTGCCTCGACACCTCGTGCACCGTGGATGACGTGCACCAGGTTCAGCGCGTCAGGGGACACCACGAGCCCGGTCTCCTCGGCGAGTTCACGTACAGCGGTCCGCGTGATCGGTTCGCCGGGCTCGTTCTTGCCGACGGGCAGGTCCCACATTCCCTGGGCGAACTTGGCGTTCGGACCACGGCGCAGAAGGACCACCCGCCGGTTCTCCATGTCATGGACGATGACAGCGGCGACCAGCAGGGTCATCGACTCCGTAGCGGGTTCGAGGGCGGAGGACTGAGCGGCGGTTGTCCAGGCCATGTCGTTCGGTTCCTTCCGGCGGCTCGGCTGTCAGGTCAATGCCTCGCGGGCGCGGCGTTCCAGATCGCCGGCTCCTGGGACTCCACGTCCACGGTAGACCGCCAGCTGCGGCCGCATCGAACCGATCGCCTTTCTGGCTCGATCAGAGGTATCCAGGACGGGGCCGGGTCGATCGCGGCGATCTCCGAAGTCCTGGCCCGTGTGGGCGCGGAACCGGTGCTCCGGACCTTCACAGCCGGTACTTCCGACGAACGCACCCTCTACCGGGCGCTCGGCAGCCGCGCGGTCTACGTCAAGCGGCTGCTGCCGGTACGGTTGCCGGTCACCTGTGCGTCATGCCGGTTCAACAACGACACGGACTGCCAGGAGGGTTACTACGGCGTCCGGCTGTACCTCACCGAGCAGGGCCAGTACATGGTCGGCGTCTGCATCCAGCGCATGGACCTCTGCGTGCCCGTGGCCGAGCTGCCGAAGAGCGGGATCGTAGAAGAGGTCCGAGCGTTCAAGGACGCCGAAATCCGCCGGCTGACGAGCCAGTACGGCGCCGCTGCCTGAACAACTTCATGAGCGCCGGACCACCCGCGACCTCGGCGGGACGGGTGGTCCGGCACACCGTTGCGGGCGAAGAGTTCGGTACCGGCGGTGCTTCCGCGGTGCGGAAGCCTGAGAAGAGGCGACCGCGCCGGGCCGGGCTCCGGCCGGTCCCGCGCTGACGGCGGACCCACCGCCGCGCGCCCTTGTCGTGCGCCCCGGGCGCCGTCGTACCGTCGGCGGCGGCCCAGGTCCTGGTGAGCCCGGCAAACCGCGGAGGAGTACGCCATGACGCGTCAGCCGGCACTGCCGGGACAGCCGTACGAGCCGCCGGAGCCGAGCCCGGACAGCCCGCCCCCGCCCGGCACCGGGCAGCACCGCAAGGAGGAGCCGGAGGACGAAGGCGACGCCGGGCGGGGCGAACACACGTGACCCACGACGGGCCGGTGCCTCAGGGCACGGCGCCTGAGTGGGCCGGTGCCTTCCGCGCGCTGCCCCGGGCCCTGTTCCTGCCCGACACCATCTGGCCGTTCGACGGCGCCCCCCGCCCGGCGGTGTCCCGCGCGCTCGACCCCGAGGGCTGGCACGCGGCGGCCGTGTCGGACGCCGCCGTGGTCACCCAGTGGGACGACGGCCGCCACACGGGACGGGCTCCCGGCCGCACGCCGACCAGCTCCGCGTCCGCGCCCCCGCTCGTCGCCCGGATGCTCGCCGCGCTCGACGCCGCCCCGGGCGCCCGTGTGCTGGAGATCGGCACCGGCACCGGATGGAACGCCGCGCTGCTGTCCCACCGGCTCGGCGACGACGCCGTGACCACCGTCGAGATCGACCCGCGCGTCGCGGCGCACGCGCGCGACGCCCTCCGCCGCGCCGGGCGCGCGCCCCGCGTGATCACCGGCGACGGGGCGCGCGGCGTACCCGAGGGGGCGCCGTACGACCGGCTGATCGCGACCTGCGGGATGCGGCACGTCCCCGGGGCCTGGATCGGGCAGACGTGGCCGAGCGGCGTCGTCCTGCTGCCCTGGGGCACCCCGTACAGCCGCCGCGACGCCCTCCTGCGGCTCACCGTGGACGAGGACGGGCGGGCCACGGGGCGGTTCCTCCAGCAGGTCGAGTTCATGAAGCTGCGGGCCGACCGCCACCCGTTGCCCGCCTACCCCGACGGCCTGCCGATGGCCGACCGTGAGACCGACGCGTGGCCCCCGGCCGACGACTGGCACCCGTTCGTCTTCGCGGCCGGGCTGCTGCTGGCGGACGCAGCCCACGCCGTCGAACGCCACCCCGACGGCCTCACGCAGTGGCTCTACGACCTGCGCGGCACCGGGTGGACGGCCGCCGTGCGACGGGACAGCGCGGGCCCCGGTGTGTGGGTGCGGCAGGCCGGGGGCCGCGCGCTGTGGGACGAGCTGACGGCCGCCTACGACTGGTGGACCCGCCACGGGCGGCCGGGTGTGGAGCGGTTCGGCGTCAGCGTGGACGCGCGCGGCGGTGTGGCGGTGTGGCTCGACGAGCCGGAGCAGGTCGTCGAGCCGGTCATGAGCCCGCGCTGAGGGGGCCCTCGCGCAGTTCGAACCATGTCGTCTTGCCCATGCCGCGCGGCTGGTAGCCCCACGCGTCGGCCAGGGAGTCCATCAGCTGGAGGCCCCGGCCGGTCGTCGCCAGTTCGCCGGGGTCGCGCAGGTGGGGGAGCTGGTCGCTGTCGTCGCTGACCTCGACGCGCAGCAGCCGTTCGCCCGGGGGGCCGCTCAGCTCGGCGACGAGGAGCGCGTCGCCGTCCGTGTGCGTCAGCACGTTCGTCGCGATCTCCGAGAGCATCAGCGCCGCGCCGAAGACGCGCTCCGGGTCGTCCCAGTCGCGCAGCATCTCGCCGACCTGACGGCGGCCCTGGGCGATCCTGGCCGGCTCGTCCTGCCCGATCGTCAGCACGACCCGCCGCACGGTCTCGCCGGTGTCCGCGCGGCGCTCGCCGCCCGGTCTGCGCAGCAGCATCAGCGCGATGTCGTCCCGGTCGTCGTCCTGGCCCGCGCCCTGCTGCCCCGGCGGGCCCTGCACGGTGTCCACCAGCGTGTCCGCCAGGTCCTCCAGGTGCATGCCGCGCAGGCCACGCACGGCGTTGGCCAGGCGCGCCCAGCCGGTGTCGAGGTCGTGGTGGCCCGTCTCCACCAGGCCGTCGGTGACGAGCAGCAGCGTCTCGCCCGGCTGGAGGACCAGGCGGGTCGTCGGGTAGTCGTCCTCGGGGCCGACGCCGAGGGGCAGACCGCCCGCCGTGGGACGGGTCACGAGCGTGCCGTCCTCGAAGATCATCGCGGGGTCGGGGTGCCCGGCGCGGACGATGTCGAGCGTCCCGGTCGGGGGATCGACCTGGACGTACAGGCAGGTGGCGAAGCGCGGGTCGTCGCGCGTGTGCTCCAGGGCGGCGAGGAAGCGCGCGGCACGGTTCACCACGGCGTCGGGCCGGTGGCCCTCGGCCGCGTACGCGCGCACGGCGATCCGCAGCTGCGCCATGACGGCGGCGGCCCGTACGTCGTGGCCCTGCACGTCGCCGATCACGAGCGCGACGCGGCCGTCCGGCAGGGGGATGACGTCGTACCAGTCGCCGCCGACCTTCAGCCCGCCGCCGGTCGGGACGTACCGCGCCGCCATCAGCACGCCGGGCACGGCGGGCGTCGGGCCGGGGGCCATCGTGTTCTGGAGGTCGGCCGTCAGCTCGCGTTCGGTGTCCTGGAGGAACGTGCGCGACAGCGCCTGCGCGAGGAGCCGCGCCAGGGTGGAGAGCATGGCGCGGTTGTCGATCGTGAAGTCCACGTGCGAGGAGAACGCGACCAGCCAGACGCCGATGATCCGCCCGGCCACCACCAGCGGCAGGTAGGCCCACGAGGCGTAGCCGTACTTGCGGATCGCGGGCCAGAAGTCGGGGTAGCGCGTCGCGTAGTCCTCGGGCGTCCCGATGTACACGGCGTGGCCGGTGCGCATGGCCTCGGCGGCGGGGTACGGGCTGGACAGCGGGAGGGGGAAGCCGAGGTTGTCGACGTTGAGCGGTGTCCCGTGGTGCTCGGCCATCCAGATGCGGTCGCCCTCGCGCGTGAAGACCGCGAAGCCGTCGGGCGAGAAGCCGGGCATCGCGAGGGACGCGGCCGTGCGCAGGGCCTCGGCGGTGCTGTGGGCCTCGGACAGGGCCTGGCCGGCGTCCAGGAGGAACGCCTCGCGGGCGCGCCGCCAGTCCCAGTCCTCGGCGGCCATCCGGCGCTCGCCGCCCTCGTCCTCGGGGCGCCGCACGGCCACCACCGTGCCGACCGGCCCCGCCACTCCGCCGCCCCCGTCGCCGGACCCCTCGTCGCCGGACCCCTCGTCGGCGGACCCGTCGTCCCCGGCCTCGTCCGGGCGCCGCGCGGGCATGCCCACCCGCAGGTGCAGCGTCCGCAGCACCTCGCCGTCCTCCGTCACCAGGCGGAACTCCGCCTCGGCGATACGCGCCTCCGCCTCGGCCATGGCGAAGACCCGCTGGAGCCCGATGTAGTCCTGCACGGGCGTGCGGGAACGGATCGCCGCCTCGGAGAGCGTGATGGACTGCGCGCCGAGTCCCGCCAGTTCCGCGGCGGTGGCGTCCAGGGTCAGCAGGCGGCGGTTGTCGTCCCAGCTCCAGGTGCCGACCTCGGCGGCCCTCAGCACATCCTCGGCGCGCATAATGCCTCACTTTATGCACATTCGTACCGAAGCGGCGAGCGAAGGTGGGCCGGTAGTCTGAGGGGCCGTCCCCCACCCCGTCTACGACTTTGGACGAACGATGCATCGGTACCGGTCCCACACCTGCGGCGAGCTGCGCTCGGCGGACATCGGCCAGGACGTCCGGCTGTCGGGCTGGCTGCACAATCGCCGGAACCTGGGGGGCATCCTCTTCGTCGACCTGCGCGACCACTACGGCGTCGTCCAGCTCGTGGTCCGCCCCGGCACGGCCGGGTACGACGCGGTGAGCGAGCGGCTCGGCTCCCTCTCCAAGGAGACGGTCCTGCGCGTGGACGGCACGGTCACCGGGCGCGGCGCCGAGAACGTCAACCCGGAGCTGGCGACCGGCGAGATCGAGATCGAGGTCTCCGACGTCGAGGTGCTCGGCGCCGCCGAGCAGATCCCGTTCACCATCAACGCGGACGACGGTGTCGGCGAGGAGCGGCGCCTTGAGTACCGCTTCCTCGACCTGCGCCGCGAGCGCATGCACCGCAACATCATGCTGCGCTCCGCGGTCATCGCCGCCATCCGGCAGAAGATGACCGCGCTGGGGTTCAACGAGCTGACGACGCCGATCCTCTCCGCCACCTCGCCCGAGGGCGCGCGGGACTTCCTCGTGCCGTCGCGCCTGCACCCGGGCACGTTCTACGCGCTGCCGCAGGCGCCGCAGCAGTTCAAGCAGCTGCTGATGATCGCGGGCTTCGACCGCTACTTCCAGATCGCGCCCTGCTTCCGTGACGAGGACGCGCGGGCGGACCGGTCGCCCGGCGAGTTCTACCAGCTCGACGTCGAGATGAGCTTCGTCGAGCAGGAGGACGTCTTCGGGGTCATCGAGAAGGTGATGACCGAGCTGTTCGTGGAGTTCGGCGGCGGGCGGCACGTCACCTCGCCGTTCCCGCGCATCCCGTTCCGCGAGGCGATGCTGAAGTACGGCTCGGACAAGCCCGACCTGCGGGCCAGGCTCGAACTGACCGACGTCTCCGCCGTCTTCGCGGGCTCCGGCTTCAAGGCGTTCGCGGACAAGCACGTGCGGGCCCTCGCCGTGCCGGACACGGCGGCGCAGCCGCGCAAGTTCTTCGACCAGCTGGGCGAGTTCGCCGTGGGGCTCGGTGCCAAGGGCCTGGCGTGGGTGCGGGTCGGCGAGGACCGGACGCTGACCGGGCCGATCGCCAAGTTCCTCACCGAGGCGGACACCGCCGCGCTGCTCGCCGAGCTGGACGCGGGGCCCGGCACGGCCGTCTTCTTCGGGGCGGGCGAGTTCGACGAGGTCTCGAAGATCATGGGCGCGGTGCGCGTCGAGGCCGCCCGCCGCGCCGGGCACTTCGAGGAGAACGTCTTCCGCTTCTGCTGGATCGTGGACTTCCCCATGTTCGAGCGCAACGAGGACACCGGGCAGATCGAGTTCTCGCACAACCCGTTCTCCATGCCGCAGGGCGGCCTCGACGCGCTGGAGGGCAAGGACCCGCTGGACGTCCTGGCCTGGCAGTACGACATCGTGTGCAACGGCGTCGAGCTGTCGTCCGGCGCGATCAGGAACCACGAGCCGGAGATCATGTACCGCGCGTTCGAGATCGCCGGCTACAGCCGCGCGGAGGTCGAGCGCGAGTTCGGCGGCATGCTCCGCGCGTTCCACTTCGGCGCCCCGCCGCACGGCGGCATCGCCCCGGGCGTGGACCGCATCGTGATGCTGCTCGCGGACGAGCCGAACATCCGCGAGACCATCGCGTTCCCGCTCAACGGCAACGCGCAGGACCTCCTCATGGGCGCCCCCAGCCCGGTGGACGAGACGCGCCTGCGCGAACTGCACCTGTCGCTGCGCCCCTCGGCCAAGGGA